>CAYMHL010000096.1:0-8991 GCA_964390205.1 uncultured Marinobacterium sp.
GCCCGCTGGTGCCTGCCTCGGCAGCCGCGCTGGACTGGTATGCCTACGCCCCCGGAGAGGCGCCGGGCGCCTGCCGTGGCCGCTATGTGGAACCCGAATTTGCCTTCCTTGAAGATGACCGTCCCTTCGAGCAGCAGCCGATCTATGTCAACGCACTGACCTCATCCACCGAAATAGGCGGACTGACCCAGCTTGAAGGTGGCATCCAGCTGCAGCGCGGTGGTCGGCTGATCACCAGTACCCGCGGCGAGTATGACCAGCAGGCCAGCAATGCACGCCTGTTTGGTCAGGTACGCTACCGCGAGAAAGGCCTGTTGCTGACCAGCGAACAGGCCGATGCCAACATGCTCAGCGGCGACACCCGCTTTTACAATGCCCAGTATGTGATGCACCAGGAGCACATGCGCGGTCAGGCGGAGCAGATTACCCGCTATGGCGACCGCCGGGTTGAGCTGAGCGAAGGCGCGATCACCTACTGTGAACCGGGCAGCAACGCCTGGCAGATCGCCGCCGACAATATCGAACTGAATCCCGAAACCGGCCGTGGCGTAGCCCGCCATGCCACCCTGGATATCGCCGGCGTACCGGTACTCTACACGCCTTATCTGTCGTTCCCGATCGATGATCGCCGCCAGTCGGGCTTCCTCTACCCGAGCTTTGGCTACTCCGAAAGCGACGGTGTGGATATTGCCATCCCCTACTACTTCAATCTGGCGGAAAATTACGACGACACCCTGACGCTGCGCCACATCGGCGAACGCGGCCTGCTGCTGGAAAACGAGTTCCGCTACATGAACAGCTGGTCGCACAACAGCCTCAGCAACGGCTGGCTGTCGGATGATGACCAGTATGGCGACGACCGCTGGCTGTTCGGTTTCGAGCACAGCGGCAGACCGATGGACAGCCTCTACAGCCGGATCGACTTCACTCGGGTCAGTGATGATGATTATTTCGAGGATCTGGGCACCAGCCTGGAGGTACAGCGTGACGATCACCTGGATCAGCTGTTCGAGCTGCGCTACCTGCAGCCAGGCTGGAACCTGGCTCTGCGCACGCAGAGCTACCAGACCATTGACGGCTCAACGCCATACGAGCGGGTACCTCAGCTGCTGTTAAATGGTCGTCAGAGCCACATCGCAGGCTTGTTTGACCTGGATTACAGCGCCGAATATACCCGTTTCGAACGTGATCTGGACAGCATCCATTCACCCACGCGAAACCCTGCAGCCAGCCAAACAAGTCGCGATGCTGCTGCTACCACCGGTGACCGTCTCCACATACGCCCACGCCTGGGTACAGCATTTGAAAGCCCTTGGGGTTACGTGCGGCCGGCCGCCACCTTCTGGCATTCCACATACGATCTGGACAACGAGCGCGACCCTTCTCGAGCAGGGGCTCATTCGGTCAGCGCCGGTATTGTCAGCCTTGACTCAGGGCTTATTCTCGAACGTGATTTCGAGCTTGCAGACGGTCAATACACCCAAACATTGGAGCCGCGACTGTTCCTGTTACATGCTGACATCGATGCGGATGAACAGGACGGAATTCCCTTGTTTGATTCCTCTAAGCTCGGCTTTACTTATTACAACCTGTTTCATGAAACCGGCTGGAGTGGCAACGACCGTGTCGCCGATACCCAGCAGGCAAGCCTAGGTCTGTCCAGCGCTGTATATTCGGAGCAGGGCATCGAGAAACTGCGGGTGGGCGTGGCTCAGGCACATTATTTTGCCGACCGTGAATACGCTGGACGTCCCGGCGATGGCATAAACGGCGGTACAGAAAGCAGCTCCAACCTGGCGACTCTGGCCAACTGGAACTTCACCCGCAACCTGCGCCTGACCCACAACGGTGAGGTGGATCGGGACAGTTACGAACTACTTGAACACAACTACAAGCTTAGTTATCTACCGGGCGACAAGCGCCTGTTCTACCTGAACTATCGCGACAACCTGGAAAAATACAAAGACAACCCACAGAACCCCTCTGCCCACCAGCAGCTGGATCTGGCGTTCCGCTGGCCGCTCAGTAACGCTTGGACCGGCTATGGCCGCTGGCAGCAGGATCTGGACAACAATGAGAACCTTGAGACCCTGCTGGGTGTCGAATACGCCAGCTGCTGCTGGAAGGTCAGTGTGACTGGCCGAAGCTGGGTTGTCGACCCGGACGAAGTGGGTGTTGTCGACCAATTTGAAACTGATACTGGTATCTTCCTGCAGTTCGTACTGCGTGGTCTTGGCGCTTTCGGCCAGGGCGAAGGACGCGAATTCCTGAAAGATATCACCGGATATGACGAGGATGAGAATGGCGCTTTCTAAACTCAGACAGCCCCTGCTGGCCCTGGTGCTGCTGACCGCTCCCCTGGCCTCGCTGCAGGCCGAAGTACTGGACCGTGTTGCTGCGATCGTCAATGACGATATCGTGCTGGCCAGCGAACTGGATCAGCGCCTGGAGCTGGTTCGCCAACAGATCGGTGCCCGTGAAGAGACCCGGCTGCCACCGGAGGATGTACTGCGCCAGCAGGTGCTGGACCGCCTTATTCTGGAAAACATTCAGCTGCAGATTGCGGAACGCCAGGGTATTCGTGTTTCCGATCGTCAGCTCAATGAAGCCCTGAACCGCATTGCAGCACAAAACAACCTGACCCTTGAGCAGTTCCGCGAAGCGCTGATTGCCGAGGGCCAGGATTATGCCCTGGCAAGGGAGCAGATCCGTCGCGAAATTCTGCTCACTCAGGTTCAGCAGAGCAGCGTTAACCGCCGCATCAGCGTATCCGAACAGGAAGTGCAGAGTTTCCTCAACTCGGAACTGGGTCAGCAACAAGTGCAGGCCGAGTTCCAGCTGCGTAATATCCTGTTCGCCCTGCCGGAAAACGCCACCCCCGAGATGATCAGTCAAGCCGAACAGAAGGCAGCGGATGCACGCCGTCAGTTGGTTGAGGGCACCCCCTTTGCCGAACTGGCCATTGCCGTTTCCAATGCACCCAACGCCCTCCAGGGCGGCGAACTGGGCTGGCGTCGTGAATCCGAACTGCCTGAAGCCCTGGCCCGCGCCATCAGCAAGCTGTCTCCGGGCGAGATCAGCCAGCCGGTACGCACACCGGGCGGCTTCCACCTGCTGCTGGTGGAAGACAAGCGTGGCGGCAAGGTGCAGCTGGTTGAGCAGACCAAGGTACGTCATATCCTGCTGAGCCCCAACGAGATCCGCAGCGCCGAGCAGACCCGCCGGCTGATCAACGACCTCTACCAGCGCCTGCGCGAAGGCCAGCCGTTTGATGAACTGGCACGCCGCTACAGCGATGATGCCGCCAGCGGTTCTCAAGGCGGTGATCTGGGCTGGACCCAAAACGGTCAGATGGTGCCCGAGTTCGAGCAGGTGATGAACAGCACCGCCAAGGGCGAGATCAGCGAACCCTTCGAATCCCGCTTCGGCTGGCATATCCTGCAGGTTCAGGATTACCGCACCCAGGACTTGGGTGAAGAGATGCTGACCTCACAGGCACGCAGCAGTATCCGTCAGCGCAAGTTCACTGAAGAGCTGAGCAACTGGCTGCGTGAAATCCGTTCCCAGGCCTATATCGAGCGCAAGATTTAACGTGAGCTGTCCCCGTATTGCCATCACCCCCGGCGAGCCGGCCGGCATTGGTCCCGAGCTCTGCGTCCAGCTGGCGCAACAGGCTCATGCCTGCCAGCTTATCGCCATCGCCGATCCTGAACTGCTGCAGGCCCGCGCCGAGCTGCTGGGCCTGCCGCTGCAGATCCTGCCCTTTCATGCGGCCGAACCGGCACAGCCGGCTCCGCCGGGCAGCCTCTACTGTCAGCCCGTCGGGCTGACGGCACCGAGCCAGGTCGGCACACTGAATCCGGCCAACGCCGCCTATGTGCTGAGCACTCTGAAAGAGGCAACGCTGGGCTGTATGGCCGGCACCTTTGACGCGCTGGTCACGGCTCCGGTACACAAGGGCGTCATCAACGATGCCGGCATCCCCTTCAGTGGTCACACCGAGTTTCTCGAAGAGATGACCGGCAGCCACAAGGTGGTGATGATGCTGGCCACCGAAGGCCTCAAGGTTGCGCTGGCGACAACACATCTGCCGCTGGCAGCCGTACCCGCCGCGATTACGCGCCCGCTGCTGGAAGAGGTGATCGAAGTGCTGCTGCACGATCTGAGCCGCTCCTTCGGCATCCGCCATCCGCGGGTACTGGTGGCCGGCCTCAATCCCCATGCCGGTGAAGGCGGTCATATGGGCCGCGAAGAGATCGACACCATCACCCCGGTGCTGGACGACTTCCGTGCCCGCGGTGCCCAGCTGATCGGCCCGCTGCCGGCTGATACCCTGTTTACCGAGCATCATTTGAAAGAGGCTGATGCGGTGCTGGCCATGTACCACGATCAGGGGCTGCCGGTACTCAAGTACAAGGGCTTTGGTCGTGCCGCCAACATCACCCTGGGGCTGCCGATCATCCGTACATCGGTTGATCACGGTACTGCACTGGATCTGGCCGGCACCGGTCGGGCCGATGTGGGCAGTCTGCAAACCGCTGTTCAGTTCGCGCTGGATATGGCACGACACCAATCAGGTAACTGACTTCATGAGTAAAAAACCCGCAGGGCACAAGGCGCGCAAACGCTTTGGTCAGAACTTTCTGCACGATCAGGGCGTGATCGGCCGCATCATCCGCGCCATCAACCCTCAGCATGGCCAGCACCTGGTCGAAATCGGTCCCGGTCTCGGCGCGCTGACCGAGGAACTGCTTGACGCCTGTCAAGGTGAACTGGATGTGGTCGAGCTGGACCGCGACCTGATCCCGGTACTGCGCACCCAGTTCTTCCGCCATGCCGACACCTTCAACATCCATGAAGCGGATGCGCTGAAATTCGACTTTGCCGGTCTGAAGCAGGATGACCGCCCGCTGCGCATTGTCGGCAACCTGCCCTACAACATCTCCACACCGCTGATTTTCCACCTGCTCAGCTTCAATGGCCTGATTCAGGACATGCATTTCATGCTGCAGAAGGAAGTGGTCGACCGCCTGGCGGCCGGGCCCGGTGACAACCATTACGGCCGACTGGGCATCATGGCGCAGTATTACTGCCGTGTAGAGCCTCTGTTCATCGTCCCGCCCGGCGCCTTCTCACCGGCACCCAAGGTGGACTCTGCCATCGTACGTCTGGTGCCCTATGCCGAGCCGCCGGTTCCGGCGAAGGATGTGAAGCAGCTGCAGAATGTGGTCCGCACCGCCTTTGGTCAGCGCCGCAAGACTCTGCGCAACAACCTCAAGCCACTGATCAGCGCCGAGCAGCTGGAAGCCCTGGCAATCGATCCGGGACTGCGCCCCGAACGCCTGACCCTGGCCCAATTCGTGGCGATCAGCGATGCTCTGACCGACGCGGCCGACACGCCGTCTTCAAGCGAATAAACCCGAGAGGATAGTCCTTTACTGATGGATGCCACCGAGTACAGCCGCAATATCAAGATCAATGTTGTCACCACCTATCTGCCGGACCAGTCCGAGCCGGAGGCACACCGTTTCGTGTTCTCCTACCGGATCAGCATCAGCAACCAGAATGCGGAAAGCGTGCAGCTGCTGAGCCGCAAATGGCGCATTACCGACGGCAACGAACACGTTCAGGAAGTGGAAGGCGAAGGTGTCGTGGGGGAAAAACCGGTGATCGAACCGGGACACACCTACGAATACACCAGCGGCACCGTACTGGCGACCGAAGTCGGCAGCATGCAGGGTCTGTACCGCATGGAAACTGCCGATGGCAACCGCTTCGATGCACTGATTCCCGCTTTCACTCTGGCTCAGCCCAACGCACTGCACTGAAGTCGGCAGACGGCTTCAGAAAAGACCCGGCTGGCGCTGTACCCATCTACGTTCGGCCCAGTCATGGAACCCTGTCGTCAGCTTCGGTTGGCGCTGCTGCAACTGCTGGGCAAACCAGCGCGCCAGCTCAGGTGCCTGGCCATTGTTGGGCGTATGCATGAAGATGAACGGTGTCTTGCCCTCGCTCAGCCAACGCAGCACCTGATCAATCCAGGGCTGCAGCCAGCGCTGCCCCTGCTGCAGATCCAGCGGTGAGATGAACCTCAGCATCGGTGCCTCTGCGGTTGCCAGCACCCGTAGCGGCAGCCTCGGCTTCTGCTCCAGCGCTTCACGGGTAATCGGGTCGGACTGAGGGTTGGCAAACAACGCCCGGGTATCGAAACTGATTCGATTGACCCCGAACGCCTGCAACGCCTCATTGAATCGTTTTTCGGCATCGCCACGCTGGAAGAAGGCCAGATGGCGTACTTCGACCCCATACCTCAGCCCCGCCGGCAGCTCACCCAGAAAACGGATAAGGTCCGGCAACTGATCCGGTCCGAACCGGGAGGGCAACTGCAGACAGAGCATGCCCAGCTTGGGTGCCAGCGGCTGCAGCCGGTCAAGAAAATGGCCCAGATCGGCGCTCACGTGACGCAATGCACCCTGATGGCTGATGCTTTGCGGAAACTTGAAACAGAAACGGAATCCGGGTGGCGTGGCCTCTTCCCAGCGGCGTACAGCAGCCTCACCGGGCAGCCCATAGAAGGTGGTGTTGCCCTC
Organism: uncultured Marinobacterium sp.; assembly: GCA_964390205.1. Lineage (GTDB taxonomy): Bacteria > Pseudomonadota > Gammaproteobacteria > Pseudomonadales > Balneatricaceae > Marinobacterium. The sequence continues at coordinate 6,591 of CAYMHL010000096.1, forward strand.
CACTGAATTGAAGCTGGCGGCGTACTGCTCCAGATCCCCCTGATCAGGGTCCTGCAGCAGGCTGCTGCTCCACTCCGGATGCTTCCATTGCGGCAGGCCAATAAAGTAGTCTGACGTCATCGTCTCGCTGTTGTTATACTCGGTTTTCGTTTTCGGCAGCCAATCATCGACTGATTCAGGGTATTCACGTTCATGGATTTCGCATCGCTTCTGGGCATTATCTCAGGTCTTGCTCTGATCATCAGCGCTATTTTTCTGGGCGGCAACGCCGATGTCTTCGTTAACGTCCCCGGCCTGATGATCGTGGCCGGCGGTACCATTGCTGCGACTCTGCTGACCGTGCAGTTCAAGGACGTGCTCAATGCGTTCAAGGCGGCCTGGATCGTCTTTACCCGGGACAACACCAACCCCCAGGAGATGATCGATACCATGCTGGAGCTGAGCCGCGTGTCTCACCGCCACGGTCTGCTCAAGCTGGGCGACGTGGAGAGTGACTCCCATGTGCTCAAGCGCGCCTGCAACCTGCTGTCGGAGGCCGCGTCCGAACAGGTCATTCGCAATACGCTGCAGAACGAGATCGATTCCCTGATGGCGCGCCATCACACGGTGCAGGACGTATTCCGTAAAATGGCCGCCTATGCCCCCGCTTTCGGCATGCTGGGTACCCTGATCGGTCTGATTCAGATGCTCAGCCAGCTGTCCAACCCCGATACCATCGGCCCGGCGATGGCGGTGGCCCTGTTGACTACCTTCTATGGTTCGCTGCTGGCCACCATGGTATTTCTGCCGATCGCCGGCAAGCTGCATGCCCGTACACTGGCGGAAGTGACCAACCTGGAGATCATCCGTGAAGGCTGTATCAGCATCCTCACCAATGATCACTATATGCATGTGTATGAACAGCTGGCGTCATACCTGCCGGAAGCCCAACGCAAGCCGATCAAAATCGGCAAGCAGGCGAACGCCGACAAGGCAGCGTCTCAGGCAACCAAGGAGCGTACATGAGAAGCCGCCGGCGCGAACTCACTGAAGATTCGGGCTCTCCCGGTTGGCTGATGACCTACGCCGACCTGATGACCCTGCTGCTGGTGTTTTTCGTGCTGCTGTTTTCCATGTCCAATGTCGAAAAGGAGCGCTTTGCCGAAGCGGTGAAATCCTTTCAGACCGCTTTCCAACGTGCGGTATCCGGTGCACCCAACAGCATCGTACCTCTGGAACACAATGCGCCCACGACCCGGGACACGGACATCAATGACTCTCCCCTGCAGCCACCCGATCAGTCAGGCAGCACCGATGAACACGAGGAAACCGAAGCCGAACGCCGGGCACGTGCCATGCAGCTGGACTGGGAGCGATTGAACCAGGATCTGGACGACGCCTTTGAACAGATGCAGATGCAGGAAGCTGTCGAGATCGGTACGCCCAAGGACGGCAAGCTGTCTCTGCGCGTCAAGGGCGGGCTGCTGTTCACGTCCGGCTCCGCCACCTTCAACTATGCCATGCTGCCGATGTTGGATGCGCTGCTGGAAACGCTGTCCCAGAACCCCCACTATAAACTGGAAATCCAAGGCCATACTGATGATATCCCGATCAGTACTCCGCAGTTTCCGTCCAACTGGGAGTTGTCCGCAGTTCGAGCCACGACGGTGCTACGCTACATGGTAGATGCCGGCATCAATCCCAAACGTCTGACGGCCACCGGCTACGGCTCATCACTGCCACTGGTACCCAATACATCGGCCGAGAACCGTGCCATCAATCGCCGTATCGAATTTGTGCTGGAAAAGCGGGCCCTAGAATGAAACCCAAAATCCATATTCCCGACATTGCCGACAGTGGACGCCGCGCCTTTCGTTTGAAAGTGGATGAAAGCACACCCCTGCGGGTGCAGGTCAACGGCCAGGCCGTCAAGATCGATAATCTCTCCGCCACCGGGATCGCCTTCACCACCGACGCCCAACTGACGCTGCGCTACTACCCGGCCCGCCTCAGGTTCAGAACCGGCAAATTGATTCACCAGGTGGACTGTACCCTGCGCCTGATCCGCAAGACAGGACTCTTATGGTGTGCCGACTTCTCAGGGCTGGAACCCAGACAGCAAAGGCTGCTGTCGGAGTTCATTACTTGGTATCAGGCCGAGCAGATCCGCAAACAGAAAAATAAAGTGTAACAAGGACTTGACCTTAGCGTCTTCAATCCTTAATATACGCGTCATCAAGTTGATGCGGGGTGGAGCAGTCTGGTAGCTCGTCGGGCTCATAACCCGAAGGTCGTTGGTTCAAATCCAGCCCCCGCTACCAAATTTAGAGAAAGCCGGTTACCGAAAGGTGCCGGTTTTTTCGTTTGTGCGGCAGGAGAACGAGCAGGCTCGTCGGGCTCAGCCCTTTATAACCCCGGGCGA
>CAYMHL010000097.1:0-8595 GCA_964390205.1 uncultured Marinobacterium sp.
TATCTGTCGCAGCTGGGTCCCATTGCCATCGACAAGAGCCGCTTTGACTGGGATGAGGTTGGGCGCAACCCCTTCTTCTCGCCGGATGCCGAAGCGGCGACTGAAATGGCAGCCTACATGGATGCCCTGCGCAAGGAGGGCAACTCCATCGGTGCCCGTATCTCGGTGCAGGCGACCGGTGTTCCTGTCGGGCTGGGAGAGCCGATCTTTGACCGTCTGGACGCAGATCTGGCCCATGCACTGATGAGCATCAATGCGGTTAAAGGTGTCGAAATTGGTGATGGCTTTGCCGTCGTCAACCAGAAGGGTACCGAGCACCGTGACGAGATGACGCCCGAGGGTTTTCTGTCCAATCACGCCGGCGGCATTCTCGGGGGGCTTTCCACCGGTCAGGCCATTGAAGCGCATATTGCACTCAAGCCAACGTCGAGCCTGCATCTGCCGGGGCGCAGTATCAATACCTCGGGTGAAGCAATTGAAGTGATAACCAAGGGGCGTCATGACCCCTGTGTGGGTATACGTGCCACGCCGATTGCCGAAGCGATGATGGCAATAGTGCTGCTGGATCACCTTTTGCGCGACCGCGGGCAGAATGCGGATGTCGAATCCGGCTTGCCGGTGCTGAAACAGCTCTGAGCGCTAACTGATTGAAATTACTGGCTCAGGGTTAAAATTTTATGACGCTGACACGGTTTTTGCTTGAATTTTGAGCATAACGCGGTATAAAGGCGGCATAAATCGATACGTCCCAACCCTTTGGGGTGTGCGGGGTTCATGAAGCGATCTGGACGGTGCCTGATGACGCATCTCAGCCAGTGGCAGTAACGCTTGAATGTTACCCAGGCACAGCCCGGAAGGTTGGGTTTTTGTTTTTCTGAACTCTGTGTAAGCACAGACTTGTCTGGAGTCATCCCCATGCAAGAAGCGATAGACCTGGCGTCTGAAGTGAACGACCAAGAGGCTGCAGGCAGTGTTGCCGATTGGCCCGCCTATTCTCAGGGCGACGATGAAGAGCGACTGGATTACTTCATCGAGCGTGACGGTCACCGTTATGCCGGTACTCACCTGATCATCGATCTGCGCGGTGCATCCCGCCTGGATGATCTTGAGGTGATGGAAAAGGCACTGCGTGATTCGATCAAGGCGGCCAAGGCAACACTGCTGCATATCCATCTGCACCATTTCACCCCCAATGGCGGTATTTCAGGGGTGGCGGTGCTGGCTGAATCACACATCAGTGTGCACACCTGGCCCGAGCGCAACTTTGCGGCTTTCGACGTATTCATGTGTGGTGAGTCGGAACCGGCCAAGGCGGTTCCCGTGCTTGAAGCTGCGTTTACGCCGACACAAGTAAATGTTGAAGAGATCCTGCGTGGCAAGGTGAGTATTGATGACGACGACTACCTATCTTGAGAAGCTGTACGCCGGTTACGGTCAAAGCTTTACCCTGGACGAGGTGCTGTTCGAGCATCGCACCGAGCATCAGGAGCTGATCATTTTCCGTAACCGTGAATTCGGCACGGTGATGGCGCTGGATGGCATCATTCAGACCACCGAGCGTGACGAGTTCATCTACCACGAAATGATGACCCACGTGCCGATTCTGGCCCACGGCAACGCCAAGCGTGTACTGATTATTGGCGGCGGTGACGGCGGTATCCTGCGTGAAGTCCTGCGTCACTCGAGCGTCGAGCATGTGACTCAGGTCGAGATCGACCAGGCCGTGATTGACATGTGCAAGGAATACCTGCCGAACCATTCGGCCGGTGCCTTTGATGACCCCCGCGCCAATATCGTCATTGCCGACGGCGTCGAGTTCGTCAATGAGTGTCAGGAAACATTCGACGTGATCATCTCCGACTGCACCGATCCGGTCGGGCCGGGCGAAGTGCTGTTCTCCAGCCGCTTCTATGAAGGCTGCAAGCGCTGCCTGAACGAAGGGGGTGTCTTTGTGGCGCAGAATGGCGTGCCCTTCATGCAGCAGGATGAGGTCATTACCACCCGTCGACGCCTGGGGCCGTACTTTGCCGACCAGAGTTTCTACAATGCGGCGGTACCGACCTATGCCTGTGGCGTTATGGCATTTGCCTGGGCAAGCGACAATGTCGAGCTGCGTCAGCTGGATGTGGACACTATTCGCGAGCGCTTCGAGCGCAGTGGCATTGCAACACGCTACTACAACCCTGCACTGCATGTGGCCAGTTTTGCGCTGCCGCAGTACGTGGTGAACGCCCTCGACGGCTTGTAAACACAAGCTGCCACGCTGATACTCAAGCCGGCCCTGTGCCGGCTTTTTCAATTTATCGGTGCGCCATGCCCTATTTCAGACTCTCCGGATTCTACCTGTTCTATTTTGCGCTGCTCGGTACGCTGTTGCCCTACTGGACGCTATACCTGCAGTCGCTGGGGCTGGGCGCGGCCGCGATCGGCTGGTTGATGGGTATTCTGCATGTGTCGCGTGTGCTGGCACCCAATGTATGGGGGTGGCTGGCCGACCTTACGGGGCGGCGTGTCGCCATCGTGCGCCTTGGCGCGCTGGCCAGCTGGATCTGTTTTGTGGCGATTTTCTGGCAGACGGAAGCGCTGGGCATCGCAGTGGTGATGGCGTTGTTCAGTTTCTTCTGGAATGCAGTGCTGCCGCAGTTTGAAGTCATAACGCTGAATTATCTCGGTGAAAACCGAGCTCAATACAGTCGTATTCGGCTTTGGGGCTCGGTAGGGTTTATTCTGGCTGTCGTGCTGGTTGGCTGGTTGCTGGATTGGATCAGTATCGCGTATCTGCCGTTGATGGTGCTGGTGTTACTGGTGTTGATCTGGTTGAACGCCCTGCTGATTGATGCTCGTGCCGAGCAGCTGACTCAAGAGACCGGGAGGGCTGGCGCCATCGGGCCTATCCTGCGTCAGCCTCAGGTGTTGGTGTTTTTTCTGGTCTGTTTTCTGGTGCAGCTCAGTCACGGGCCTTACTACACCTTCTACAGCGTGATGATGCAGGATCTGGGCTATGATCGCGGCCAGATAGGGCTGCTTTGGGCGTTGGGAGTCGTGGCAGAAGTAGTGCTGTTTGCGCTGATGCCACGACTGCTGGAGCACTTCAGTCTGCGTGGAATACTGTTGGTGAGTCTGGCATTGTGCGTACTGCGCTGGTCGCTGACCGCCTGGTTTAGCGAACAGCTGATGGTGATGCTGTTTGCCCAGTTGCTGCATGCAGCGACCTTCGGCAGTGTACATGCGGTGGGTATTGCGCTGGTGCAGCATTATTTTTCACCTTCGACACAGGGGCGAGGGCAGGCCTTGTTTTCAAGCCTGGGTTTCGGTGCCGGAGGCGCGCTGGGCGCCGTCCTGGCGGGACAGCTCTGGAACGATTGGGGTGCACAGACCTTTGTACTGGCGGCAGGGGTTTCGGTACTGGCAATTGTGTTGGCATCGATCTGGATTTACCCGGAAAAAGCGCAGCAAAATAGCTGATGATGTTGTTTTAAGAGGTCATTGCTATAGTATGAAGTAAACCTCAGGAGATCGGGTGAACGCGTATGAATTTCAGAATCGATATCGAAATGACGCCCGAAGAGTTGCGCCAGGCATTGGGGCTGCCGGATGTTACTGCGCTGCAACAAGAGATGATCGATAAGGTCCGGGAACAGATGAATGCGGGTGTGGAAGGTTACGACCCGCTGACGTTGATGAAACCCTACCTCAACAGTGGTATCGGCTCGATGGAAGCCTTCCAGAAACTGCTTTTCGGCATGATGAGTCAGTACGGGAAGGACAAGCGCGACGCCGACTGAATGGAAAGTGTGGATGAGTCAGAGTGGAACAGGAGAAGCGGCCGTGCGGATTCTGCGTAAATATACCAATCGACGCCTGTACGATACATCGCGCAGTTGTTACGTCACCCTTGAGGACGTGAAACAGCTGGTACTCAGTGGCGAGAAATTTCAGGTTCAGGACTCCAAGACCGGCAACGACCTGACCCGCAATATTCTGCTGCAGATCATCAGTGAGCAGGAAGCGGAAGGGCATGGCACCCTGCTGACCAACCAGGTGCTGCAGCAGCTGATCCGCTTCTATGGCGACAGCATGCAGGGGATGATGAGCCAGTATCTGGAGCAGAGCATTGCCGCCTTCCTCGAACATCAGGACCGCATCCGCGAGCAGATGCAGACCATGATGGGCGCGGCCAACCCGCTGACCATGATGGGCCGCTTTGCCGATCAGAACATGGCGGTGTGGAACATGTTTGCACCCCGAGGCTCTGAAGCGACTGAGCAAGAACAGGCCGCCGACGAATCCGCCAAAACTGAAGCGACGAAAGAAGCAGCCAAAACCGGTGAAGGCCCTAAAGCCGCTTCAACCGGAAGTAAATCAAGCAAGGCGTAAAACCGCTTACGGCCGGTTACCTGCTTACCGGTTGCCTGCTTACCAGTTACCTGATTAAGAATCCCGCTGCCTGAGCCAGTGTGCGATGGCGGTCGGGACCTGCTCCAGAGCCCTGCGCCCGGTCAGGGTGCCGATATGACCTGCCTTGACCGCAAGTTCCGTGTAGTCGCCACTGCCGGTGATCTGCTGTAATGCTGAAGCGGTTTCCGGCGGCACCAGGTGGTCTGACAGACCGAAGATATTGAGCAGAGGCTGTGTCAGTGCCTGCATCCTTAGCGTTTTCCCCGCCAGTTCAAACCCTTCCGGTTTCAGCAGGGCGTTGTCCCTGAAAAACAGCTGCACAAACTCCTGCAGTGCCGCACTGGCAAGATCCGGACAATCATTGAGCCAACGCTCCATCAGCAGGTAATTCAGTGCGCGCTCGGAATCGCCACTCAGCTCCTTGCCCGCCTGCAGCCGCTTTTCCAGCCCCAGCCGCATCGGTTTGAGTGCCTGATAAATCTCGTTGAGCAACGGGCCCGGCAGATTGCCGTAGGCAGCGCCCGCCAGTTCCAGGTCGATATGGGCTGTCAGCCGTCCAAGTCTGAAGCTCGGTTGGGCACTGTCGACAGGTGTTACCAGCGTAATCAGATTGCGAACCTTATCGGGGTGCAAGGCGGTATAGCAGAGGCTCAACACTCCCCCCTGACAGATGCCCGCCAGATTCAGTTTTTCTGCGGCGCCGTGCTGCAATACCCGGTCCACGCAGCGGTCCAGATAATCCTCAAGATAATCGTCCAGCTGCAGAAAACGGTCGCTGCGGCTCGGGTAACCCCAGTCGATCAGGTAAACGGGAATGCCTTCATCCAACAGGCGGCGAATAAACGAGCGCTCGGGGCTGAGGTCCAGCACCCAGGGACGATTGACCAGCGCATAACAGATCAGCAGCGGGGTCTGAGTGCGCGAGGTTTTGGAGCAATGTGCCCTGGGGTGATAGTGGTAAAGACGCACGCCATCGGCGCTGAAAATTTCATCCCGTTCGGCGCCCTGGTGGCGGCTGTCCAGCTGACTCAGGTTGCTGATGCTGTCATGCAGATGTTGCGTTTGTGCGGCCAGTTGCTGGCGGGCACGCTCGGCATCAAGACTGATCTTGGGCATGGGTGTCCTTGTGATCGGCAGCGGGGGCGTGCATTGCGCGCAACTGCTGCAGCTCGCGCTCAAGCGTGCGTACCCGTCGGCGCAACTGATGATGGCGCAGGGCCAGTTCGTCATGGCGGGTGTCGGTTACCAGCCCCAGGGCCGAACAGAAGCGGTCGCGCTGCTGCTGCCAGCCCTGGCGCAGCGCCATGGCGGCGTTGCTGATTTCACCCAGGGCCAGGCTGTACTCTTCGCTGGCGATTCGTTGTTGGTACACCGACTCGTAGCATTCGATCCAGAGTCGGTGCAGATGGTCGATATCGGTAACGGCATCCCGTTCAAGCTGTTCGCTCATTCGCTCCAGCGCAAGGGTATTGATAGCGCTCAGTTGAGCCATGTAGGCGGTACGTGCCTGCTGAAAGCGCTCAAGCAGGCTGATGGACTCCCGCAGCTGACCGATCAGATCGGGCCGGGTAAGCGGCTGCAGATTGGCCAACAGTGCTGTCAGCAGTTGAGTAAACTGGTTCAGGCTGTCCTGCCAGGGTGTCTGCTGCAGATTGAACAGGCCCAGCAGCATGCCGAGCTGTTCCGGCAGCTGCCAGCTGTGCAACACCCAGTCACGTGTCAGCTCATCCAGATGCTGCTTGAAATGCTCAAGCAACTGTTCAGAGTCGATACCGCCCTGTTCGGCCTGCTGCAGCAGCTCGGTGGCGAAGCGATTGAAACCGGCGCTCTGGCGGGTCAGTTTCAGCAACAGCTCGGCATGTTCCTCGGGCAGTTGCCGGTCATTGACCTTGTTCAGCAGCTGCTGCAGTTGTTCCCAGCCGCCTGGTTGCTCGCCGTTGCCGTGTTGCTCCAGTTGATCGAGCCACTGGCGCATGATGTTCAATAGTTGCTCGCTCACCTTGTCAGGACTCCGCGTGGGCTGGAGGGGTATTGATCTTAAACCATGCGCGGTGCAGATTAAACGCCGGGTTCAAGCAGCTTGACCAGTTCCCGCGCCGCATTGCTCAGGGTGCGGTCACGGTGGTGGATATAGCCTAGCGGGCGCACGATCGCTTCGGTGCCGGTATCCAGTCGTACCAGCTGGTCATCGATCATGGTCTCCGGCAGCAGGCTCCAGCCAAGGCCGATGCTCACCATCATGCGGATGGTATCCAGATAATCGGTGCTCATGCCCAGGTTCGGCTCCAGTCCCTGCAGCGCCAGTTGCTGTCTCACCCGCTGGTGGGTAAAGGTGTCGGCACCGGGCAGAATGGCCGGGTAACGGTTCAGTTCGGTGAGTGAAGGGCGGTTCAGCTGTGCCAACGGATGATTGCGTGCCACCACATACTGCAGCCGATCATGCCATACGGTACGTGCACAAATGCGGTCGTCCTGCTCCGGTGCCAGTGTAATCAGCGCCAATTCCAGCTCGCCCTTGAGGACGCCTTCATAGGCGACCTCCGAGGCGGCAAACTGCAGGTCCAGCTCAACCTCGGGGAAGCGGTCGACAAAGGTTTTCAGAATCGGCGGCAGACGATGCAGGCTGATGTGATGGCTGGTCGCCAGTGCCAGGCGCCCGCCGATCTTGCCGGACAGATTGCCCAGCATGCGTTCGGCATCCTCAATCGACAGCAGGATTTGACGTGCGCGCGGCAGCAGCGCCAGACCGGCTTCGGTCAACATAACCTGACGGCCGATACGGTCAAACAGGCGACAATCCAGCTGGCTTTCCAGCAGGGCGATGCGCTTACTTACTGCAGATTGGGTCAGAAACAGTAGCTGGGCCGCCTGGGAAAAAGAGCCGCAGTCGGCCACGGTGACAAAGGCATGCAGTCCGGCAGTATCCATACAATCGCTGATTCCGGTGAAGAGATGTGGCTTAGTCTATCTATTCCTTTTCGGAATTCAAATCATAAAAATTATGAATTTGTGTGTTGGGCAAGGCTGCACTAGGATGATCACCTATTGCCATGAGACCGGACAACATGAGGGGAGATAACATGGCCGGAAAAACCTTATACGACAAGCTCTGGGACGCCCATCTGGTGCGCCAGAACGAAGACGGCAGCGCGCTGATCTACATCGATCGTCAGATTCTGCACGAAGTGACCTCGCCGCAGGCATTCGAAGGCCTGCGTCTGGCTGGCCGCAAGCCCTGGCGTATCGATGCCAACCTGGCGACCCCTGACCACAACGTGCCGACCACCCAGCGTGACGGCGGCGTGGATCAGATTGTGGATCCGGTCTCGCGCATTCAGGTGAAAACCCTCGATGCCAACTGCGACGAGTTCGGCATTACCGAATTCAAGATGAACGATCAGCGTCAGGGCATCGTGCATGTGGTCGGCCCCGAGCAGGGCATGACGCTGCCGGGCACCACCGTGGTCTGCGGTGACTCCCATACCTCCACCCACGGTGCTTTCGGTGCACTGGCTCACGGTATCGGTACGTCCGAGGTTGAGCATGTATTGGCAACCCAGTGCCTGATCGCCAAGAAGATGAAGAACATGCTGGTGCGTGTGGATGGCGAATTGGGTGCCGGTGTGACTGCCAAGGATGTGGTGCTGCACATCATCGGCGTGATCGGTACTGCCGGTGGTACAGGCTATGCCATTGAATTCGGCGGCAGTGCCATCCGCTCCATCTCCATGGAAGGGCGCATGACGATCTGTAATATGGCGATCGAGGCGGGTGCCCGTGTGGGTCTGGTGGCCGTTGATGACACCACGATTGAGTATTTCCGTGGCCGCCCGTTCTCGCCCAAGCCGGATCAGTGGGATGCCGCTGTAGCCGCCTGGAAAGGGCTGGTTTCCGATGAAGATGCTCACTTTGATACCGTTGTCGAGATCAAGGCCGAGGATATCCAGCCGCAGGTGACCTGGGGTACCTCACCTGAAATGGTGGCGCCGGTCAGTGCACTGGTGCCGAACCCGGAGGCGGAATCCGACCCGGTCAAGGCGGACGGCATCCGGCGTGCGCTCAAGTACATGGGACTGCAGGCGGATCAGAAGATCACCGATATTCAGCTTGATCGCGTATTTATCGGCTCCTGCACCAACTCACGCATCGAAGACCTGCGCGCTGCCGCCGAGGTGGTGAAAGGTCGCAAGGTGGCGG
>CAYMHL010000098.1:0-2926 GCA_964390205.1 uncultured Marinobacterium sp.
GGTTCAGGAGCTGATGAGGCCGGTTGTGGATGCCGGCAAGGTCAACTGCATACCGGTGGCCATGCCGTTTATCGACAGTCTGTTCATGCCCTGTGCCAAGGGCGATCGCCCGGATGTTTTGCCGCAGGGTGCCACCAACTTTGCGTTTCTGGGCCAGTTTGCCGAAGTGCCGAAAGACTGTGTGTTTACGGTCGAGTACTCGGTGCGCTGTGCGCAAACCGCCGTGTATGGGCTCTTTGAAACGGGAAAAGAGGTCCTGCCGGTCTATGACTCTGTTCACAAGCCGGACGTGCTGATCAAGGCGATCCAGGCGATTAACCGTTAACGGATCGCGATCAGTCCACTTCGCGAAGTATAAAAAAGCCGCATCAGAAATGCGGCCTTGGCGACGCGAAATCGGCTATCAGAAGAACCAGCCGGTTACATTGTCCGGCGCCTTCTGCAGGTCCAGTGCCTTCATGCCCTTAACGCAACGCACGATCAGCCAGACCACCCAGAACAGGATAATGAACCAGCCGATGAAGATCATTGAGGTCAGTCCGCCAATAAACAGGTACAGGAAGCCGATCCAGAAGGTGCGGATCTGGAACTGATAGTGGCGCTGCAGCCATTCAGGAGCATCGCTCTTGTTGATATAGGCCATGACGACGCCGATAACGCCGGTGATGCCGAATACCAAACCGATCAGATACAGAATATATACCAGCTTGCAGCTGCCTGCGGTGGTGGGTTTTTCTACAGTTGCGACCTGTTCAGTCATATCAAAACTCCATTTTCAAATCGACGGGGTACGGGCAAGAGTTCAGCAGGCAGACAACTCGGGAGTTGAGTCAAAGTGCATCCTGCAGACAGCTCGTCCAGTCCATGGGTTTAAGGGTTTGAGGTGTAGCCGGAACCTGACAATGCCGGCACGGAGGGATCATAACCGCTGATTAAGGCCAGTGGCAATGAAAGGCTGCAGCTGCCATATTGACCTGTATCCTGTTGCACGCACATGAGCCGAATGTCGACAGGTCTGTCACCAATAAAGGGAGCCTTTGATGACCCAGGACCAGCTGCTGATCGTGCTTATTCTGCTTGCCACCCTGGTGATGTTTGTCTGGGGGCGTTGGCGCCACGATATGGTGGCGGGTGGTGCGTTGCTGGCCTGCGTGCTCACCGGGCTGATTGAGGCCGATCAGGCGTTTCTGGGCTTTGCCCACCCGGCAGTGGTGACGGTGGCCTGTGTGCTGGTGCTCAGCCGGGGATTGCAGGTGTCCGGCGCCGTGGATGTGTTGACCCGGCATGTGCTGCCGAAACAGGCGGGGCCGGTGCTCAGTATCGCGGCCTTGACCGGGCTGGGTGCCTTCCTGTCCGGGTTCATGAATAACGTCGGCGCGATGGCGCTGCTGATGCCGGTGGCGATGCAGCTGTCGGGACGGCTGAATCTGACTCCGGGGCAGGTGCTGATGCCCCTGGCCTTCGGCACCATTCTGGGTGGCATGACTACCTTGATCGGCACGCCGCCCAATTTGATTGTCTCTGGCTTTCGTCAGGAAAGTATCGGCAGCGGCTTTGAGATGTTCGATTTCACCCCGGTGGGGCTGGCGGTGGCGCTCTTGTGTGTGCTGTTCATTGCGCTGCCGGGCTGGCGGCTGGTGCCGGCACGCAAGCAGCCGGGCACTGAGGGCTTTGATACCGGTGCCTACCTCACCGAGGTGAGGGTGATGAAAGACAGCAAGCTGGCCGGCATGCATCTGCGTGAGGCCGATGCCGAACTGACCGAGGCCGATGCCCAGATTCTCGGCATGATCCGCAACAATGTGCGCATCAATGCGCCGCTGTCCGGTCGCTATCTGCGTGAGGGCGACATCTTGATTCTGGAGGCCGATGTGGAGTCGCTGACCGGGGTGGTCGGTGCGCTCGGGCTGGCGCTGGAAGAAGCTGAATCGTCCAGCAAAGAGGAGGCACAAGAGTCCGACAAGCATTCCCCGGAACAGGATGAAAACACGGAGGCAGAAGGGCTGCCCACGGCCGATTCGGATACTGATCGCCGAGAGGAGAACGCCGAGTCAAGCAGCAATGGTGATGGCATGATCCTGATGGAACTGGTGGTGCGCACGGAATCGGTACTCCAGGGGCGTTCGGCCCGCGATATCCTGCTGCGCAGCCGTTACGGCCTGAACCTGTTGGCGGTATCCCGTGAGGGGGCCCGGGTGCGTTCACGTCTGAGTACCATGAAGATCAAGGGCGGTGACCTGCTGCTGATGCAGGGCGCCGAGGAAACGCTGCGCGAGTTTGCCGCCGACAACGGTTGTATCCCCCTGGCCGAGCGTGAGTTGCATATGCCGGAGCGCGGCAAGGCGCTGGCCGCGACGCTGATCATGCTGGCTTCGGTGGTGGCCGCGGCCTTTGCCCTGCTGCCCACGGCCATCGCCTTTGCGGCCGGGGTGCTGGCCTCCATGGCGATACGGACGGTTCCCCTGCGCTCGGTATATGAGGCGATCGACTGGCCGGTGATTATCCTGCTCGGTGCGCTGATGCCGGTGGCATCGGTGATGGAAACAACGGGTACGGCGACCCTGGTGGCCGAACTGCTGCTGGAACATGTAGCACAGGGCAGCACTCTGGCGGCGTTGGCCCTGATCCTGACGCTGACCATGTTGATCTCCAGTGTGGTCAACAATGCTGCCACTGCTGCGGCCATGTGCCCCATCGCTCTGGGGACAGCGGCCACGCTGGGCGCTCAGGCGGATGCCTTCCTGATGGCGGTGGCGATCGGCGCTTCCTGTGCCTTCCTGACGCCGGTAGGACACCAGAACAATACGTTGATCCTGGGACCCGGTGGCTTCAGATTCGGCGACTACTGGCGCCTGGGGTTACCGATCTCGGTTCTGGTGGTGGTGATTGCTGTTCCGCTGCTGTGGGTGGTGTGGCCACCTTGATG
>CAYMHL010000098.1:3026-8558 GCA_964390205.1 uncultured Marinobacterium sp.
ATTCCTGCCCATACCCGACACCGCGTCAGCTGGACCGATCCTGAGCAGACGACGATTTGGCTGGCGGTGTTTTATCGCTGAATCAGGCCGATACCGGCTTGGCTGGATCTGAGCTAAACAGCTGTTTTTTGCTGCAGCGCCGCCATCGGGGCTTTAGTCCGAGGGCGCTTTGTGGGACAGTGTTGCATCCAGGCAGACGTGATGGAACAACAGGGTTCGATGAGCAAACTGAATATTCTGGTCGTAGACGACGCCCGCTTTATCCGTGAACGCGTAACTTCAATGGTGCGCGAGGCTTTTCCCGATTTCAACGTACAGGCGGTGGAAAACGGGTTGCATGCACGGCAGGCGATGCAGCAGAAGCACTATGACCTTATCCTCTGCGACTGGGAAATGCCCGAAATGAGCGGGCTTGAAGTGCTGCAGTGGACCCGGGCGCAGGACAGTTACAAAACCACACCCTTCCTGATGGTGACCAGCCGTGGTGAGCGCGAATATGTGCTCAAGGCGATTCAGGCCGGCGTCAACGACTATCTGGGCAAGCCCTTTACCCGTGAGCAGCTGGTGCAGAAAATGGTCAAGGCGTTGAGCAAGCGGCAGCAGCTCAGTCCTGAACAGCAGGCCCGTGCCGCAGCCATGCTGGCGGCGGACCAACAACAGAAAACCACGACCGAACCCGCGCGCACCCAGGCCAAACCCAAGGGGTTGGCCCAGTTGCGCAACAGCCAGCAGACGTTCCGCTGTGCCATCAAGGATCTCAACCTGCGCGAGGTCAAGGTGGTGATCAAGAACGAAGGGGTGTTTCCCCAGGTGCTGGATCAGGTGGTTGTCGATATTGAACAGCTGTCCGGTGACAGTGTGGCGCGCATCAACGGCTTTGTGACCTCGGTACAGGCCACCGAGCCGAAACTGGATGCGGCCTATGTCGATGTCCGGGTCAGCTTTATGGATGATGACCCCGACAAGCTGGCCCATCTGTCCAAATATATCGCCAGCGTACGCTGACCCGAGACGCCAGACACCAGCGGAGGAAAACGCCATGAGCCGTCAATTACTGCGCCTGGGATTGCTGGCGGTACTGGTGCTGGGTGGCTGTGCGGCACCGCCTCCGCCGCCCCCTGTTGATAAGGAGGTTGTCGAGTCTCAGGTAGAACCGCTGATGCTGGCATTGGTGCCCGTCTATGACCGTTCGAGTGGCGTTGTGCTGGCACAGGCACTGGTCGAACACTATCTGCAGGGCCCTCACTATCGCATGTCGACGCCCTTGTTGCTGACACAGCAATATCGTGCGGGCACGGCCTTGCATACCCCGGATCCACAGCGTCTGCTGGTGACCTATCACAATGAGCGGAGCTGGGGCAGCCTGTCGGTTACCGCGGGGCAGGGCAGCATCATCAACGCCTTTCGTATTCAGCGTGAAGGTGAACAAGGCTACGCGCTGGTGCTCAAGCGGGTGCGCATCTGTCTGAATACCGGAGCCGATCGTGCGCCGGTCTGGCAGGGCAATCGCTGGCTGTTCTCGTCCACTCAGCCGGGTCGGTTCGAGTGCAGCGGCCAGACCAAGGGTTCGCTGTTCCAGCTCGGATCGGGGCTGCCCGGGGTGCTGGGACCCTATGCCGAAGCCGGGGATACCGTGCTTTATGCCCGTGACTGGAGTACCCTGCAGCAGATTGCCAGCCTGCTGGCACATCAGTTTCCGCACCTGAAGGTGCCTCGAGTTTACTAACGCCGCCTGGGGGTGGCGCCCGTCCCGGAATCGCTTATGCTCAGTTATCAGCACGGCTTTCATGCCGGCAACTTCGCCGATGTGCACAAACACCTGATCCTGACGCTGCTGCTGCAGTCCCTGAACCGCAAGGCCAAGCCCTGGAGCTACCTGGAAACCCATGGCGGCCGTGCCTGTTATGATCTGAGCAGTGAACAGGCACTGAAAACCGGCGAATTCCGCGACGGCATTGCCCGTCTCTGGCAGCAGCCGGTCCCCGAAGCGGTACAGGGTTATCTGGAACAGGTGGCTGAGGTCAATGCCGGTGCCGCCCTGAATACCTATCCCGGTTCCCCCCTGCTGGCCGCGCAGCTGGCGCGGGAGGCGGATTGCATCAATATCATGGAGTTGCACCCGGCCGAAGCGGAGGCGCTGAAACAGGTCTTCCGTCAGGATGAGCGTGTGGCCGTGCATCATCGTGACGGTTATGAAGGCGTGCTGGCGCTGTTGCCGCCCAGGCCCAACCGTGGCGTCGTACTGGTCGATCCGTCATTCGAGGTCAAACAGGAATATCAGCAGCTGGTGCGCTTCATCGACAAGGCCTACAGACGCTGGCCCATCGGCTGCTTTGCGATCTGGTATCCGCTGCTGCCGGCCAATCAGTGGCAACAGATGAAGGACGCACTGGTGGCGACCGGGATTCGCAAGATTCTGTGCTCTGAACTGGAAGTGGCGCCGGGGGACGGTGAACGGGGGATGTATGGCAGCGGCATGCTGGTGATCAACCCGCCCTGGCAGCTGGACCAGACGCTGGCGGCGGTCTCGCCCTGGCTGGTGGAGCAGTTGCAGTCGGACGCGGGCAGTGGTCACTGGCGTCTGGACTGGCTGGTGCCGGAATAAGGCACGCGCCAGTCCGCAAGGTGCTCTTGGTTCAGGATAGACTTAGTAGAGCGCCTTTTCGTCGCGTACGACGTCGATCAACAGTTCCAGGAACAGACGGTCGGCGTCGCTCTGCTCAACCGGAATCTTGACGTTGGTGGTGGAGCTCAGCTCATCGGCAATCAGGTTCTTGGCGTCCTTTTCGTTGAGATGCTTGCGCGCAATCTCCAGCGCCTTTTCACTGATCTCGGGTTCCACCAGCACCTTGCGGATAAAGCGCAGCAGCTCGTTGATCACTCGCTCCTTGTTTTTAATCTCGGCAATACTCATCTTGTGCTCTCCGGCAAAGAAACTCAGGTCACAACTACTATACCGCCAATGGTGGGCAACGCCCAGTCTGTCCAGGTTACGCCGGAATGGCGGTTTGAGCGGAATAGACGGTTGATCGATGCTTGTCAAGGTGCGAAAATGAACGGCTATTTGTTTTCAAGACTTGCGGTGGTAGGAAATCCCGAGACCGCGGGTGGTTTTAAGCGCTACCCGGCTTAAGTCTCAGACAGGTCTGTCAGGTAAGAAGATCCTCGCCTGGCCAGCACCCGAACATGTGCCATCACCGTCCCTAGGGGCAGATCGCGGTTGCGACAACATCAGATCGCGAGCGGCCGTGTTCATCGTTGCAGAAACGCTGAAACTGTTATCACCGGCAGAGTCCCGGTGCTGAGTAGAGGGTACAACAGTGGAATTACTTTCAGGCGCAGAAATGGTAGTACGCGCCCTCAGAGATGAGGGTGTCAAGTACATCTATGGTTATCCGGGCGGGTCGTTGCTGCATGTGTACGATGCCCTGTTCCAGCAGGAAGATGTGCAACACATTCTGGTGCGCCATGAGCAAGCTGCAACTCACATGGCGGATGCTTATGCGCGTGCGACCGGCAAGGCCGGTGTCGCGCTGGTGACATCCGGCCCGGGTGCAACCAACGCCGTGACCGGTATAGCAACAGCTTTCACCGACTCCATCCCGATGGTGGTGATTACCGGCCAGGTCATGAGCCATCTGATCGGTGAAGATGCCTTCCAGGAAACCGACATGCTGGGCATCTCCCGCCCGGTGGTGAAGCACAACTTCAGCGTACAGCGTCCGGAAGACATCCCGGCCATCGTGCGCAAGGCGTTCCATATTGCCGAAAGCGGTCGTCCGGGGCCGGTGGTTATCGATCTGCCCAAGGACATGACCACGCCGACCGAGCGCTATCCGTACGAATATCCCAAGCATGTCAAAATGCGTTCGTACACGCCGATCACCCGTGGTCACAGCGGTCAGATCAAGAAGGCGACCGACCTGCTGTTGAACGCCAAGCGGCCGGTGATCTATACCGGCGGCGGCGTCATTCTGGGCGGTGCCAGCGACGAGCTGACTGAGCTGTCGCGTCTGCTCAACTTCCCGGTGACCAACACCCTGATGGGTCTGGGTGGCTTCCCGGGTACGGATCGTCAGTTCATCGGCATGCTGGGCATGCACGGCAGCTACGAAGCCAACATGGCGATGCACCACGCCGACCTGATCCTGGCCGTGGGCGCCCGTTTCGATGACCGTGTGACCAATGCCTGCGACAAGTTCTGTCCGACCGCAAAGATCGTGCATATCGATATCGATCCGGCATCCATCTCCAAGACCATCCAGGCCGATATCCCGATCGTTGGCCCGGCCAAGGTGGTACTGGAAGAGATGATCCAGCTGGTCAAGGGCAGCAAGAAGCAGCCTGATGCGGACGCTCTGCACGCCTGGTGGCAGCAGATCGACGAATGGCGCCAGCGCCACGGCGGCCGCTACCGCACCGATGACTCCGCGCTGATGAAGCCGCAGCAGGTTATCGAAATGCTGAGCAAGGTGACCAACGGTGATGCGTTCGTGACCTCCGATGTGGGTCAGCACCAGATGTTCGCGGCGCAGTACTACAAGTTCAACAAGCCGAATCGCTGGATCAACTCCGGTGGTCTGGGCACCATGGGCTTCGGTCTGCCGGCGGCCATGGGCGTGAAGATGAACTTCCCCGATGCCGATGTGGCCTGCGTCACCGGTGAGGGCAGTATCCAGATGAACATTCAGGAGCTCTCCACCTGCAAGCAGTACGATCTGCCGGTGAAGATCCTCTGTCTGAACAACCAGTCGCTGGGCATGGTACGCCAGTGGCAGGACATGAACTACGAGTCCCGTCACTCCCAGTCCTACATGCAGTCACTGCCTGACTTCGTCAAGCTGGTCGAGGCCTATGGCCATGTGGGCATGAAGGTCGAGAAATACGCCGACCTGGAAGGCGCCATGCGCGAAGCCTTTGCGCTGAAGGATCGCCTGGTATTCATGGATATCGCGGTCGATCCGTTCGAGCACGTTTATCCGATGCAGGTTCCGCGTGGTTCCATGCGTGACATGTGGCTGAGCAAGACAGAGAGGACCTGAGCATGCGCCATATCATATCCGTCCTGATGGAGAACGAACCCGGTGCCCTGTCACGTGTCGTCGGTCTGTTCTCCCAGCGTAACTACAACATCGAGTCGCTCACCGTGGCACCGACCGAAGACGCGACTCTGTCACGTCTGACCGTGACCACCATCGGCAATGACCGTGTGGTGGAGCAGATCACCAAGCAGCTCAACAAGCTGATCGACGTGGTGAAAGTGGTCGACCTGTCCGAAGGCGAGCATATCGAGCGTGAAGTGATGATGATCAAGCTGAAGGCCAGCGGCCAGATGCGTGCGGAGATCAAGCGTACCTGCGACATCTTCCGAGGTCAGATCATCGACGTAACTCCGACCACCTACACCGTGCAGCTGGTGGGCGCATCCGACAAGCTGGATGCCTTCATTAATGCACTGGGCAGCGCGTCCATCATGGAAGTGGTGCGCTCGGGTGTGTGTGGTATAGCACGTGGCGAGAAGGTTCTGAGCCT
>CAYMHL010000099.1:0-7056 GCA_964390205.1 uncultured Marinobacterium sp.
TGATCAGCTGATTCGGCGTTTGAGGCCCGACTCGTTGATGATCCGTGTCGCAATCTCTTCAATCGAGAAGTTGGTGGTGTTGATGCACTTCAGGCTTTCTTTCTGGAACAGGCGCTCAACGGTACGCACTTCAAAGTCACATTGATCCAGTGAAGCATAGCGGCTGTTGGCTCTGCGCTCATGGCGAATGGCGGCCAACTGGAAAGGATCAATGGTCAGGCCATACAGCTTGTGGCGGTGCTCCTGCAGGCATTCCGGCAGGCGGTTGGCTTCCATGTCTTCCTCGGTGAGCGGGTAGTTGGCGGCACGGATACCGAATTGCAGCGCCATATAGAGACAGGTGGGGGTTTTGCCGCAGCGGGAAACGCCGACCAGAATTATATCCGCCTTGTCATATTGACGTGTGCGCGCACCATCATCGTTATCCAGCGCAAAGTTGACCGAATCGATGCGATCCTTGTAACGCTCCATCTCATTGATGGCGTGGGACTTGCCGACGGAATAGGAGGAGTGGGTTTCCAGCTCGACTTCAAGCGGCTTAAGGAACGTGGAAAACACATCGATCTTGAAGCCGTTGCAGGTCGCCAGCAGGTCGCGAATCTCATCATTGACGATGGTGTCCAGCACAATAGGCGGTTTGCCGTCCTCTTCAGCCTGGCGGTTGATACGTTCAACCACGGCCTCAGCCTTCTCGATGGTGTCGACATAGGGCAGGGTGATTTTCTCGAACCGGATCGCTTCGAACTGTGAAAGCAGACTGTTGCCAAGGGTTTCGGCAGTAATGCCTGTACCGTCGGAAATAAAGAAGGCGGTTCTTTTCATGTAGCGGTCCTGATTGTCGACAATATTGCGGGTGTTCCCTTAAGGGCAAGACGCTACTTTAGCAGAAAATAGCGCCTATGTTCTTGTAGTTAAATTACATTTCGCCGAAGCAAAGATTTTTTGCCGGTTCTGCAGTATCATCCGGTTTTCGGTGACAATAACAATAATGATCCTTACGTCAAACGGCTCAGACTCAGGAGAATTGGCTTTGCAGGATTATGTACTTCGCCTGGAACAGGCAGGCATGGGAGATGTCGACAAAGTCGGCGGCAAGAATGCGTCTTTGGGTGAGATGATTCACCAGCTCAGCGATGCGGGTGTACGTGTACCCGGCGGTTTTGCCACCACCGCACTGGCTTATCGTGATTTTCTGGCGCAAAGCGGTCTTGCTGACCGCATCAATGAAGCGCTGAATGCTCTGGATGCGGATGATACCCGTGCGCTGATCGAGACCGGCAGCAAAATCCGTCAGTGGATCATGGAGGCTGAATTTCAGCCTGAACTGGATCAGGCAATCGACAAGGCCTGGGCCGAGATGACCAACGGTGACGAAATCGCGGTCGCCGTACGCTCATCTGCCACTGCGGAAGATCTGCCGGATGCGTCTTTTGCCGGTCAGCAGGAAACCTTCCTCAACATCCGTGGCCTGGACAACGTCAAGCATGCCATCAAGGAAGTGTTCGCCTCCCTGTATAACGACCGTGCCATCTCCTACCGCGTTCACAAGGGTTTCACCCACGCGGAAGTGGCCCTGTCGGCCGGTATTCAGCGCATGGTGCGCTCCGAAACCGGTTCTTCCGGCGTCATGTTCACCATGGACACCGAATCCGGTTTCAATCACGTGGTCTTTATTACTTCTGCCTATGGCTTGGGTGAAACCGTAGTCCAGGGCGCCGTGAACCCGGACGAATTCTACGTCTACAAGCCGACCCTGGCTCAGGGTGCGCCGGCGATCCTGCGTCGTACGCTTGGCTCCAAGGCGATCAAAATGGTCTACACCGATGACGGCAGTGCCGGCAAGGCGGTCGAAACCGTTGACGTATCCAAGGCCGAGCGCAACCAATTCTCCATCAACGATGCCGATGTGGAAGAGCTGGCACGTATCGCCGTGATCATCGAGAAACACTACGGCCGTCCGATGGATATCGAGTGGGCCAAGGATGGTGACGACGGCAAGCTGTACGTGGTGCAGGCGCGTCCTGAAACCGTTCAGAGCCAGAACAAGGGCACCGTCATTGAACGCTACCTGCTGAAAGAGAAAGGCAAGGTGCTGGTGGAAGGCCGCTCCATTGGCCATCGTATCGGCTCAGGTCCCGTGCGTGTGGTCAGCGGTCTGGAACAGATGCATGAAGTCCAGCCCGGTGATGTGCTGGTCACCGACATGACCGACCCGGATTGGGAGCCGGTGATGAAACGTGCATCCGCCATCGTGACCAACCGTGGCGGTCGTACCTGTCATGCGGCCATCATCGCCCGTGAGCTGGGTATTCCGGCGATCGTCGGCTGTGGTGATGCGACCGAGAAGCTGAGTGATGGTCAGGACGTCACCGTGTCCTGCGCCGAAGGTGATACCGGCCGTGCCTATGAAGGCAAGCTGGCATTCGAACACCAGAGCAACAGTGTCGAGTCCATGCCGACGCTGCCGTTCGACATCATGATGAACGTGGGCAACCCGGACCGTGCTTTCGACTTCCAGTCGCTGCCCAACGCCGGTGTTGGCTTGGCGCGTCTGGAGTTCATCATTAACCGCATGATCGGTGTTCATCCGAAAGCGCTGTTGAACTTTGATGATCAGCCGCGCGACGTCAAGCAGATTATTGAGCGTCGCATCGGTGGCTACGCCTCTCCGGTGGATTTCTACGTCGACAAGCTGGTCGAAGGTATCGCTACCCTGGCGGCGGCGTTCTATCCGAAAAAGGTGATCGTGCGCATGTCCGACTTCAAGTCGAACGAGTACGGCCATCTGATCGGCGGTGACCGTTATGAGCCAAGCGAAGAGAACCCGATGCTGGGCTTCCGTGGTGCGGCTCGCTATATCTCTGACAACTTCCGTGACTGCTTCGAACTGGAATGCCGGGCGCTCAAGCGTGTGCGTGACGAAATGAAGCTGACCAACGTGGAAATCATGGTGCCCTTCGTCCGTACTCCGGGTGAAGCCAAACAGGTGGTCGAGCTGCTGGAGGACAATGGCCTCAAACGCGGCGAAAACGGCCTGCGTCTGATCATGATGTGCGAGATTCCGTCCAACGCCCTGCTGGCGGATCAGTTCCTGGAATACTTCGATGGTTTCTCTATCGGCTCCAACGACCTGACCCAGCTAACCCTGGGGCTGGATCGCGACTCCGGTATCATCGCGCACCTGTTCGATGAACGTAACGAAGCGGTCAAGCGCCTGTTGGCCATGGCGATCGAAGCCTGCCGCAAGCAGGGCAAGTACGTTGGTATCTGTGGTCAGGGCCCGTCCGACCATCCGGATCTGGCGCGCTGGCTGATGGAACAGGGGATCAACAGTGTCTCCCTGAACCCGGACTCCGTACTGGATACCTGGTTCTTCCTGGCTAACGCCGAAGCCTGATCTTTGGTGGCAGTGAGTGGGCTGATAGCCCACTCACGCACTGAATGCAAAAACACCCGCCAGGGCGACTTGGCGGGTGTTTTTGTATTCGTGACCTTGTCGTGTTTGATGGACAATGTGGCTGCGCGCTGCATTCTGTGTTCGCCTGGAGTGTGGTAAAAGGGAAAACATCATCTACAGGCGTGTGGCTAAATCAAAGGAGTGAGCGAATGATGAAAGCATGGAAAATGGCCCTGTGGGTCTGGGGTGGGTTGACTCTATTACTGACGCTGGCTTTCCTGACAATCGGGGCTGGATCGTTGGCGGCGGTAGTAGTGGTCGATAGTCCGGTGTTCATCAAACATCTTGTTTTGAGTGGCGTGATTACGGCGCCGGTCGGCATTCTGGTGTTGTTGTTCGGTCTCCGCCGGAATCAGATGTATGCGGCCGAGATGCAGTTGCAGGCACAGCTTGGGGAGCCCTTGCCCGAAGGTGTTGTCGAATTCAGATATGCTGCCAGCCTCTACAAGCCCATCATGGTATTGATCCTGCTGATACCGCTGCTGTTGCATTTGGCTCGTTTCCTGTACCAGGCTTGGCAGAATGGACCACTGACTGTTCTTGAGTGGTTAGCGTTGCTGTTGCTGCTGGTTTTGGCATTCCGGGCCTGGGAGTTCCTCTGTTATCTGCGGGTGGCCATCGATGGTGGGCAGGTAGTAAAGGTGACCGACGCCTATGTCGAGTTGCCACGATTGCCCTGGCGTCAGGAGAAGGTTCGTTTGGGGCTCTCATCATTAAAGGAGGTGGGGATCAGTAAGCTGGCGTACAAGACGATTCTTTTGCTCAGTGATGGTGAGCAGTCAATTTTTATACCGCAATGGCTTATGTCACGGTTGATGATGGAGAGGATGAGTCAGCTGATCAGGGCTCGTGCGTTAAAGGCCATGCAGGCTGGCCAGCGATAGCGGGATTTTCAGGGGGAGCAGGGCGTGCTTGCTCGATGAAGTACGCCCTCGTGAATGTGTAGCGATTACACCAGTGTAAAGATCTCTTCTTCCGGCAGGCGGGACTTGGGCAGAGTGGCGTTAAAGTCGTTGCTGTCCCTGTAGCCCATGGCAACGGCAGCCACCACAGTCAAGCCTTTCTGCGCCAGGCCGAACTCTTCATTCAATGCGGCGATGTCGACACCTTCCAGCGGTACGGCATCGATGCCCAACGCGGCGACGCCCAGCAGCAGTGAGCCCATGTTCAGGTACACCTGTTTTTCCATCCACTGAGCAGCATCATCCAGCTGTGAACGGTGTAGATTGACGAAGGCATCACGCACCCCTTTGGTCATCTCACGGGCTGCAGCGTCGGCAAACCGACCATCGGCCGCTTCACAGTCCAGCAGGTGTTCCAGGTAGTCATCGTCGATCGCGGTTTTGGCACAGAACAGCACTACATGAGAGGCGTTGAGTACCTTGGCTTCGTTGGCCTTGAAGGGGCCCTGAGTACCCTTGGCCATGCGCTGCTTGCCTTCATCGCTGTTGGCGATGATGAAATGCCAAGGCTGGGAATTCACGCTGGAAGGACACAGGCGCAGCAGTGATTTGATCTGGGCGAAGTCCTCGGCGGAGATTTTCCGGCTGGAATCGAAGGCTTTGGTTGAATAACGAGTCAGAGCAATATCGGTCAGGTTCACGGTATGTCCTTAACAAAGGTTCGATGGGTGTACTGGCTCTATATTGGGCCTGCCGTGAATGAAACAAGGCCGAAAGTGTCGACCGGTTATAAAGGTTTCAACTGCAGGGGATGCAGTATGGGTTGCCGACAACTTTTCAGGCGATGAATCCTGAAAGGTTGTCGACAGGTGTTGGCGGTTAAATCTGCGCACACTCCTCGCTCAGAGTTTGGGCACGCTGGTAAACCTCTCGAGCGGGCAGGCCCTGTGATTCCAATGTGCCCAGATATTTCTCGGTGACCCTGTTCAGGGCAGGTTGCCAGGCACTGCGGACCTCGTCGGTCAATTGGACAACCGTATCGCCCTTGGCCTGAGCCTCGCTGCGTGACTGCTTGTCGAGATCATCGAACACGGCTGCCATATGTTGTGACCATTTTTCACCGGAGTGCGCATCGACCACGGCCTTGAGGTCGGTGGGCAGCTGCGCATAGACATCCTTGTTCATGGTGACCACAAACGACAGGGAGTACAGGTTCAGCTCGGTATGGTGGCGGGTCAGTTCATTGAGACGGAACACTTTGGCACCATCCCAGGAAATGGCGACGCCATCGATAACGTCACGCTGCAAAGACTGATAGATTTCCGGTGCAGGCATGCCGGCGGACTGGGCACCCAGCTCTTCGAACAGCTCGCCGATCAGCGTGGTGGGGCGGCGGATGCGCATGCCCGCAAGGTCTTCGGGCTTGTTGACCTCTTTCGAGCGTGTATGCAGATGACCGGGGCCGTTGGTGTAAACAAAGAGCACATGGGTCTCGTCGTATTCGTCCGCCAATGCGCCCTGGTCATACAGCTTTTGCAGCACACAGGATCCCTGGGCGCCGGTTTCGACCATGCCCGGCAGCTCGATCACTTGGGTCAGCGGAAAACGATTGGCGGTATAGCCCTGTACCGTGGCCGTCACATCCGCGATACGCCCAATGACGGCGTCATAGGATTTAGCGGCTTTGGCCAGTGTCTGCGAGGGGAAAAGCTGAACCTCGATGCGGCCATCGGAGGCCTGATTCAGCGACTGGCTCCATTCCTCCAGTCCGTTATGGATGGCAGATCCGGCTGGCCAGGGGTGGGCGAATCTCAGTGTCACGTCGGCAGCCTGGGCGCTGAATGAAGCGATCATGGCGGTGGCGGCGGCGATGCCTGCCCAGTGTTTCAGTTTCATAGGTGGCTAGTCCTGTTATTGTTATCGTCGGGTTGAAAGAGCGACCGATGCTCAGATATCAAGTGTTCAGATATCCAGTACCAGTCGGTTGCTTTTTGCGCGCGAACAACAGAGCGCAAATTCGTCATTGGATGCATGCTCTTCCGCTGTCATGTAGAGGTCCCGGTGTTCGGGTTCACCCTCCAGCAGACGAGTGGAGCAGGAGCCGCACACGCCTTCTTCACAGGCAAAAGGTACATCGATATCGCGTTCCAGCAGTATCTGCAGGGCAGTGCGGTCAGCTGGTACCGTCAGCACTTCTCCACTGCTGGCAAGCTGAATTTCGAATGCGGTGTCAGCTTCATGACTGATTGGATCGGCAGCGAAATATTCACGATGGAGCCTGACGTCCGGCCAGCCATTGGCGCGTGCGCGCTGCAGGATATGTTCCATAAACGGGTTTGGGCCGCACACGTACAGATGGGTTTCGCTGTCTGGGTTGCTTAACACAGTGTCGGCATCCAGCCGTCCGCCATCGTCTTCCCGGCTGAAATGGAAGTGAACGCGGTCAGCAAATCGGGACTGCAGGATGCGTTCGCGAAACGCGGTTTCCTCAGCCGTGCGGGAGCAGTAGTGCAGTTCAAAAGGGCTGTCCATATGCGCCAGGCGCTCCGCCATGCAGAGGATAGGCGTTATGCCAATGCCGCCGGCAATCAGCAGATGGCGACCTGCTTCATGCTCCAGTGGAAACAGGTTGCGTGGCTCACTGATGCGAATGCTGTCACCCGTCTGGAGCTGGTCGTGAACGGCCATGGATCCGCC
>CAYMHL010000099.1:7156-8388 GCA_964390205.1 uncultured Marinobacterium sp.
ATGCGCTCCTGTGTTGTTGGGTGAGACGAAAGCCTGGCTTCATTGTTATGGTTGATCAGGCGCTGACACTGGCAATGCGGTTGCTGTTCTCCTCCTGCTCTTCAGCCAACACTCGATCGATGATGCGCCGTGCCTGAACGCCACCGGCATCGATATCAAGCTTCAACAGTTTGTAGTGAGGAAACTCGATCAGATTGCGCTGCTGGCGCTCCAGCATTTCCAGGTCTTCGGCAAAGATTGCACCCTGGCCTTCACGGATGGCATCGGTCAGCGCAGCGTCCTCGGGCTTGAAATTCCGTGCCATGCCCCAGAAATACCAGTGGCTGGTTTCGGTCTCGGGTGTGATGAAGTCAACGACGATGCTGTTGACTCGTTTATCCTGGGGCGCGTCAATACCGCCATTGCCGGCAAGCGCAACGCCAACATCGATCATAACGTGGCTTGGCGGGTTGAAGCGGCAGATCTGCCAGCGGTCCACCGGCTGATCGTCCGGCAGGCCCTTGGTGCGCAGGTTGGCCTGCCAAAAAGGTGGGGCGATGACATTGTCCATGAAACGGCTGGTCTGTACTTCGCCGTCGACAACTCGGGTCTTGACTGCCGCTTCGTCGATCTCTTTCTGGCCGATGCTGCTGGTATGCACATAGGTCTCATGGGTCAGATCCATGAGATTGTCGATCATCAGGCGGTAGTCACAGTTGATGTGGTAAAGGCCACCGCCATAGGCCCATTCATCGCTGACGGCCCATTCCAGATGCGGGATGTCATCGCTGTTCGCTTTGGCCGGATCGCCGGGCCATACCCAAATGAAGCCATAACGCTCTTCAACGGGATAGCTTTTTACGCAGGGGAAGCCACCGACACGCTGTTTGGGCATGGAGCGGGTCTTGCCGTCGCGGCCCATTTTCAGGCCGTGATAGCCGCAGACCAAGTGACCATCCTCGACATAACCCAGAGACAGGGGAGCGCCGCGGTGAGGGCAGTAGTCCTCGACGGCGGCAACCTTGCCTTCGGCATCACGATAAAAGGCCATGCGCTCGCCGCAGATCATGCGACCCAGGGGCTTTTCGGCAAACTCTTCGGGTGTGCAGGCAACATACCAGCAGTTTTTCGGGAACATGGTTGGGCTCCTGGCGTGGATTGTTTTAGTTATGGATCCAATATGCGGGCAATATTGCCTCAAAAAGGGTTTATTAGGCTATATTGGATCCATTGAATTTAAAAATCAAAAATTT
>CAYMHL010000100.1:0-8363 GCA_964390205.1 uncultured Marinobacterium sp.
TCATTTTGATTGATACCACTCTTTATATATTTTCCAAAAATCTTCAAATTTTAAATGAACATGTTTTTGACCATCTTTATTTTCTGTAACAACAATAGCTAATTTATTAGAATGAAGAGGAATTTCTTCTTCACATTTGGTCAACCAATCCACATCCCAAACATTTTTTTTATTATAGCACTTAGCCTCACAGTTAATTCCAATGGAATTTGTAACATCTCCAGCTTCCCCCCTGGCCCCTGATGCCTTTGAACATCTCGCATTAGGGTCAAGTTCTTTAAAATATTCTGCAATCCATTCTTGAAATTTATACCATTTCTCTTTTTTCATAGTTATGCCAATCGTAAATCATTTTCTCTACACTCTAATATTTTATCTTCACAGTCAATATGATAAAGAAACATATCCTCTGACTCATGATAATAATAACTAATAACAATACCGTATTTATCTTGAGATTTGACAAGAACTTCATCATAAATTTGAAATGGTGATGTGGGTATCATTTCTTTGCTCCTTTCGCTTTAAAATTCATATTCTCACAAATGGCAAGAAGTGCTAAAATTATACTATCGCTTATATCTTCGTCATCAACTTCAATCCCAATTGATTTTAAATAATCGGCTACTGCTAATTTACTTTTACCTTTACCAAATTTGCGAGTATTAATTTTAAACTTTGACCTTGCAGATTGTGCAAGAATTAATTCGAAAGGAATTTTTTTATCAATACAGATACCAACAGCTAATGTTCCCATTTTAGCTAAATGTAATGACCCACATCTATTTAAACCTAAAAATACTTCTTCTACTACAGCTAAATTTTCATCTGTAAATAATTTTTTAAATTCATTGTGCATTTGAGTGAGCATTTGAATTTGGTTTTCATAATTAAATTCTAAAAATATGAAATCAATATTAACATGTGTTTTGGTTGTTTCTATAAAAGCAACACCAGTTCTTTTCGCTGTGTCTAAACCAATACACTTAAAATTTTTCTTTATTTTATAACCCAACATGGGTTCTAATTGTTTAATTGGTATTTTCATTTTAACTCCAAAACCTTATTGTCATTAAAGTATGTTGGGATAGTAATATACTGCTGTTTAGTTTTGCTTTCACGAATTTTTTCAACCTTAAAACATGTGTTTTGATTGTCTGCTAATCCGTTTTTCTCAGTATAAGTATATTTTGCAGAAAATGAAGCAAAAAACTTAACCATTTGTTCAGCATAAAATTCTTCTGAATCTTTAAGCTGAGAAAAAATATAGCATAAACCGCCATGTTTATCTAATTGTTGAGCAAATATTTTATAAATATTAGCTGTTTGACTAAAATCATCTGGTAACAACCAATCAATAATAGTAACCGCATCGTCTTCTAACTCAATTTTTTCTGGTTGGTAATGATTACAAAAATAAAAATCTCCTTCTTTTAATCCTAACTCCATTGCTATTTTTGCAAATCTATTTCCAGGCTCAGAAGATAAATATCTTAATCCACCCTTTGGCTGAATTGGATTTTCTAAAAACTTTTTAATGATATTTAGAGAAAGATAACTATTATGTTGAACAATAAAATGTTCAATAAAATGCAGATGATTTCCGTCAATTTCAAACCCATAATAATTATCTCTTTTTGTTTTTTCAACTGTAAATCCTATAACCAAAGGATTTTTATTAATTTTTCTTGGTTCGGCTTGTTTTCTTTTGATTTTAGTTGGAATAATAGAACAATCACCTATAATATATAATCTCCAATAATTTCTGACCTCATTGAGATATTTTACCTTTTTAACTCTTTTTGTGACTAAAAATCCTAGACTTTCTGCTAAATATTGAATATCATTTGCCAAAGAATCATATTTGGTTGTAACTTCAAATCCTTTATTGCATAAATATCCATCTGTGTCTAATAAGCCAGCTAATAATTGTAATCTATTTTCTCTTGAATTAATTTTATATATATTTGGAATATGTTTATTATTTAATAAATTTAATTCTCTTAAAGTCTTGTTTAAAGAAAAATTATGTTGCCAACAAACCTTTTTTTCTGAAGAAATTTTCAAGGCAAACTGTCCATTTTCTTGAACGTTATATTTTTTAACAGCCATCCCTAATTTATTGGCATATTGCGATAAATAGAATTGAATTTCTGGGTCTGTTTTACATATTCTGCTATCAGAGTTACACCCATCTCCCAACCATATTCCTAAAAAATATGGTTCTATAGGAATATCTTGATTTTTAAATTTAACAGAACCTTTATATATTTTAGCATAGTGTTTAAATGTTTTAGTCTGATTTATATAATCTTTAACCGCTATTGTTATAAACTCATGTGTGTTTGACATATATAATGGAAGTATGTGTTCAGAATTTACATAAAACGATTCTCCTTTGGTAGGATTAATTTTATATAAATTATCTTTTCCTGTGTGTGTTTCTAAAACTGTTCTAGCACAGCTATCTGTTCCCATAACCTTGTCATTAATTTTTATGTCTTCAACATTCTTATAAGAACCGTCATACATAAGAATTTTTGTGCCTTTCCCAAAGCATTTACCTACCCCAGTTTTAGCGCCAATGCAAACCATATCACCTCGTCTAAAGGTTGCATATTTATTAAAATATGGAACATCATAAGGTAATATTTGTGACTCTTGAATAAATTCTGTTTTCCAGTTGGCTTTTTGAATTACTTTATAAAGAGATTTTTGTTTAAATACTTTCTGGTCTTGAATTAAATCGGCTAATACCTCTTTAATATCATTTGGTTCAGCGTTTAAGCATTCTCTTAAATCCCGAACTGATGCTTCTTCATGTCTGGATAAAAATTCATAAATTTGATTATATAAAACCTTGTTATCTGTATCAGTATACTTTTCAATCTGTTCACACATACCTTTAATAGATTTAAAATCCATTGGGGTGTCTAACATATGCTTATTAATTAAAGCTAATGTTTGTTCTGTTTGTTTAACATTCATAAACTTTCTTAACATTCCGCCAACTTTAATAAACGTATTATTACAATTACCCTCTAATCCTTTGATTGTTCCATCCTCGCTATTTAACCCTTCCGTTAAGTCAACATTTTCTGAATCATTGTTTTTAGATGCTTTAGTTCTTGTATCTAAAATAATTTGTTTTAAGTCTTCGCCCATAGTGTTAATTTTATCACCGATAATTTTTCTAGATTTTCCAGAGTAAGTAGATGGTTCAATTAACACATATCCACCATCATTTTCAACATCAAAATGAAATCCCTCATAATCAAATGAGCATTTTGGAACATCAGGTTCGTATTGATAAAAGAAATGAAGGCCTTTCCACCCAGAATCTTGAATTAAAGTATCATTAAAAATAGGTAAAGATTTTAATTTTTTTAATCCTTCTTCTTTTTTAGCAATAATTTCTTCTATTCTTTTTTCCGCTGTTCCTTTTTGCCAAATCTCAGATTCTTCTTTTGTTATTAAATCAACATCAATAATAGTAACATTAGAAATTAACCCTGTTTTTACGCCAAGCCCAAGCCCATTATTTAACCATTCTTGCCACTCTTTAATATCCTTATGGTTTTTTGTTGGCCATTTCTTTTCTACTGGAATTTTGTCATCATTTTTAATTGGAACTAAATCCCACTGAAAATTAGCATATGTTTCTAGTAATTGAGTAATATGGTTATCAGTTTTAATATCAAACATTTTAATTAAGTGCTTTCCAATATCGTCATCTGAAATATCCTGATTGCCATCAAATTCAACTGTTCGACAAATATCAATAATATTTCCAATCTTTTGACATTCTGGTTCAAAACAAAAAACTTCATGAGAATCTGGTGGAAAAATATTGGCAGATTCTTTTTTACATTTTGGACAAGTAAAGATCTTGCCTTTTTTCGTAAAGTTTGGGATTACTTTTTGCAAGTAATCAAGAATATAAGCTTTAATCGTATTTTTACTTTTCATAACTCTCCTTGTTTTTTTCTGCTAATGTTCCTTGATTATATTCATAAATTAATTTTGACGTTTTCCAATGGGGTAACTTTTCTTTGTTCCATTTATAATAAATAACCAATAATTCATCTAATCTAACAGGATAATAATCCCACAAACAACAACTAACATTAATAATTAACCTTTTTTGACCACAATATGAAAGCTCTTTTAATTTCCAGGCCATGTGCACGTGCCCGCATAAAATTAAGTCATAATCAATTTTAGCATATAATGGGTCATGAATTAATTGTATTCTTAAACCATTTTGATTTAAAATGATGCTTTCATTTTTGGGATGGAATTTATTTCCTGGTTTATCATGATTTCCTTTAATAAAATTCCAATATTTACCATTCATTTTATTTAAAAAATCTTCTGGTTTATATGGTTGTCCTTCTCCTCTAAATGCTCTATTATTACTGGCAAAAAAACCAAAATCTCCTAGAAAGTAAACGGTATCTTCAGGTTTTACTCTTGCATTGTGCTTTCTGATAATAGTGCTATTCATCTCTTCAAGATTAGAAAAAGGTCTATTATCATATTTAATAATGTTAGAATGCGAAAAATGGTAATCTGAGCTGATAAAGGTTTGCATACAACTCCTTACAATAGTGTTGCTAATTTTTTACTTTGAATATAAGCTGTCAATAATTTTGAGCCTGTATATAAGTCATGCAAATGAATTACTTCTGTTGGAGCATGCATACTTCTTAATGGAATACCCCAAACCATAGCTTTAATACCATTTGCTTCACCAGTCATTTCTAAAGAAGTATAGCCAATGCGACCACAAGATGTCTGTACCTGATAAGGGATTTTCTTTTGTCTAGCTATTTGCGTGGCTAGTTCCCAACACGCCTCATCAATATCAACGCCTCTATACAAAGAAACGCCTTGTCCAAGTTCACATCTTCCAACCTCTCTTTCAATTTCATCGGCATTTCCATAATCTGTTGCAAAGGTAACATCAGCCTCAATAACCATATCAGGTTTAATTTTTCTAACAACAGGTAATAGTTTTGAATTTCCTGTTTCTTCTTGTGCAGAAAAAACAAAAACTACATTAACAGATGGTTTTGTTTTACTTTTTAACAGTGCTTCAATAGATTTAAGTAAAATAAAACAACCTGATTTATCATCAAAACCATAACCAGAATAAAAACCATCCAATAATGGCCTAAAATTATGTCTATAAACAACAGGGTCACCAATGTGAATATATTTTAAAACATCCGTTCTATTCCTAATTCCAATATCAACATCGGCTTGTTCAGGAGAATAATTAAGTTCTGTATCCTCATCATAAACTAAATGAGAATGTTTACGATTTATAACAGCAGGAATTATACCATTTTTTGTTAAGACATTTAAATGCCGAGCTGTTAAAATGGTGCTATCTCCACCGCCAACATACTGTAAACTGATACTGCCCCATCTATCAACATTAGAAATAATGAACCCAATTTCATCTGAATGAGCATCAATCAACACAGTTTTTTCTTTATTATAATTAAATGTGCAAATTAAATTAAAGTTTTTATCTATTTCTAACTGTTTTGAGTCAACACCTAATTTAAGTAAATAATCTTGCATAAATTCAGCTATATTTTTTTCATATCCAGATGGAGATGGAATTTCTATTAGATGTCTTAATAAGGCAATATCAGTTTCAGTATTCATGATTTTCTCCTTATAGATTATTTAAAGCATCATAACATGCTTTTGTTAAAGTATCAATAGCCTCTTTAATTTGTGGCTTTTCTAAATCGCCTTTATTAATTAAAGCAACTACAATATCTTTAGCTACCATTAATACTGTACGTTTATCCGTTGAATCTTCATCCCTAAATGATGATTGTTTTTTAACTGGTGTTTCCTTAACCTCTTCTTTTTTTGTGCTATCGGTATCAGATAAAACTTTAACTATTTCACCATTAGAAATAGTAAGTGTAACTGTATTTCCTGCAACTAATCCAATTTTATCATAATCTTCAGATTGCACATCACCTGACACAGGAATCCAGGGTTCATCTTTAGATAATTTAACAACCTTTTTATTGCCAGCTACAGCAAAAATTCTAACAGATTTTGTTTCATCAGCAGAACTATCTGTTGATTTTGGTGCAGAATATTCCTTTTTCTGAAACTTTTTAGCACCTTTGACTTTTCTCAAAAAAGTAACCTCATCACCATTAATACCGACCTCAACAGTATCTCCTTTTAAAATAGGATATTTGGCAAAATCACTGATTGCCATGACTTTATCACTAACAGATAATGAATCCTCAGAGTCTTCAAACTTAATTAAAGCCTTGTTAGCAAAAAACCATGCTACTACTTTTGTTTCATTTTGTGGTTTAGACATTAGTATTCTCCTTTTTGTTTTTATTCAAGTTTTCTTTATATTTAGCCTCTAAATTATCATAATATTCTTCTTGAACTTGATTCACATTTTCAAGAGCCTTGTTAAAGTTATCATCAAAATCGTTTATTTGTTTTTCTAACCTTGCCTTTGTTTCTTCGTAGTTCTTAATTAACGATTCTTTTTTATATGTTTCTTTTAACTGGCTAATAACAACTTCTTTAGCCTCTTCGATTGTGTCATAAACCTTATCAGCATCAATAGTAACCATTTTATCCAACCCATAAGGTCTAATAAAATATTTAACAATAACCTTTGTTTGTGTATAGTGAAGAATATACTCATCAACTACACCTTTGACAATTCTTGTGCCATGAACAAAAAACACAATATCGTTTAACTTATACTTATTCATTTTCACTCCTTTTGTATTTTTTTGCTGGTTTTAATTTAATATTATCATCATCATCTGTTGTTGAAACTTCCATAACAATTGCTTGGTCTGTTACTGCCATAAATGAATGTATCAATCCAGGTTTAATTCTAAATTTATTTCCTGGTTTTAATATTTGTATTTTTACATTATTATTATCTTTTTTAGCATAAACAAACATAACTTCTCCGCTTAAAATAATAAACGTTTCATCTTTTCTTTCGTGGTAATGCCAACTCGACGAAAATCCAGAATTTAAAACTAATAGTTTATTACAATAGCATTCATTATTTTCAACCCAAACCTCATATCCCCATAGATGCTCATATTTATCACCTGTGAACACTGCATTAACTTCTTGGGTTTTTCTTGTCATTTTTCTCCCTTATTCCATTCTTTAATCGCTATTTCTAATTTATTAGTTATTAATAAGCTTCTTTTACATTTTTTACAAGAAATAAGATACCTGTCTGTTATTCCAGTGCTACATTTAATAATCTTTGGGTTTTTACCACAGCATTTTCTAAGTTTCATTAGTTGCCTTTAATTTTTTCTTTTTGTTATCTCTTTTTTCTTGCAATTTAAAACAATATTCTGGTGTTATCTGAAATTCTTTGTTATAAACAGATAATAATTTTTCTTTCATTTTATCCGATTTAAGTGTGTTTATAGAAAAGCATTTTTCAGATTTTTCTATGTTATTTTGAATGACTTCAATACCCTTTTTTTCTATGTTATCTGGTAATTTTAATAAATTCACTAAATCATAGCGCAATTGAGCATCTTCGTATGTGTCATTAATATCCACAATAATATTATCTGAAGCATCACCGTTTCTCGCTTTATCTGCTAAAATTTTTAATGGGTTTTTAACTTCAACGTAAATTCCCTTTGACCCCTTGCATTTCTTTGTTGTGGAGAAAATTTTTACATTGGGATAATGCGCTAACATGTAAATATCCTTATCTCCTGTGACAATAACACATTCTTTATCTTTAAAATATCTACAGGAAATAGCAATTATATCATCTGCTTCTAACCCATCTGCAACTCGTAAAAAATGCCAGTTTGTTGCTTTATCTAATTCGTCATGTAATTTATTTAAATTTTTATATTCTTTATCCCAATCAACAAATGTATCTTTATCTCGTAACCCCTTACGTTGCGCTTTATAGGGAGCATAAAGTTTTTTTCGAAACGAATGTCCTTCTAATGCCATAATAATTATATCTTCTTTTTGAACGCCTATCTTTTTTAAACAAGAAATTAAACTATTAAAATACATAGAACAAGGTTGCATTGTAAAAGTTTTAATACCTTTTTCTGCATTAGTTTGTCTTATACGATTAACAATTTTAACCGTTGGAACAAATAACATTGAGGTGTCAATCAAAATAACTTTACTCATACACTATTCCTAATTGTTTTAATGTTGTACCATCAAAAACTTTAATGTCTATGTTTTTATATTTATTAATAAACAAATTAAATTTTTTCTTAGCATCATCTCTCATTGAAGGGATATGTTTACAAAAAAATTGTCTTATAAAAGTAAAAATGTATTTCATG
>CAYMHL010000101.1:0-1391 GCA_964390205.1 uncultured Marinobacterium sp.
TACTGCCAGAGCTGCCGCGAGGCGATCATCGACCCGGATGACCTGCTCAAGCGGGCGCTACAGCTGAAAGATGCGCGGGTGATCCGCTGTGCCGGCATCAGCCTCAGCGCCAGCGGCGAATGCCTGACGGTGACCTACCATGAAGAGCAGGGTGAGGAACTGCGCGAGCGCTTCCATCTCGACCGTCCCGCTCAGCGCGCCCTGTTCAACCGGCTGTTTGGCCGTCGCTGCGAGGGCGGTGCCTCACCCCGTCAGTTCAAGTCGGCAGCCGAGGTGCTGGCCGCAGAACCACTGCTCCCCGCCCCCGACTTTGTGATCGCCAAACAGGCCGGCAAGAAGGGTCGCCAGGGGGGTTACTGGCAGGTACGCGAGCGGCTGTTTGACTATCAGGGCGCCTATCGCAAGGCCAACCAACTCTGAGCCTGTCTTCTGCCTCAACCCTTGCCTTTTTGTGCCTTCAGCCTGTCACTGAAACTTAACGAAGGCCCCAGCAGAATCGGCAGATAGCGCCAGGCAAAAAGCGCAAAGGCCAGCAGCCAGAGCAGTGCCGACAGGCTGATCAGCGTCATCATAAGCGCCGGAACAAGTGCCGCCAGCACACGCACCAGTGCGGCCAGATGCAGAGCCAGAAACGCCAGCGTCAACAGTGGCCCGGCGCTCAGCTCACGCCCGGTATGACCCAGTGCCGCACGGGATGCCACGGCCATGATCATGCCGCCCATGGCCCCCACCGTCAGCGCATGCAGACCGGCACTGGAGGCCCAGAAACCCGCACTGCTCCCCGCCAGCAGCAACAGCCCCAAACCCAGCCAGGCGTAGCCCAGATGTAACACCAACAGCAGCGGTTCGGAGCGAGTCTGCCAGCCATGCCAGCGGACCAGTCGCACCAGCTGAACACCACCGGCCAGCAGCAACAGCACAGCGGTCACCGGAGCCGAGCTCCAGAACACCCAGGCAATGCCGGCCAGAGGCGTCAACACTGCCGCCGCCACATCAACCGGACCAAAGGCCGCCGGCATTGTAGCGCCGTCAATGCTCTGCCGATTGAGCCAGTTGCGGGTAAAGGCCGGGGTGATCCGCCCGCCGATCAGCGTCAGCAGCATGAGTACCAGCACCATAGTCAGGTGCAGGACATCCAGTGGTGCCAGCCAGTGCAGGTGGAAGGCCAGACTCAACAGCGCAAAGCCACCGATGATGATCAGAACCTTGAGGTTACGCCGGTTGCCGGCCAGAATCAGCTCACGGCCGAAGATGAACGCCAACAGCAACCAGAAGCTGACCGCTGCCAGCGCATTCACCGCATCCGGCCAGGCGCCGCCGAACAGGGCTACAGCTCGAGCCAGCAGCCAGGCCACCACCAACCCGACCAGCGGCAGACCCGCAACCGGTCG
>CAYMHL010000101.1:1491-8326 GCA_964390205.1 uncultured Marinobacterium sp.
CACATCGTTCAGCTGGAATCGGTGGACAGTGAACAGCCGGGCAGCGACAGCTATATCGAGCACCTGGACAGTGGCCACGCCATCCTGGCCAACGACAGCCGTACCCGGGAGGGCGGACTGGCCTGTGTGCGCACCGACATTACCCACACGCAACGCATCGAGCAGAAGCTGCGCAACCTGGGTCGTGCGCTGGAGCAGGGCCCTGCGTCGGTGATGATCACCAATACTCGCGGCATCATTGAATACGTCAACCCGAAGTTCTGCGAAGTCTCCGGCTACAGCCGCGAGGAAGCAATCGGCCAGGGTGCAGGCATGCTGCGTTCAGGAGAAATGCCCGAGGAGATATACCGTGATCTCTGGAACACTCTGGAGCAGGGCAAGGAATGGCACGGCCACTTATTGAACCGGCGCAAGGATGGCACCCTGTTCTGGGAGTCCGCATCCATCTCTGCAGTACGCGATGAAAACGGCCAGTGTCAGAGCTACATCGCGGTCAAGGAGGACATCACTCAGCAGAAGGAAGTGGAAGAACAGCTGAGGATGATCGAAGCGGTGTTCAGTACCAGCAACGAGGCGATCATGGT
The DNA here is from genome assembly GCA_964390205.1 of uncultured Marinobacterium sp. Classification (GTDB taxonomy): domain Bacteria; phylum Pseudomonadota; class Gammaproteobacteria; order Pseudomonadales; family Balneatricaceae; genus Marinobacterium. The sequence goes on from CAYMHL010000101.1 coordinate 2,076, forward strand.
GGCAGACCGCGACGGCCTGATCAAAACCATCAACCCCGCCTTCAGCCGCATCACCGGCTACAGCCTGGAAGAGGTTCAGGGCCGCAACCCCAGCATCCTCAGCTCGGGTCGCCACGAGGTCGATTTCTATCAGAGCATGTGGCACGAAATCATGCGCCAGGGCTGCTGGAGCGGTGAGATCTGGAACCGGCGCAAGAACGGCACCATCTACCCCGAATGGCTGTCGGTTTCCGTGGTTTATGACAGTGAGGGTGAACCGAGCGAATACGTGGCCGTGTTCTCGGATATCACCAAGCGCAAGAACGATGAAGCCCAGATCGTGCGCCAGGCCTATTATGACGAATTGACTGAACTGCCCAACCGCACCCTGCTCTCCGACCGTTTGCACCTGGCCATCGCCACTGCTGACCGCGATGAACAGATCATTGCGCTGCTGTTTGTCGACCTGGACAGGTTCAAATACGTCAATGACTCCATGGGCCATGAATATGGCGACGACCTGCTTAAACAGGTTGCAGAGCGTCTCAACGGCTGTGTACGCGATACCGATACTGTTGCGCGTTTCGGTGGTGACGAGTTCGTCATCCTGCTGCACAACATCAAGTCCGAATCCGATGCGGCTTATGTCGCGCAGAAACTGATTGATGCCCTGAGTACCCCGTTCGTTCTGGCCGAACGGGAAATCATCATCGGCGCCAGCATTGGCATCGCCATGCATCCCGGTGACGCCGACACCGCCGAAACCCTGATCCGCAATGCCGACCTGGCGATGTACAAGGCCAAGCAATCCGGTCGCAACCAGGCGCACTTCTTTACCGCCGCGATGCAGGAGCATGCCAACCAGCGCATGACGCTGGAGCAGGACCTGCGTCATGCACTGGAGCGCAACCAGCTGGAGGTGTATTACCAGCCGATCGCCTCCGGTCAGAGCGGTCAGGTGGTGGGGTTGGAAGCTCTGCTGCGCTGGCACCATCCGGAACGCGGTTTGATCCCCCCTGATCAGTTTATCCCCATGGCCGAAGAAACCGGCCTGATCGGCAGTATCGGTGAGTGGGTACTGGAAACCGCCTGCCGGCAGATACAAACGCTGGCGGCGTCAGGCCATGAACTTTACCTGTCAGTGAACATTTCCGAACGTCAGCGCGATCTGGGACTGAACGCTGCTGCGGTCAGCCGCGTACTGGCGGAGCATCAAATGAGTCCCGCGCGCCTGATTCTGGAGATCACCGAAAGTCTGCTGATTCAGGACAGCGAAGAAACGGTCGCCTGGCTGCAGGGATTCAAGGACCTGGGCATCTCGCTGGCGATTGACGATTTCGGCACCGGCTACTCCTCACTCAGTTACCTCAAGCGCTTCCCGGTGGATACCCTCAAGATCGACCGCGAATTCATCCGTGACCTGAACAATGACCGTTATGCCGACTCGCTGGTCAGTGCGATCATCTCCATGGCGGCCAGCCTGGAACTGCGTCTGATTGCGGAAGGTGTGGAAACCGAAAAGCAGCGCCTGAGCCTGATCAGTCAGGGCTGCCGGTTCATGCAGGGCTACCTGTTCTGCCCGCCACTGCCGGCCGAAGAGCTGGCTCAGTGGTTGAGCCGCTACCGGCCCGCCCCCTGCGTGATGGAGCCCTGAGCCGGCTCGCCCCCTGCCTCAACGCCTGGGTGTCAGCAATGGCTGCAGGGCTTCCGCCAGCGTCGGTGCAAAGGACAGCTCACCCTCGATCGGCGCCATGCCGGCACGCGCCAGGGCACGCAAAGGCTGGAACTGCAGATCGGCGACAACCAGCTCAACGCCCTGACGACGGCAGAGCTGAATGAAGTGATTCAGCGCACTCAGCCCGCCCGCATCCAGCAGGGGCACCCCGTCCATATACAGCACCACACCACGTGCTTGCTGAATCTCCGCCTGCAGCTCATCAAATACCCGATCGGCAGCGGCAAAGAACAGCGGGCCACTGAGCTTGAACACCTTCCAGCCCGATGCCAGCTCACCCGGCACGTGTTTGCTCTGACTGCTGATATCGGTAAACCGCGTCATGCCGGCCAGGTCACGCATGAACAGCATGGACGCCAGCAGAATGCCGACAAAGATGGCGATCACCATATCGAACAGCACCGTCAGCAGCAGGCAGGTCAGCAGCACCAGCACGTCGCCGCGAGGGGCGCGACGCAACAGGGCAACCACCTTGGGGGCTTCGCTCATGTTCCAGGCCACCATCAGCAGCAGCGCCGCCATGCTGGCCATGGGCAGATACGCCAGTGCCTGCGCCAATACCAGCAGGCCTGCAAGCACCACCAGCGCATGCACCATGCCTGCGACCGGGGAACGGGCACCGGCGCGATAGTTCGCTGCTGAACGTGCCAGCGCGGCCGTGGCGGTAAAGCCGCCGAAGAAAGGTGCGACCAAATTGCCCAGCCCCTGTCCCAGCAGCTCACCGTTGGCATGATGGCGCTTGCCGCTCATGCCATCGAGTACCACGGCACAGAGCAACGATTCGATCGCCCCCAGCATGGCAATGGAAAACGCCGCCGGCAGCAGCTCACGTACCAGTGACCAGCTCAGTTCCAGCGGCTCGCCCCCGGGTCCAGGCCTGTCCCAGGGCCAGGCCAGCTCGGGAAAGAACGGGGGTATGCCGGCCCCGGTCGTTCCATCCGGCAGCAGATAGCTGAAGCGACTGCCGATGGTTTCCACCGTATGTCCCATCAGTCCCATTGCCCAGGCCACCGCAAGGCCGGCCATCAGTGCCGGCAGATGCCCCGGGATCGGCAGGCGCAGACGCGGCCATAGGATCAGTACCGCCAGTGTGGTCAGTGCTACGGCCGTAGCAGCCGGATCCAGTGCCGGCAGTGCCTCCGCCAGTACCTGCACTTTCTGCCACCAGTGTTCCGGCATTTCAGCCAGCTCAAGACCAAAGAAATCCTTCACCTGCAACGTCGCGATGACAATGGCGATCCCCGAGGTGAAGCCCAGGGTCACCGACTCGGGAATGTATTCGATCAGCCGCCCCATGCGCGCGAAGGCAAGACCCAGCAGAATCACCGCCGACATCAGCGTGGCCAGCAACAGACCGGCCAGGCCATAGCTTTGCGCCACGGGATAGAGAATGACGACAAAGGCTGCCGTAGGGCCGGACACGCTGTAGCGGGAGCCGCCGGTCAGGGCGATGATGAAGCCGGCAATAATCGCGGTGTAAAGACCATATTCGGGTTTGACGCCACTGGCGATGGCCAGCGCCATGGAAAGCGGAATGGCGATGATGCCGACACTGAGACCGGCCATCAGATCCTGCAGCAACGCTCGGCGGTCATACCCCTCCTTGAGCGTCTCGCGCAGTGCGCTGGCAAAGGAAAGGGAGTGAAGCCGGGCTTGCCTGGACATGGGAAGCATCCTTCTCTGGTCGGAGTGATCTACATACATTAACTGTTCAGCATATATGATTCAATGTTAACATCATTAACATATAGTTCACCCCATGAACGAGGAGGCCCGATCATGGAAAACCGTACCGCCCGCCTGACCCTGCTGATCGATCCGAAGAAGAAAGCCGTATTTGAACAGCTGTGCAGCCGTCAGGATGTCACGCCCTCGCAGATGGTACGCAAGTTCATTCGCGACTTTATCGAACAGGAGCTGGGGCCGGACTGGCAGGATCAGGTATTCGGCAAGGACGACACCCTTGGCTAGCCCCTTGCATTTGTCGGTATTTGTAGCCGGTTAATTAATGTATTATTTGGTCACTATTAAGTCAGGAGGTTGTCCATGCGTCTCGCCGAAATCGAAGCCATCATGCTCAACGTGGGTCTGTTCGTCTTTGCCGGTGCCGTTTTCTTTATCATCTATGATCTGGCCAAGAAATCGAATGCGGGTCGGTTCGGCACCTTTATCCTGTTCTTCGCCCTGGGCCTGGGTTTGGCGGCCTTCCTGATCAAGACCGTCGTGGTTGAAATGATCGGCGGCGGCGGCATTTGATCCACGCCTGTTTCGCCGGCGGATAAACGCGGTATAGTGTCCGAAAGGATTCTGACAGGTTGGTTCGCAACATGGATATCACGCTTCTTGTTCTGCTGGCGATCGGCATTGTTGCCGCACTCTACTTCGTATCGATCTACAACCATTTGGTTCGACTCAAGCATGGCGTCACCAAGGCCTGGGCCAACATCGACGTATTGCTCAAGCAACGCCATGACGAGCTGCCCAAGCTGGTGGAAACCTGCAAGCAGCATATGGGCTACGAACAGGCCACGCTGACCGCCGTGATCGAAGCCCGCTCAGCCGTTGCGAATGCCCGTGAGCGTGGCGATATCGGCGCCCTGGGCAAGGCCGAAACCCAGCTCAGAATGGGACTGGGCAATCTGTTTGCAGTCGCCGAGGACTACCCCGAACTGACCGCCAGCGACAGCTTCCACCATCTGCACAGCCGCATCACCGGCCTGGAATCCGGCATTGCCGATCGTCGCGAGTACTACAACGATTCGGTCAACCATCTCAACGTCCGTATCGAGCAGTTTCCGGACGTGCTCATCGCCCGCCGCTTCGGCTTCAAACCGGCTCAATTGCTGGAGTTTGATGAGGCCGAAAAGGCTGATGTCGACATGAAGCAACTGTTTGGCTGATTACCCGTGCTACTGGATCTTGCCCCCATGGAGACAGCACAGAAACTGCTGTTTCTGCTGCTCTGCCTGGCCGGTGCGCTGGCCGCCCTCTGGTTCGTATTCAGCCGCATGACCCGCTACCGGCTGATCGCCGACACCCCCACCGCTCGAGTGCGCTCGGCCCCTCAGGGTTACGTTGAGCTGATCGGCCATGTGATTGCCGGCGAGGACGGCATGCTGAATGCACCCTTGTCAGGGCGCCCCTGTGTCTGGTACGACTTCAAGGTTGAAGAACTGGATGACGATGACGGCCGCAGACGCTGGCGTTCCGTGCGCAGCGGACGCTCCAATCACTGGTTCCAGATCAATGACGGCACCGGTACCTGCCTGATCGACCCCGAGGGTGCCGAAGTCAGTCCCCGACACAAGCACAGCTGGCGCGGTCACAGCGCCTTTCCCGCGGGTCAGGACCCTCATGCCGCAGCGGCTTTTCTTACCCTGCGAAGCGGTAACGGACAGTACCGTTTTACCGAACGCCTGATCTTCGAGCATGAGCAGCTCTATGCACTGGGTCATTTCCATACCCTTGGCGGAGGCCGTGACCAGTTGAACATGAAGACTACGGTGCGCGACCTGCTGCGCGGCTGGAAACGCAACCCCGAGCAACTGCTCGAACGCTTCGACAGCAATGGTGATGGTCGCATCAGTCCAGACGAATGGCAGGCCGCGCGTCAGGCAGCTGAGCAGCAGGCGCAGACACGACAGCGTGAACTGCATCAGTTGCCCAGCATGAACGTGCTGACTGATCCACAGACCTCGGGTATGCCGTACCTGCTATCGACCCATGACGAAGCGCAGTTGATTCGACGCTACCGCTGGATCTCCGCGGGTTGCTTTACCGGCGCACTGTTTTTTTTCTGGCTTTTTCTGGAGATCCTGCTGGCAAATTGAGCCAATCCTGCTCAAGCTGTTAGTAGAAACGCCGATAAGTCCATTGTCATCTGCGTTTGAGGTAGGGATTATGATTGGCCCACAATGCTACCTGCAGCATCCAGAGCAGATCGAGCTTGAACTGAACCCCCTTCTCCAGGCTCCCGCCGTATCCGATGAAACCTTACCCCTTGGCCTTTTACTGCACTGTCATCACTACTACCCTTCCGGCAAGTGGCTGCGCATTCAGGCACCGGCCCTGACCGAAGAGTTGAGTATCGATGCCCGTGTCGTTGAGTGTGATCGCGACTCACAGGGCGAATACCAGCTCAAGCTGGAGTTCCCTGATCAGGAACAGCTGTTCCGCGCCCGCATGCTGGAGCAGCTGTGCCAGATCTGTATCCACCAACAACCGGCCTCGGACAAGGATCCGGATCAACAGGCGCTCGAATGGATCGAGGCGGAAGCGGCACATTTTCCGTCGAATGGCTTATAATCAGGGTTTTGCCAAGCCAGTGACGAGAGGTTGATATGCAGCAGAAGGTCGTGCGCGCCGGATCCATCGAGATCAGCAACGACAAGCCGATGGTATTGTTCGGTGGTATGAACGTCCTGGAGTCCCGGGATCTGGCACTGAGCATTGCCGAGCATTATGTCGAAGTAACCGAACGCCTGGGTATTCCCTATGTGTTCAAGGCCTCTTTCGACAAGGCCAACCGCTCCTCCCT
>CAYMHL010000102.1:0-6788 GCA_964390205.1 uncultured Marinobacterium sp.
CGCATCGAAGACCTGCGCGCTGCCGCCGAGGTGGTGAAAGGTCGCAAGGTGGCGGCGAACATCAAGCAGGCGCTGGTAGTGCCGGGCTCCGGTCTGGTGAAGGCGCAGGCAGAAGCCGAAGGTCTGGACAAGATCTTTATCGAAGCCGGTCTTGAATGGCGTGAGCCGGGCTGCTCCATGTGTCTGGCGATGAACCCGGACAAGCTGGGGCAGGGTGAGCACTGCGCGTCCACCTCCAACCGTAACTTCGAAGGGCGTCAGGGCTTTGGTGGTCGTACCCACCTGGTCAGCCCGGCCATGGCCGCGGCCGCTGCGGTGACCGGCCATTTCATCGATGTACGTGAGCTGATGCAGTAAGACGGGAGAGCGAAATGAGACAATTTACCCAACACACCGGTATTGCTGCGCCGCTGGATCGTGCCAACGTCGATACCGACATGATCATTCCCAAGCAGTTTCTGAAATCGATCAAACGGGCCGGTTTTGGTCCCAACCTGTTCGATGAGCTGCGTTATCTGGATGAAGGTCAGCCGGATCAGGATTGCGCCGGTCGTCCGCTGAACCCGGATTTCGTGCTTAACCAGCCCCGCTATCAGGGCACCAGTGTGCTGCTGGCGCGGGAAAACTTCGGCTGCGGCTCCAGTCGTGAACACGCGCCCTGGGCGCTGGATGATTTCGGTATTCGTGCCATTATTGCGCCGAGCTTCGCCGATATCTTCTACAACAACTGCTTCAAGAACGGTCTGTTGCCGATCGTGCTGCCGGAAGCGCAGGTTGATCAGCTGTTCAAGGAAGTTGAAGCCACTGAAGGCTACCAGCTGACCGTAGATCTGGAGCGTCAGGTGGTGGTCACCCCGTCCGGCCAGGAGTTTGCCTTTGAGGTCGACAACTTCCGCAAGCATTGCCTGCTCAACGGTCTGGACGATATTGGCCTGACCCTGCAGCACGCGGACGAGATCAAGGCGTATGAAGCGCGCCGTCGTCAGGAAGCACCCTGGCTGTTTGATGCGATCAAGTAAACCGAACTGAATTTTTGAGGAAGAACCCAGATGGGCAAGAAAGTACTGGTACTGCCGGGTGACGGCATTGGTCCCGAGATCGTAACCGAAGCACGCAAGGTGCTGGACGTCGTTAACGCACGTTTTGAGCTGGGGCTGGAGATCAGCGAAGCGCTGGTCGGCGGTGCCGCCATCGACGCCACCGGCGTACCGCTGCCGGATGAGACGCTGGCCGCGTGCAAACAGGCCGACGCGATTCTGCTGGGTGCCGTGGGTGGTCCCAAGTGGGACACCAATCCCGACTTCGCCATCCGTCCGGAAAAGGGTTTGCTGGGTATCCGCTCCCAGCTGCAGCTGTTCGGCAACCTGCGCCCGGCAATTCTCTACCCGCAGCTGGCGCACGCCTCTACCCTGAAGCCGGAAATCGTTTCCGGTCTGGATATCCTGATCGTGCGTGAACTCACCGGCGGCATCTACTTTGGCCAGCCGCGTGGCATTCGCGAGAAGGAAGGCGGCATCCGCGAAGGTTTTAACACCTATGTGTATGACGAAAACGAAATCCGCCGCATCGGCCGTGTTGCCTTTGAAGCGGCCCGTGCGCGCAACAAGCGTCTGTGCTCGGTCGACAAGGCCAACGTGCTGGAAGTGACCGTGCTCTGGCGCGAAATCATGGAAGAGCTGAAAAGCGAGTACCCGGACGTGGAGCTGAGCCACATGTATGTGGACAACGCCGCCATGCAGCTGGTGCGTGCGCCCAAGCAGTTTGATGTGGTCGTAACCGGCAACATGTTCGGTGACATTCTGTCCGACGCGGCCGCCATGCTGACCGGTTCCATCGGCATGCTGCCGTCCGCGTCACTGGATGAAAACGGCAAGGGCATGTACGAGCCCTGCCACGGTTCTGCACCGGATATTGCCGGTCAGGGCAAGGCGAATCCGTTGGCAACCATCCTCTCAGTCGCTATGATGTTGCGTTATTCCCTGAATGCGGGCGAAGCGGCCGATCAGATTGAAGCCGCCGTGAGCAAGGTGCTGGATCAGAATCTGCGTACGCCGGATATCATGTCCGAAGGCATGCGCGCGGTCAGCACCACCGAAATGGGTGATGCGGTTGTTGCCGCACTGAACGCCTGATTTTGTCCGTCTCCACCGGGTAACAGAGCAGCCTTGAGCTGCCGTTGCCCGGTGTTTCGTATTCGGGATTCGTTTTAAAGCTAATTATATTTGGGGGCACGAATGAAGCGTGTAGGTTTTGTAGGCTGGCGTGGTATGGTCGGCTCGGTTCTGATGCAGCGCATGCTGGAAGAGAACGACTTCAACCATATTGCGGAGCCGGTTTTCTTCACCACTTCTCAGACCGGAGCGGCAGGTCCCGACATCGGCAAGGATATCCCGGCACTGAAAGATGCGCGTGATATCAACGAGCTGAAACAGATGGACGCCATCGTTTCCTGTCAGGGCGGTGACTACACGACTGAAGTGTTCCAGAAACTGCGTGAATCCGGCTGGAACGGCTACTGGATCGATGCGGCCTCTACCCTGCGTATGGCCGATGACAGCCTGATCGTGCTGGACCCGGTCAACCGTGACGTGATCGACCGTGGCATCGATGCCGGTATCAAGAACTTTGTCGGTGGCAACTGCACCGTGTCCCTGATGCTGATGGGACTGGGTGGTCTGTTCAAGGCCGGTCAGGTGGAGTGGATCTCCTCCATGACCTACCAGGCAGCGTCCGGTGCCGGTGCCAAGAACATGCGCGAACTGATCACCCAGATGGGCCAGATCCACGCCGGTTCCGAAGCGCTGCTGGCCGATCCGGCCTCTGCCATTCTGGATATCGACCGTCAGGTCGTGGACACCATGCGTGGCGATGCCTTTGCCACCGACAACTTCGGTGTGCCGCTGGCCGGTTCTTTGATCCCCTGGATCGACAAGGCGGTGGAAGACGGTCAGAGCAAGGAAGAGTGGAAGGGTTTTGTTGAAACCAACAAAATCCTCGGCCTGTCCGACAGCCCGATTCCCATCGACGGTACCTGTGTGCGTATCGGCGCCATGCGCTGCCACAGCCAGGCGTTCACCGTGAAGCTGAAGCAGGATCTGCCGCTGGACGAGATCGAGCAGATGATCGCCGAAGCCAACGACTGGGTGAGCGTGGTACCGAACGAGCGTGAAATCACCATGCGTGATCTGTCACCGACCAAGGTGACCGGTACGCTGAACGTACCGGTTGGACGTCTGCGCAAGATGAAGATGGGCCCGACCTTCCTCAATGCGTTCAGTGTGGGCGATCAGCTGCTCTGGGGTGCGGCCGAACCGTTGCGCCGTATCCTGCGCATCCTGATCGAGCGCTGATACCGCTTTCATGTGTAACACCTCCTCAGCCCGGCGTATGTCCGGGCTGTTTTGCTTTGTGAGATCCAGAAAATCATGTCAATGAACGTTGCGTTAATCGGACCGGGAACCCTGAAAGGGGAAAAGTTGCTGGAGCTGCTGGATGAGTCGGCACTGCAGGTAGAGAGCATGTCGCTGTATGAAGAGGCTGACAGTGCCGGCCGCAGCCTGATGTTCAGAGGTCGTGCCTGTCGCACCCGGGCGCTCGAAGACTTCACGGGGGAAGACTGCGCGCTGGTGTTTGTCTGCATGGCTGAGCTGGACGCTGAGATCCTGGAAAAGCTGCAGCATCTGCCATCAGCGTACGTAATTGATCTTTTTCCGCAACACTATCAGGAAGCGCCGCTGCTGGTTGTACCCGCGATCAATGGTGAGGTGCTGCCTTCGATTGACGCAGGTCGTATTATCGGTGTGCCGGGATCGGCTACTATTACCGCTGCGCTGGCACTGGCTCCGCTGCATCATGCCTATCAGATACTTAAGCTTAATTTGACGGTGCTTTGCGCTGCTTCGGAAGGTGGGCGCAAGGGGGTTGAGGCGCTGGCGGCCGAGACGGCTCGTCTGCTGAACGGGCGTGATGTTGATGCCAGTGTCTTCGAACGTCAGATTGCCTTCAACCTGATCCCCAGCGTAGGTGCCGTTCAACCCTCCGGCTATACCTCGGTTGAAGAACAGGTGTTGCAGCAGCTGCCCGTGCTGCTCGGCGACGAGGATCTTGAGCTGGATGTCAGTGCTGTTCGTGTCCCGGTGTTCTATGGTGACATGGTGGTTGCACAGGCTGAAACACGCCAGCCGCTGGAGCTTGACCAGCTTCAGGAATTGATGGACAAGGCTAAGGGTGTACGTTTTGATCAGGCGGCCAAAAAGCCCGCCAGCCTGGTGAATGATGTCATCGGACAGGACGTTGTTGTCGTCAACCGGATCAGACCTGATGCCTCGGGTGAGGGTGGCTTTGGCCTTCATGCCCTGAGCGACGATCTGGGCCGAGGCAGTGCCCTGGTGGCACTGGAAATAGCGCTGGCACTGCAGGAATCGCCGCGCCGGTAGCGGCAGGGGTACGGGTTGACCGCCTGCTGATTAAACATAATACTTGCACACAATATGGATCCGTAACCCTCTGATTCGTCGAGAAATGGAGAGGGCGCGCATACTACACCAAAGGGAGTAACCGATGCTGCGTAAACTAGCCTTAAGCCTTGCGGTCTCAGCAGCTCTGGGGGCGTCACAGGTTAATGCCCTTGGGCTCGGGGAGATTCAAGTCAATTCGGCCCTGAATGAACCGCTTGATGCCGAGATTAAACTGACGCAGGTACGTGATCTCTCTCCGCTGCAGATCCAGCCGAGAATGGCTTCACTGGACGAATACGCGACGTCGACTGATGGTCGGCAGTCACGTTATTTGCGCGATATTCAGTTTCAGGTGTTGGTATCGCCCGAAGGCACGGGGCGTATTCGGTTGAAATCGACCGAGCCTGTGCAGGAGCCTTTCCTCAATTTCATGGTTGAGGTGAATTGGCCCAGCGGACGTTTGGTGCGCGAATATACCCTGCTGCTGGATCCGCCGGTGTTTGATCCCTCTCCGGTTGCTCAGCGTCTGACTTCGGCGCGCACACAGCCGGCCGTTGCACCCCAGGCCGCTGCCCCCCGAGCGGCTGCGCCCCTGCGTACTCCCCGTACCCTGGCCGGCAATGACAATCAGCTCTACGTGGGTGTTAATGATACCCTGTGGGAAATTGCCAAAAGGACTAAACCTCAGGGTGTGTCCGAGCACCAGATGATGTTGGCGCTGCTGCGCAAGAATCCGCAGGCCTTCCCGTCCGGCAACATCAACAATCTCAAGACCGGCACTCTGATGGATATTCCGTCGGCTGCCGAAGCACAGCAGTTGAGTCATCGCGAAGCGGTTGCCGAAGTTGCCCGCCAGACACAGATGTGGCGTGAGGGACGCAGAACTCAGGCTGCTCCAGCCAAGGCGCCTTTGGATGTCAGCAAAACCGCAGATGAAACGGTGCGGCCTGAAAAGTCCGAACCGGCGCAGACTGAGTCGACTGCAGAAACAACAGCCGAAGCGGATGCGGCCATTGCGGAAGCCGAAGGCAAGCTGCGCGTGCTGGCTCCGCCTGAAGAAAGCGGTGAAGCACAGGCCGTATCTTCAGCGACCAGCAGCGTAGACAGCGACACGGATGATGGTGTTGCCGCAGAACAGTCTGGCGAGCAGGTGATATCGGCTGCTGCCGAACGCATTGAAGACGAAGTGCTGATGGCACAGGAGAAAATAGATCGTCTTGAACGCGATAACGCGGATTTGAACGATAAACTGAACTCGGTGCTGCAGCAGCTTGAATCTCAGAGCCGCCTGTTGGAATTGCAGTCACAACAGATGGCCACGCTGCAAAGCGAACTTACTCGTCCTCAGTCTGCAGAAGTGCCTCCTGCTGCAGCCAAATCGGACTCGAATACAGCATCTGTGTTGGATAATCCGACGGTCCTGGGTGGTCTGGGTGCCGGCGCGCTTGCCCTGTTGGGCGGGTTGTGGCTGCTGATGCGCCGCAAACGCTCCAGTGAGGGTGGCAAGCGGGACCTGGTAAACGTGCCGGATGATCTGCGCGAACAGGATCGCGATAGTGTTCCCGATGTGGCGGCGGCCGCTGTCGCCGGTGGTGCGGCTGCAGTTGTGGCTGCAGAAGCGCTTGCTGATGAGCCTGAAGCCGTCAATAGCAATGCATCCGACTTTGTTCGACCGCAGATGGAGTCTTTGGCGCCCGCCGAGGACGAGTTGCCGGTTGAGGATCTGGAGTCGGATCTTCAGGAGCTTGATCTGGACATGGATCTGGACCTGGATGATCTGGACCAGCCAGTTGATGAGCCAGCAGACAAGGGGCTGGATTCGTCCGAGTTCGATCTGGGTTTGGATGATGAGCTCGAGGTTGATGCACCGGTCGATGAGGCTGAAGCCCTGGTCGCAACCGAGGTTGAGGACGAAGCCGAAGCACTGGCGTTCAAGGTCGATACGCCTGAAGAAGACGAGCCCAGCGAGCTGGATAGCATGCTGGGTGAGCAGGACGCTGATGATGATCTGGATTTCCTGCTTAACGATAGTCTGGATCTGGATGGCGCCGACGACACCGAAGAACCGGGCCTTGGGCTGGATACTGATGAAAGCGAAGCGTCAGCGCTTGATTTCAACGTCGAGCCGACTGCCGTGGTCGATGAGTCGGAAGCAGGGGATGCAGACGCGGAGGTGGATAACAGTCTGCATGAGACCGTCGAAGCCGTAGATGAAGTCGAATTCGAGATCGATCCCGCACTGGAGGCGATGTTGCGGGGTTCCGATGAGTCTTCTAATGCGGATAGCGATGATGGACTTGAATTCAACCTTGGCTTTGCGGATGATGCGTC
>CAYMHL010000102.1:6888-8245 GCA_964390205.1 uncultured Marinobacterium sp.
ATGCGGATAGCGATGATGGACTTGAATTCAACCTTGGCTTTGCGGATGATGCGTCTGCCGATGTCGAGACTGATTCAGCGGAAGCGGATCTGGATGCCCTGCTCAGCGGCTTCAATCCGGAAGAGGCCGAGGATAGCGGCAATCCTGCCGTTGCCATGACCAGTGCTGCCGTTGAAGCAGAGTTGACTGACAATATCTCCCATGATCTGGAGATGGATCCGGACGCCGAAGTGGATGAGTTGCTCGGCAGTACCGATGACGACATCGAACTCGTTGAACAGCGCAACGACGATGAGCAGGACGAGATCCTGGACAGGATGAATCTGCTCAGTGACGCCGATGAGATCGAAACCAAGCTGGATCTGGCGCGCGCCTATATTGAAATGGAAGACACTGAGGGCGCACGCGACATCCTTACTGAAATTACCAGTGAAGGCTCCGATACTCAGCGTGAGGAAGCGCGCAAACTGCTGGAGTCGCTGGCCTGATCAAGATGATTGATGAGTAAAGAAAACTCTGCCGGGGCGATTTCGATCGCCCCTTTTCGTTATGCGCTGGGCGTTGAATATGTGGGTGCAGCCTATCGTGGCTGGCAGGTGCAGGCCTATGACAACGTCCCTACCATTCAGGCTGAAGTCGAGCGAGCCCTGTCGGTCATAGCCAACCACCCGGTGCAGGTCATCTGTGCCGGGCGAACGGATGCCGGGGTCAATGCCAGCCATCAGGTGGTTCATTTTGACAGCTGGGCCGAGCGTAACGACCGGGCCTGGGTGCTGGGCACCAACAGCCATCTGCCGGATGACATCTCGATTAAGTGGGCCACCAAGGTGCCCGGATGCTTTCATGCGCGCTTTTCGGCCAAAGAGCGCCGCTATCGCTACATGATCTATACTTCGCCCTCACGCCCGGCAATTCTGGCTGGCGGTGTGACCTGGACTCACCGTCATCTGGATATTGAGCGTATGCAGCAGGCGGCGGCACACCTGCATGGGGAGCACGACTTTACGTCCTATCGTGCCGTCGGTTGCCAGGCGCGCAGTCCGGTACGTGAGATACGCAGTCTGAGTGTCTATCGCAGCGGGCAGTTGATTGTGATTGATGTCAGTGCCAACGCCTTTCTGCACCACATGGTCAGGAATATTGCCGGCGTATTGATGGCGGTGGGTGCGGGGGATCGCTCCCCTGACTGGGCGCTTGAGGTACTTGAGGCCCGGGATAGACGTCAGGGCGGGGTGACGGCACCACCGGACGGTCTTTACTTTGTCGATGTGCGCTATCCTGACCTGTTCAAGCTGCCGAAGGTGCCCTTGGGACCGCATTTTCTGCCAACATCGGACTGACGGCCTGATGCGGCTTT
>CAYMHL010000103.1:0-8237 GCA_964390205.1 uncultured Marinobacterium sp.
TTGTCGACCAGCTTGTTGGCCGCAATCCACGGCATCATTGCACGCAGCTTCTCACCGGTCTGCTCGATCGGGTGAGCGGCGTTGTTGCGACGACGTGCAGTCATGGACGGATAGTTGGTCGCGCCTTCGCTGATGAACATCTTGGCGTACTCACCATCCTGGATGCGCTTGAGTGCGTTACGCATGGCCTGACGTGATTCTTCGTTGATCACCTCAGGGCCGGTTACGTACTCACCGTACTCGGCATTGTTGGAGATGGAGTAGTTCATGTTGGCAATGCCGCCTTCGTACATCAGGTCCACGATCAGTTTCAGTTCGTGCAGACATTCGAAGTAAGCCATTTCCGGCGCGTAACCGGCTTCAACCAGGGTTTCGAAACCGGCCTTGACCAGCTCGACACAGCCGCCACACAGAACCGCCTGTTCACCGAACAGGTCGGTTTCAGTCTCGTCCTTGAAGGTGGTTTCGATGATGCCGGTACGACCGCCGCCCACGCCAGACGCGTAAGACAGGGCAACATTCTTGGCGTTGCCGGACGCATCCTGGAAGATCGCGATCAGGTCAGGGATACCGCCGCCCTTGACGAATTCGTTACGTACGGTGTGACCCGGCGCCTTCGGCGCGATCATGATCACGTCCAGATCCTTGCGCGGCTCGATCTGGTTGTAGTGGATGGAGAAGCCGTGAGCGAAGGCCAGAGTAGCGCCCTGCTTGATGTTCGGCTCGATCTCGGCCTTGTACAGCTGGCCCTGGAATTCGTCCGGAGTCAGGATCATGACCAGATCGGCAGCGGCAACGGCGTCAGCCACGTCAGCCACTTTCAGACCGTGAGCTTCAGCCTTGGCACGGGAAGAGGAGCCGGCACGCAGACCAACAGTTACATCAACGCCGGAGTCGTGCAGGTTGCACGCATGGGCGTGGCCCTGAGAGCCGTAACCGATGATGGCAACTTTCTTGCCCTGGATGATGGAGAGATCACAGTCTTTATCGTAATAAACCTGCATGGTTCTGATCCTTTGACTTGAATGGAGTGATTGGGTGCATCTAGCCGTGATGACTATAGCAATGGCGGCTACATTAAGGGATAGGAATCATTGCGTAAAATGATATATTTGCAACATCATATTTCAGTTTAAGAAACACCATGGATACCCGCACCCTGCGCCTGTTTCTGAGCCTGGCCGAGACGCTGCACTTCGGGCGCAGCAGCGAAGCCTGCCATGTCAGCCCTTCGACCCTGAGCCGCGCCATCAAACAGCTGGAAGACTCGCTGGGGGTTGAACTCTTCCTGCGTGACAACCGCAGCGTCCAGCTCACGCCCGAGGGGATGCGCTTTGCCCAGTACGCCCGCGAAGCGCTGCAACAGTGGGAGCAGGTACGTCACTCACTGCTCGAAAGCGCCAGCGAACTGCAGGGCGAGATCAGCGTGTACTGCTCGGTCACCGCCAGCTACAGCTTTCTCTATTCGCTGCTGAGCCGGTTTCGCCAGCTCTACCCGCGCGTGGAGATCAAGCTGCATACCGGCGACCCCGAGCATGCCATCGCCCGGGTACAGAGCGGTCGCGAGGAGATCTCCATCGCCGCCCGTCCCGCTCACCTGCCCACCGGCGTGGCCTTTCGCCCCATCGACCGCACCCCGCTGCTGTTCATCGCCCCTGCCAGCGAGTCGAGCGACACCCTTGGCAACGAAGCACAGTGGAGCCGCCAGCCGATGATTCTGCCGGAAAGCGGCATATCTCGGGACAGGGTCAACCAGTGGTTCAGTCATCGCCATATCCAGCCGCGCATCTATGCTCAGGTGGCCGGCAACGAGGCGATCGTCAGCATGGTCAGCCTGGGCTTTGGCATCGGCGTGGTACCCCAGATCGTACTCGACAACAGCCCGCTGGCGGATCGGGTACGGGTACTGTCGGTATCGCCGGCGCTGGAACCCTACGAGATCGGCCTGTTCGCCCTGGAGCGCAAGCTGCGCTCACCGCTGATTCGGGCTTTCTGGTCATTGCTGGATAATGGCCCTGTCACGGATTAACCCCTAAACTGGCGCCCGCACAGGTTTAAGGAGCCCCCAAGCCATGACACCCGATATGCTGTTTGTATTTGCCACCCTCGGCATCACCATCGCCCTGTTCATCAGTGACCGTATCCGCATGGATCTGGTGGCCCTGATGGTGGTGGTCGCGCTGGCGCTGTCCGGCATCATCACCCCGGCCGAGGCGGTGGCCGGTTTCGGTGAGCCGGTGGTGATCATGATCGCCGCCCTGTTTGTCGTGGGCGAGGCGCTGTTTCGCACCGGTATCGCCGCCGCTGCGGGCAATTGGCTGTTGCGCATGGGAGGCAGCAGTGAAACCCGGCTGCTGCTGTTTCTGCTGCCGGTGGTGGCGCTGCTGTCGGCGTTCATGAGTTCCACCGGGGCGGTTGCGCTGCTGATTCCGGTGGTGTTGAGCATGGCCCGGCGCTCCGGCATGCAACCCTCGCAGTTGATGATGCCGCTGGCCTTTGCCGCCCTCATCGGCGGCATGCTGACACTGATCGGTACACCACCCAACATTATCGTCAGCAGCCAGATGCGCAGTGCGGGCCTTGAACCCTTTGGCTTCTTTGACTTTACCCCGCTGGGGCTGGCGATTCTGGTTGCGGGCATGGCCTATCTGATTTTGGTGGCACGCAAGCTGCTGCCGGAACGGGCGCAGCAAGTGGCCGAGAATACCGCGCCGGGGGTTGCCGCCATCAGTGGCCGCTATGCCCTGAGCCGTCAGCTGCACAAGCTGATGATCACCCCCGGCAGCCCGCTGGCACAGAAAACACCGGCCGAAGCGGCGCTGCGCACCGAATATGATGTCACCGTGATCGCCATCTCCCGCAGCGGCGGCCTGCTCTCCAGCCTGATGCCGGTGCTGAGCAACACCCGCATGCAGTATCAGGATCAGCTGATCGTGTATGCCGATGAAGACCGGCTGGAGCACCTGTGCGAGACACTGAAGCTGAAGCGGATGGGCTTCCCGGCGCGTGAGATGAGTCAGCTGGAGCGTCAGTTCGGCATGGCCGAGGTGCTGCTGCCACCGGACTCTTCTCTCTGTGACCGATCGATCAAGGAAGGGCGTTTTCGTGAACGCTACGGTTTGAGTGTGGTAGGCGTGCGCCGTGACCAGACCGCCATGGATGCCAGCTTTACCGATACTCAGCTCAAGCCCGGCGACACCCTGCTTCTGACCGGCAGCTGGGAGCAGATCCGCGATCTTCAGGCTTCACGCGATCTGGTGGTACTGCAGACGCCCGCCGAACTGGAAGAGATCCCCACCCATGGCAATCGCGGCCCGGTGGCATTGGGCATTCTCTTGGCGATGCTGGTGTGCATGACCACCGGCTGGCTGGACAACCTGTCCGCCATTCTGCTGGCGGCGCTGGCGATGATGCTGTCCGGCTGCGTCACCGTGAAGGAGGCCTACCGCTCGTTCAACGCCACCAGCCTGATTCTGATCGCCGGCATGCTGCCGCTGGCGCTGGCGATGGAACGCAGCGGCGCCCTGAGCTGGGTAGTGGAGCATCTGGTCGGTCTGATTGGCGACAGCAGCCCGCTGGTGCTCTGTGCCAGCCTGTTTGTGCTGACTTCAGTATTGAGCCAGTTCATCTCCAATACCGCCACGACCGTTCTGGTCGCGCCCATTGCCATCACCACCGCCCAGCTGACCGGCATCAACCCGGAGCCGGTGATGATGACGGTGGCCATCGCCGCCTCTACCGCCTTTGCCACCCCCATCGCCTCACCGGTCAATACCCTGGTGCTGGCACCGGGCAACTACCGCTTTGCCGATTTTGCCCGGGTGGGTATACCGCTGCAGCTGCTAGCGCTGGTGATTACGCTGCTGCTGACACCACTGCTGTTTCCGTTCTGAACCTCTGTCAGCCCAGATGACGGTGCAGGAAACTCACCGAACGGGACCAGGCCAAGGCTGCATCATCGGCGTCATAACGGGCGCCGGTGGGGTTGGCGAAGGCGTGATCAGCCACATACCAGTGGACCTCCAGCTGCTCGGCCTTGCCGGCTTCGGCCATGGCGCGCTCGAAGCCACCGACCATGGCCTCATCAATGCTCTTGTCCAGAGTACCGAAGTGTCCCAGCACCGGCCCCTGCAGCCGTGACAACTGTTTCGGCGTGCGGGTAACGTTGCCGTAATAGATGATGGTGGCATCCACCGGTGTTTCCATGGACGCATTCAGCGACCAGCCACCACCAAAACACCAGCCCATGGTCCCCACCTTGCCGTTGCACTGCTGATGCCGGCGCAGCCAGTCAATCCAGCCGGTCAGGGTGTCGTTGGCTTCCTCTTCGTTCACCGCCTGCATCAGCGCCATGGCATCTTCACGGGTATCAGCCACGCCGCCCTTATAGAGATCCACCGCCAGCGCCATAAAACCGAGATTGGCCAGTTCGGTCGCCACCGCCTTGATCTGGTCGTTCAGGCCCCACCATTCATGAATCAGCACCACCGCCGGGAAAGGACCCTCGCCTTCGGGCATGGCCAGATGGGCCTGCACCTTGTTGCCACCGCCAAGCGCCAGCTGCACCGACCGGGTTCGACTGCCGGCTACCTGCGCCAGCAACGGATCCGCCAGTACCACCGCCAGTGGCAAGGCCAGCATCCCCTTGAGAAAACTGCGCCGCTCCTCGCCCGTCGCCTGCGGCAGCGGCTTGTCCGACTGCGTACGGCCACACCCCTTGATATCACACATGCCTGTTCTCCTTGTCATTTTGTGGTGCATGTCACTATAGACCACGCCTGTTGCAGACGACTGTACGCAGCCACCGCAGTAACCTGATCAGGCGCGCCCCTTGTTTAGCCCCAGTCACAAAAAAACCTTTTTTTTGCCGGTTTTTTGTTCCATATTCACATTTTTAATCCGTTCGCTGCATTCGCAGGTTGAACATACCGGGAGGCGCACTTCAGCCTCCACCATTCACAGCGTTGCCGGAGATTCAAGGCGATGAAAAAAGTGTTTACCGGACTCAAAAAACTGCTTCCTGCCCTGATGCTGAGCGGCACGACCGCGGCTGCGGCCCAGGAGCTGCATGTCTACAACTGGTCGGACTATATTGCCGAAGATACGATTGCGCAGTTCGAGCAGCAGACCGGTATCAAGGTGGTCTATGACGTCTATGACTCCAACGAAGTGCTGGAGGCCAAACTGCTGGCCGGTCGCAGCGGCTATGATCTGGCCTTCCCGACCGCACGTCCCTTTGCCGACCGTCATCTAAAGGCGGGACTGTACCAGGCGCTGGACAAGAGCAAGCTGCCCAACCTGGATAACCTGGACCCGGTGATCATGCAGTCTCTGGCCGACATCGACCCGGATAACCGGCACCTGGTGCCTTACATGTGGGGCACCACCGGCATCGGCTACAACGTCAAGAAAGTCCGCGAGATTCTTGGTGATGACATGCCGCTGGATACCTGGCGCCTGGTGTTTGACCCGGAAATCGTCGCCAAACTGGCCGGCTGTGGTGTCACCCTGATGGACGATGCGACTGAGGTGTTTGTCGCCGCACGGGCCTACCTGGGTGAAGACACTGCCGATTTCAGCAAAGCGGCACTGGAAAAGGCGGCGGAAACCGTTACCGCCGTGCGCCCGCATGTGCGCTATTTCCACAGTTCCCAGTACATCAACGACCTCGCCAACGGTGACATCTGTGTCGCCCACGGCTACTCAGGCGATATCCTGCAGGCCCGTGACCGTGCGACCGAAGCCGGCAACGGCGTCGAAGTGGCCTATGCCGTGCCCTCCGAAGGTGCCGTGGTCTGGACCGATGTGATGGTGATTCCGGCGGATGCACCGCATCCGGAAGCGGCACACCAGTTCATCAATTTCCTGCTACAGCCGGAGGTGATTGCACCGATTACCAACTATGTGGCCTATGCCAACGCCAACGCGGCCGCCACTGAGCTGATCGACGAAGCCATCCGTAACGATGCCGGCATCTACCCGCCGCAGCACACGCGCGAGAAGCTGATTGTGCTGAAAACGCCGTCAGAGCGTCAGATCCGCGACATGAACCGCAGCTGGACCCGGGTCAAAACCGGACGTTAACGCTTAGCTGATCACCTGAACCTGAGATGCCCCTGAAATCAGGGGCATCTTTTTATTGGGAGAGCCCATCACCGATGGCAACACTGCGCCAGTTCAAACCGGAAGAACCCTGGCAGGCCCCCGAAGGGGAGCCGATTGTCCGGATCGAGAATGTCACCAAACGTTTCGGTGCCTTCTATGCCGTTGACGATGTCAGCCTGCATATCCATCAGGGCGAATTCTTTTCCCTGCTGGGCCCCTCGGGCTGCGGCAAAACCACCCTGCTGCGCATGCTGGCCGGCTTCGAAACGCCCACCAGCGGGCGCATCTTCATTGACGGCCAGGACGTCACCGAGGTGCCGCCCTATGCGCGCCCGGTGAACATGATGTTCCAGTCCTACGCCCTGTTTCCGCACATGACCGTGGCCGACAATATCGCGTTTGGCCTGAAACAGGAAAAAATGCCCAAGGCCGAACGCCAGGAACGTGTGGCGGAAATGCTGGCACTGGTGCAGATCGAGAAGCTGGCACAGCGCAAACCGCATCAGCTCTCCGGCGGTCAGCGCCAGCGTGTGGCACTGGCACGCGCCCTGGCCAAACACCCGAAGATCCTGCTGCTGGATGAGCCGCTGGGCGCACTGGACAAGAAACTGCGCGAACACACCCAGTTCGAGCTGGTCAACATTCAGGAGCGTCTGGGCATCACCTTCATCGTCGTCACCCACGACCAGGAAGAAGCGATGACCATGTCCTCGCGCATCGCGCTGATGCATGAGGGCCGTATCGAACAGGTTGACCCGCCGCGGCGTCTGTATGAGTTTCCCTCTACACGCTACGCCGCCAGCTTCATCGGCTCGGTCAACCTGTTCGACGGCTATGTGGTGCAGCAGGATGACGATCAGGTTCTGATCCAGTGTGACGAGGCAGACACCCGGCTACTGGTACGCCACAGCCAACCGCTGGTGCCCGGCATGGCCGTGACGGTAGCCCTGCGTCCGGAGAAGGTGCGCGTCCTGGGACAGCTGGACGCCGACACACCCAACCAGTTGCGCGGGTTGATCAAGGAGATCGCCTATCTGGGGGATGTGTCGATCTACCATGTGGAACTGCCCAGCGGCAAACGGGTGCAGTTCACCCAGTCCAACGTGCAGGCACTGGCCGAACAGCCACTGACCTGGGATGAGGAAGTGGTACTGGGCTGGTCCGCCAACAGCTGCGGGGTGCTGACCGAATGAAGCTGATGCCGCATCTGCCGCCGGCACGCAACCTGATCATCGCTGTGCCCTGGTTCTGGCTGGCGCTGTTCTTTCTGCTGCCGTTTCTGTTCGTGCTCAAGATCAGCCTGTCGGAGCCGGTACTGGCGCAGCCGCCCTATCTGGACCTGATCCGCGAGATTGAGGATGGCTTCGTTACCATCGTGGTCAACTTCAGCAACTATCAGCTGCTGCTGGACGATTCGCTGTATCTGGGCGCCCTGCTGGGCTCACTCAAGGTCGCTGCGATTTCCACGCTCTGCTGCCTGCTGATCGGCTACCCCATGGCCTATGCCATCGCACGTTCACCGTCGCACTGGCGCCTGCCGTTGCTGATGCTGATCATCCTGCCGTTCTGGACCTCATTTCTGATCCGCATCTACGCCTGGATCGGCATCCTGAAAGGCAATGGCCTGCTCAACAACCTGCTGATGGGACTGGGGCTGATCGACACGCCGCTGGAAATCATGCACACGCCCATCGCGGTCTATATCGGTGTGGTCTACAACTATCTGCCGTTCGTGGTGTTGCCGCTCTATGCCACCCTGATTCGGCTCGATCTGACCCTGCTCGAAGCTGCCGCCGATCTGGGCTGCCGTCCCTGGAAGCAGTTCATGCTGATCACCCTGCCGCTGTCGCTGCCGGGTGTACTGGCCGGTGCCATGCTGGTGTTCATTCCGGTGATGGGCGAGTTCGTCATTCCCGACCTGTTGGGCGGGCCGGATACGCTGATGCTGGGCAAACTGATGTGGACCGAGTTTTTCAACAACAAGGACTGGCCACTGGCGTCATCACTGGCGGCCCTGTTGCTGGTGGCACTGATTGTGCCCTTTGTATTGCTGCGCCACTTTGAGCGTCGGGCCGAGGAGGCTGCCACATGAACCGTCGTGTACTGCTGCTGGTCAGCATTCTGCTGTTCGG
>CAYMHL010000104.1:0-8162 GCA_964390205.1 uncultured Marinobacterium sp.
CCCTTGCGCTGCAGGATCTCGATGGCGTTATCGACCTCGATATCCGGCATGTTCACTTCCTTGAGCAATTCCTTGCGGCACAGCTTGGGGCTTTCCTGCAGCACCATCAGCATGCGTGCCTCGCTGGTGCGCAGTCCTGTGGACAGCTGCAGCGGCGTGTAGTCGGACTGATAAGCACGGGTGGCCTGCACCATCAGATAGAAGTAGTTGTTCTCGAAACGCGATTTCAGACGCTCGACGGCGGCAGGCTGCTCGTCGGTCTTGGCCGGGAAACGCGAGTGCGGCATGACGACGGAATAGCTGCCCTGATGGTAGAGCAGCGGTGCGCGACCGGCGTCTTCAAACGCCACGACCTTGCCGATCAGGATCCAGTGATCGCCGCCATCAACGGTTTCATAGGATTCGCACTGGAAACAGGCCGAGGTATGCGGCAGCAGCGGTGCGCCGCCCAGGCCTTCGCTGTATTCAACACCGGCGAACTTGTCTTCGCTGGGGCGGGCAAAGTGGTTGGAGATGTCGATCTGGTCAGCGGCCAGGATGTTGACGGCAAAGTGAGTCGCCTGCTCGAAAATCTCACAGCTGCCGGAGCGCTTGTCGATGCTCCACAGGATCAGGGCCGGGTCCAGGGACACGGAGTTGAAACTGTTGGCAGTCACGCCGGTTTTGACGCCTGCGGGTGTCTGTGCGGTTACGACGGTGATGCCGGTGGCAAAATTGCCCAGCGCGCGGCGGAAGGCTTTGGGGTCGAATTCGGTGATTGGTTGGCTCATAACGGCACCTGATGTTGGGTTCTTATAAAGAGATGGGGCACACAGCCATGGGTGTGTGCCCGGGGGATTCTGTCCGGCAGGGATCAGAGCAGGGCAGGATCCGGTTCCAGACCCAGAATTTCGCGGCCGATGATCTGGGCGCAAACATCGTAATCGGTGTAGGCGTGGGCGGCGGTCATGTTGGACTCGCGCCACAGGCGCTGGCCTTCGCGATCGGTGTACCAGTTGGACGCACCCATTACCGCCCAGAGGCGGTTGACTGCTTCAACACACATCTTGATGGCGTAAGCCTGGTTGGTACGCCAGTGTGCCAGGGTGTAACGATCCGGGTACTGGTGACGTTCACCGTACTCCTTGTGCTCGTTCCAGGTTTTTTCCAGGTAGGCACGCGCCGCGCACACCTGCTGGTAGGACTCGGCGATGCGCAGAATCGGCGGGATGGAGGCTTTCACCTGAGCGCCGGTGTAGGCACGCACACGGTTGTTGGTCAGTTCCTTGTAGACTTCGATCATGCGCTCGGCCACACCCAGGCTCATGGCCGCAAAACCACAGGCAAAGTACGGACGGTAGGGGGTGTGGTAGATCTTGCTGTCCGGGTACAGGGAACGGCCCTTGTGACGGCCTTCCATCATGTCCTTGGCCGCCTGAATGCGGTGTTCGGGTACAAAGACGCCTTTGATGCTGGCGGTTTTGGTGCCGCTGCCGCACATACCGGCTGAATGCCAGTCATCGATGATGGTGAAATCGCGTTTCGGAATGACTGCAAAGCTGTAGATCTTTTCGCCTGCATCGTCAAAGCGGTTGAAGCCAACGATGATCCACTGGGCGTGGTCGACACCGGAGCTCCACTTCATGTCGCCGGTGAAGATGATGCCGCCTTCCACTTCTTCATGCTTGCCGAAGGGCGCGATGGAGCTGGATGCAACCACGTCAGGGTTCTCGCCCCAGAACTCGTCCTGGGCTTCCTTGGAGAACATGGCCATCTGATGGTTGTGGGTACACAGCAGGCTGTAGGCCCAGGCGGTGGAACAGCAGGCACCGGCAAGGGCCGCGATGCAGTCGGTGAATTCCGGCAGGCTCATTTCCAGACCGCCATAGGCTTTGGGCAGGAAGGCACGGTTGAGACCGATGCCATGCAGCATATCAATGTTTTCCTGGGGGACCTTGCGCAGCTCTTCAGCCTTAGCGGCGTTGGCACGGATGGCAGGCAGGATCTCTTTGAGTTTCTCAAGCATCGGATTGTGCATAGTCATCTGGATCGTCTCTCTTCTAATTGTCTGAAACCGCTGCTGCGTCAGGCTGAAATAGGGGTAAGCCAGCTGCGTAGCGCAATTATGATCGGTCAGGTTATGCCGATTATGCGGAGCAATACCGATACAGGAAATGTAAAAATCTTCTTCATTATTGTATTTTTCTGTATTCAACCCCCTGTGCTGGACAGGGGGTTGTTTCAGTATAGACGAGGTGAAAAAGACGGGGTGCAGGGGAGGCGCATCAGCCAGTGCGGCGGGTCAGTACCAGTGCCAACAGGGAGCCGGCACCGCAGAGACCGATGATCAGCGTCATCGGCAGCGGTGAGCCGTCATGCAGGGCACTGGTCATCGAGCTGGCCAGGGCACCCAGACCGAACTGGCAGGCCACGGCGAGACCGGCAGCGGCACCGGCCTGTTGCGGATAGCGTCCCAGCAGACTGGCCATGCAGTTGGCGCCGAGTACACCGGTGACACTGACAAAGCCCAGCAGTCCGGCCACGATCAGAGCCAGTCCACCGCTGCCGGTGATGCCGGCAAATACCAGCAGCAGACCCGATGCAGCCGCCAAAGCGGCACCGGCAATCAGCAGCCTTTGGGTACCGAAGCGACCGACATAGCGGGCGTTGAGGCTGACCAGCACAATGACGCCACCGATATTGAGACTGAAAAACCAGGCATAGTGTTGCGGACTGACGCCGAAGTACTCGATATACACAAAGGGTGAGGCGGTGATGTAGGCAAACATGCCGGCAAAGGTAAGGCCCATGCAGAGAATGTAGCCGATCGCCACCGGCTGCATGCCGATCTGCAGGTAGGCCTTGAACACCGCCAGAATGCTGGCCTTGCGCGAGTCGCCATGATGGGTTTCCGGGATTTTCCACAGGCTCAACATCAGCATGAGTGCGGCAAAGGCGAACAGCACCATGAACAGCGAACGCCAGCCGGTAATCAGCATCAGGTAACCGCCGACCAAAGGCGCGACCAGCGTGGCGATCATGGTCACCAGGTGCATCAGTGACAGTACCCGTGCCGCCTCGTTGAGCGGAAACAGATCGCGCACGATGGCACGGGCCAGCACCGAGGCAGCGGCTCCGCCCAGGGCCTGCATGAAACGGGCGGCAATAAGCCATTCGGCACTGTCGGCCAGCATGCAGCCGATACTGGCAATCAGGTAAAGGCCGATGCCGCCCAGCAGCAGGCCACGACGGCCAAACTTGTCGGAGAGGGGGCCGTAGAACAGCATGCCGATGAACAGGCCGACCAGAAAGGCACTGATGGTCAACTGGATGCTGGATTCGGGTGCCTGCAAGTCCGCGGCGATGAGCGGCAGGCTGGGCAGGTACATGTCGATCGACAGGGGCGCGAAGGCTACCAGTGCAGCCAGAAGTACGATCAGACGTTGGGGATTGGCGACCGATGACATCAAGGGACTCCAGAGCGTTGTTTGGGGTGTTGTGCCAGGAATATTACCACTGGCGGCAATATAATTAATATATTAACTAGAATGCTCGGCTTAACTGAATTGCCGGTGCAATTCTGTACCAGTACAGTTCAGCCGCAGCCGTTTGGAAACAACAGGATCTGCACAAGGGAGCGGAAACAAAAACGGCCTGCCAAGGCAGACCGTTGAGTGCAGGGCGAGAGCGTTCGGCTCAGACGCGGCTGGAACCCGGAACAAAGGTCTCGGTCACCGATGCCTGAGGTCCCGGAACCTTGTCACCACTGACCGGGGAGACCGGGAAAATGGCGTTGATCTGGCCGGTGCCGGAGCTGCCGAAGTAAGGCGTCACCACCTCAACCTTCTGGTCGTACTCGGACCAGCCCAGGGCGCCCAGCAGCATGGCGGTGTCGTGCATGAAGCCTTCGCCGTGACCCTTCACCGCATATTCAGGCAGCATTTCGCAGAAGTCTTCCCACTCGGCATTTTCCCACATGCGCACCACTTCGTGGTCGAGGCGCTCCAGGAACGGTGACCAGGTCTTGGTGGCAAACTCCGGTGCCTGGCCGTTCTGTGCGAAGCGGTGAGACAGGGAGCCGGAGGCCAGAATGGCGACAGTACCGTCGTACTTCTCTTCAATCGCCTTGCGCATGGCCCAGCCCAGACGCGCACTGTCGTTGAGGTAGTGCACGGTACACATGGCGGACACGGAGATCACCTTGAAGTGGCGGTCTTCATTCATGTAGCGCATGGGGACCAGGGTGCCATACTCCGGGTCCAGCGTGGTGTTGGCATGGGCCAGAGTATCCACGCCCTGAGCGTTGCACTCCTCGGCCAGCAGCTGACCCAGTTCCGGGTTGCCGTCCACTTCAAACGCCATGTTGGAGATAAAGTGCGGCAGTTCGTTGCTGGTGTAGTTGCCCTTGAAATGGGCGCCACAGTTGATGTGGTAGCCGGCGTTAACCAGCCAGTGGGTATCAAACACGATGATGGTGTCGACGCCCAGCTCACGGCAGCGGCGGCTGATTTCCTTGTGGCCGTCGATGGCGGCCTGACGGAAGCCCTTCTGCGGGCCATCCAGTTCCGACAGGTACATGGACGGAACATGCGTGATTTTTGCAGCTAATGCGAGTTTACCCATGAGGTTATCCTCTTTTAATTGTATCGGGCCTATACCCGGTCAAGCATTAGACATCAGTGCCCGGGCGCTGATGCCGAATCCGTTGTTTGGCGTCCTGCCCGCCAGGCATGCCAGTGCGCCAGCAGAGCAACGCAAGGGGCGAGGAGCATGCAACTGAACAGCGTGGTGATTCCCAACTCCAGCAGCCAGGGCACCAGCTGGGCGATGGCCGCGCCGGTCAGCAGCTGAATGAACCCCATCAGCCCTGACGCCGTGCCGGCGGAACCGCTGGCACAGCTGATGGCGGCAGACTGGGCGTTGGGTTGGCTCAGTCCGCGGCCGAACGTCACCAGCGCCATCGGCAAAAACAGGGTGGCGAAACTGAGCGCGCCGAACAGGGCGGCCAGCAGCAGTACGAGGGCTCCGACCAGTGACAAGCCGTTGCCCAGCAGTACCATCTGGTCGATGCTGAAATGGCGTGCCAGCTGGGTTGAGCTGAAACTGCCCAGCATGAAGGCCAGTGACACTGCCAGGAACCAGAGGCCGAAATCAGCCGAGTCACCCTGCAACTGGTCCACGACCAGATAGGGACTGCTGCCGACAAACAGGTAAAAGGCCGAGGCGATCGCCGTCGTGGACAGCGCATAGCCCAAGTATTGACCTGATTGCAGCACCTCGCCATAGCGGCTGAACAGGCTGCCCAAACGCAGGCTATCGCTGCGTTCGATGCAGGTTTCCGGCAACCGCAGCAACGCGAACAGCCAGACCAGTGCCCCCATCACAATGGAGACATAAAAGATGGACTGCCATCCGCTCCACAGGTTCAGGTAGCCGCCCAGCGTCGGCGCGATCGACTGGGCGATGGCGATTGCCATCACCACATAGCCCATGCGCCCGGCGGCACCGGCACGCCCATGCACATCCAGGATGATGGTGCGGGCCAGTACCATGGCAGTACTGCCGCCCAGTGCCTGGAGTACGCGTCCTGCAATCAGCCACTCCACCCCCGTCGCCTGTGCCGCCAGCAGGCTGCCGGCCACATGCAGACCCAGCCCGGTCAGCAGCACTGGGCGCCGGCCGAAAAAGTCGGCCAGCGGCCCCGAGATCAGCTGACCAAACGCCAGCGTCAACAGGTAGGCGGTAAAGGTCACCTGGATGGTGCTGATGTCCGTGTGCAGCGCCTTCGCCGCATCCGGCATGGCCGGTACGAAGGCGTTCAGCGCCAGGGGACTGGCCATGGCGATGAAAATCAGCAGGGTGAGTGACGGTGGCTGTCTCAAGGAGTGACCTGTTCGTTCAGAGCGGCAGGGGCATCAGCCCCTGCGCGGTGCCCTGTGTCGATTGCTTATTTAGGCTCGCGAATGACCAGCAGGCGCAGCTCGGTCATGTCTTCGATGGCGTAACGCACCCCTTCGCGACCCAGACCGCTGTCCTTCACGCCACCATAGGGCATGTGATCCACACGCCAGGAGGGCACGTCGCCGATCACCACACCGCCGACTTCCAGCTCGTTCCAGGCTTTCTGGATCTTGTAGATGTCACGGGTGAAGATACCGGCCTGAAGACCGAAGTCGGAGTTGTTCACCTCTTTCAGCGCGGCATCAAAGTCGGTGAACTTCGACAGAATCGCCACCGGACCGAAAGCTTCCTGAGTGTTGACGTTCTGATCGGCGTCCACATTCTCCAGCAGGGTCGCCTGCAGCATGGCCCCTTCGCGTTCACCGCCGGCCAACACGGTGGCTCCGGCGTCTTTCGCTTCCAGTACCCAGTTATGCAGACGGGTTGCTTCCTTCTCGGAGATCATCGGGCCGATAAAGGTGTTCTCGTCCTTGGGATCGCCGTGGACCAAAGCGTTGACCGCTTTGGACAGCTTTTCGCGCACTTCATCGTAGTGCTTCTCATGCACCATGATGCGCTGCACGCTGATGCAGCTCTGGCCGGACTGGTAGTAGGCGCCGAAGACGATACGGGCCACGGCGTCGTCGATATCGGTGCCTTCGTCGACGATGCAGGCCGCGTTGCCGCCCAGCTCCAGTACCACCGGCTTCTTGCCGGCCTTGGCCTTCAGCTGCCAGCCCACATCCGGAGAACCGGTAAAGCTGAGCAGCTTCAGTCGGTCGTCAGTGGTAAACAGATCGGCACCGTCACGGTGGCAGGGCAGGATGGAGAACGCACCCTTGGGCAGATCGGTTTCCGCCAGGATCTCACCGATGATGATGGCACCGATCGGCGTCAGGCTGGCCGGCTTGAGGATGAACGGGCAGCCTGCTGCGATGGCAGGTGCCACCTTGTGTGCCGCCAGGTTCAGCGGGAAGTTGAACGGCGAAATGAACGAGCAGGGACCGATCGGCACACGCTTCCACATGCCGGTATAGCCTTCGGCGCGCGGGCTGATGTCCATGGGCACTACTTCACCACCGATGCGGGTGGCTTCTTCCGCCGCAATGCGGAAGGTATCGATCAGACGGGTCACTTCGCCACGCGCATCCTTGATCGGCTTGCCGGCTTCGATGCACAGGGCCACCGCCAGTTCTTCGGCACGCTCTTCAAAACGCTTGACGCAGTAGTTCAGGATCTCCTGACGCTTGTACGCCGGCAGCTTGCGCATCGGCTCGGCCGCTGCATCGGCTGCGGCAATCGCCTGATCGATGGCGGCGGCATCAGCCATGGCGACGCGGGTCGCGACTTCGCCGCTGAACTTGTCGGTTACCGCCAGATCCTGGTTGGGAGCCTGAGCTTCGTTGGCCAGGTAGTAAGGGTAGGATGCTTGCAGCATGGGATGGGTCTCCGTCTGCTTATGAATGTTGGGTTACTCAATCGTGATCGTTTGCAGGTGGCTGCAATCAGTCATGGACGGTCATGCACAATAATAGCCGTACTATTGCCGATCGCTACCTGATGGCTGATCATTATACTTTGTTAACATGTTAAGTAATGCTAGTTAACATATTATCTAATGTCAACGGCTCCCCGAAAGGGGCGCCGCTAAACAACGGAAAGGATTGTTGACAGGGATCAGGGTTTGATCTGGCAGAGCTGATTGAGCAGTTTGTCCAGCTGTTCCATGTTCTCGCGGGAGAACTGTTCGGTGATCGACTGGTAGCGCGCTTCCAGGGTCGGGCTTACCCGGGCAAACATCTCCTTGGCCTTGTCGGTCAGGCTGATCAGTACCCGGCGCTGATCGTCCGGCGAGCGGCGGCGCTGAATATAGTCCTGCTGTTCCAGACGGCTGATGATGCCGGTCAGGCTGGGGCTGAGAATGCAGCACAACTCTGCCAGCTGCTTGGACTCCAGCTCTTTGTACTCGTCCAGGGCTCGGATGATGCGCCACTGCTGCTCGGTCAGAGGAATTTCCTGCAGCACCGGGCGAAAGAAGCTCATGGTGACCTCGCGGGCCTTGAGCAGTTTGAGCGGTATGGAGTCTTCGTATTTGCGCATGAGAGAGAAATTACCCGTCGGTTGGTCCTGGCTTGGGAAGGTCAATATTGTACCCCAATCCGGGATAGGGCACTGTCAGATAGTGATCTTATTAATATGTTAAGTAGTAGTCCAGTTGTCGTGCTTGTGCTCACTGCGAAAAC
>CAYMHL010000105.1:0-8137 GCA_964390205.1 uncultured Marinobacterium sp.
GTGTTGAATGGCACTGACACTGACGGCGATCAGTGGACTATCGAAGTTGAGCAGAAGCTGGGTAACCGTGGCTACGCGTGGATCGGTTACACCGACTTCGATGAAGAAGCTGCAGATATCTCTTCTGATCTGAGCGGCAAGCCGGTTTACGAAGATCTGTGGATGATCGGCTACCGTCTGGACTTCTAATATCACTTGATATTAGCTCCGTCTAAAAAGGCTCCTTCGGGAGCCTTTTTGCGTTATTGCACAGATCAATGATTGTCTGAAAATAGACACCCTCGACGCTTTCTTCCCGCTTCAGGCCTCGTTAAAATGACCGGATTGTTCCGATTCGGCTTTTTAAGGATAAGGTATGCTGACTATCTCTCTGCGTTCCGGTGTTCTGGCTACAGGTTTGTCTGCGACGTTGCTGGCAGCCCCTGTCATGGCGGAAACCGAGCAGGATCCCTGGGAAGGGTTTAACCGCTCCATGTTCAGTTTCAACGAAACCCTGGATCGTTATGCGGTCAAGCCTTTGGCGCAGGGCTATCGTTATGTCACCCCGGATATTGCCGAGAAGGGCGTCAGCAATTTCTTCGACAACATTGGTGATATCGGCAACCTGTTCAACAATTTGCTGCAGTTCAAGTTTGAAGCGGCCGGCAAGACCTTCGCGCGCTTGACCTTTAACACCACTATTGGTCTGGGTGGCCTGATCGACGTAGCCTCGCCGATGGGCATCGAGGCGTACGAAGAAGATTTCGGCCAGACGTTGGGTTACTGGGGTGCAGGTTCAGGCCCTTATCTGGTGCTGCCGTTCTTTGGCCCGAGTACGCTGCGTGACGGTCTGGCGTTGCCGGTGGACTGGGCGGTGGATCCGGTCAGCGAAGTCGACCATGTGCCGACGCGCAACAGCCTGTCTGGTTTGCGCCTGGTGGATACCCGCAGTCGTTTACTCAAGGCGGAGCAGATCATCAGCGGCGACAAGTACGGCTTTATCCGTGATGCCTACCTGCAGCGCCGTGAATATCAGATCAATGACGGCGCGGTTGACGTTAATTACGACAGCGACTTCTGACCCGCTTGCATCCTCAATGCCCAAGGGATACTGTGAACTTAATGCTTCAGTATCACGTGAACGGCTGATCAATGGATCCTAATGCGCAAAGGGTGCTGCTGTTGTCGGCGTGCACCCACACCATCGATCGAATCTTTGAACTCTGCGAGCTGTGCGATCATCAACGTCTGTTGCTTGTGGTCTGTAGCGACATGGATGAAGTGGATCAACAGCTCGAACACTTTGACGTCTCCCTGGTTATCTTCGATCTGGCCACCATCGGCAGCAGCCTGCTGATGGATCGGCTGGCACAAAGAGTCAGCCCCAAGCCGCTGGTGGCGCTGATTCAGGAGGGCACCGCCGAGCAGCTGGTGGCGGCCCTGCGCAGCGGCGCCG
Organism: uncultured Marinobacterium sp.; assembly: GCA_964390205.1. GTDB lineage: Bacteria > Pseudomonadota > Gammaproteobacteria > Pseudomonadales > Balneatricaceae > Marinobacterium. The sequence goes on from CAYMHL010000105.1 coordinate 1,436, forward strand.
ACGATGTCTATGTTTCCGGTGAGCTGGATTTGCACCCCGAGCTCTTTGTACGTTCGGTGGAGCGTCAGCTGCGTCGGGCGCGGTATATCGAGGAGGTGCGCAGTCTCAGGGATAGCCTGGAGCGCAGCCTTGACGAGCTGCGTGAGGATCAGCGTGCGGCCCAGCAGGTGCAGGAAAATCTGCTGCCGCCGGCACATCAGCATATCAATGGCATCGACTTTGACTACTGTCTCAAGCCCTCGCTGCTGCTCAGCGGAGACTTTGTTGATGCGCTGGCAATCAATGATGACCTCAGCCTGTTTTACCTGGCTGATGTGTCGGGTCACGGCACCTCTTCGGCGCTGGTCACGGTGCTGCTGAAAAACATGACCCATCGCCTGCTGCGCAATTACCGCCGCAACTCCAGCTTCGACATACTCTCACCTTCCGATACCCTTCGCCGCATCAACAAGGAATTGCTGCTGACCTCGCTGGGCAAGCATCTGACCATGTTTGTGGCGCTGATTGATCACCGCAAAAATACACTTCGCTATGCCGTGGGTGGCCATCATCCGTTGCCGGTACTGCAACAGGGCGGCAAGGTGAGCTATCTTGAAGGCAGAGGCATGCCGCTGGGTCTGTTTGAAAGCCCTGTGTTTGATGAGTGTGAGTTGCCACTGCAGACGAGCTTTACTCTGACTCTGTTTTCCGATGGCATCCTCGAGATATTGCAGGGTGCTTCGCTGTTGGAAAAGGAGCAGACGCTGCTGCAGCTGTGTCGAGACAATATGGGGTCGCCAGCGGCATTTTTGCAGAGTATGATGCCTGCCGAACAGCTGCATCCTGATGATGTGGCGATCATGACTGTACGCAGAGAGTCTTTATGAGTGATGGCGCGATTTATTACGCGTGCTGTGACGGGCACTATGTCCTGAAGTTTGTGGGTGATGTGCGTCTTACCCTGTGCTCGACCATTGAGCGGCATCTTGAAGCGGTGCTTGAGCGTGCGGATGTAACCGATACTCTGGTCGATCTGACCGAAACCGAGAACATCGACAGTACCTCTCTGGGTTTGATCGCCAAACTGGCCATCAAGGCGACCGAGAAGGGCATGCCGCAGCCGACACTGGTCTCGACCAACGGGGATATTACCCGTATCCTGCTGAGCATGGGATTTGACCGGGTGTTTGTACTGTTGCAGGAGCTGCCATCCAGTCGCTGCGACCTCAAGCAGGTGCCCTTTGTTCAGGAATCCGAAGAAGAGGTGCGGCTGCGCATTCTGGATGCACACCGCGTGTTGATCGGTCTCAATGATGACAACCGAGAAGCCTTCAAGGATCTGGTTGCGACCCTTGAAAGCTGCAGGTAAACGCTGATTACACCTGCATCAGCAGCTGTTCCAGCTTGACCTGATCGGCGGCAAAGTTGCGTATCCCTTCGGCCAGTTTTTCCTGTGCCATCACGTCTTCATTCATCGCCCAGCGGAAGTCGCTTTCGCTGAGTGAAAGCTTGTTGTCTTCACTGGCCATATCGGCATTGAGTTGCTGTTCCAGCGTGCTCTCATCATCCGCCAGTGCCTGCATCAGTGCAGGGCTGATGGTGAGGCGGTCGCAGCCGGCCAGCGCCTGGATTTCGCCGGTGTTGCGAAAGCTCGCGCCCATCACAACGGTGTCGTAGCCATGTGCCTTGTAGTAGCGGTAGATACGGCTGACGGACTGTACGCCGGGGTCCTTGTCGAAGCTGAAATCCGCATCCGGCTGGCGCTGCTTGTGCCAGTCCAGAATACGGCCGACGAAAGGTGAAATCAGATAGATACCCGCATCGGCACACGCCTGCGCCTGAGCAAAGCTGAACAGCAGGGTCAGGTTGCAGTTGATACCCTCTCGCTCCAGCTGACGTCCTGCTTCTATGCCTTCCCAGGTTGAAGCGATCTTGATCAGTACACGGTTGCGGCTGATGCCCAGCGCTTCGTATTGCTCGATCAGCTGGCGTGCCTTGTTGACGCTGGCCTGAGTATCAAACGACAGTCGGGCGTCCACTTCGGTGGAGATGCGTCCCGGAATGAGTCGGGTAATCTCGCGGCCGATCAGCACGCCAAAGCGGTCGGTCATCGCTTCCAGCCGGTTGTCGCTGTTGTTCTGCTCGGCCCAGTCACGCGCTTCCTGCAGCAGACCGGCATATTTGGCGTCCTGCGCCGCTTTCAGCAGCAGTGAAGGGTTGGTGGTCGCATCCACGGGTTGAAACTGACGGATGGCATCGATGTCGCCGGTGTCGGCAACCACGGTGGTCATCTGTTTGAGCTGTTGTAACTGGTCCATCGATTGGTGTCCTGTAGCCATTATTCTTGAAAGTCGGATCTTTCCTGTTGTTCGTTGACACGCTCCAGCGCCGCCATGAATACATCGACCGCGGCGCCGCGCGCGTGACCGTTTTCGCTCAGATAACGGCGGAACTGTTTGCCGCCGCGCTGGCCGTGAAACAGCCCCAGCAGATGCTTGGTGACGGCGTAGAGCGGTGCGCCCTCGGCCAGACGCTGTTCGAGATAGGGAGTGAAGGCCTGAGCGATCTCCATGCGGCTCGGGATGGCGTGGTGGTCGTCGAAGTAGCGCGCATCCACTTGGCTCAGCAGCGGCCAGGGATTTTGATAGGCTTCGCGACCGATCATCACACCATCCACATGTTGCAGATGTGTGTCACACTCTTCCAGCGTTTTGATGCCGCCGTTGATGATCACTTCCAGCTCGGGGAACAGCTGCTTGATGCGGTACACGCGGTCGTATATCAGTGGCGGGATGTCACGGTTCTCTTTCGGGCTCAGGCCGTCCAGAATCGCCTTGCGCGCATGAATGGTGAAGCTGGTGCAACCGCTGGTCTTTACGATTTCGACGAAACGGTGCAGATGCTCGAAGCTGTCCAGATCGTCAATGCCCAGTCGATGTTTGACCGTGACCGGAATACGAACCGCCGCCTGCATCTCGGCCAGACATTCGGCTACCCGCTGCGGATACGCCATCAGACAGGCGCCGATCATGTTGTTCTGCACCCGATCGCTGGGGCAACCCACATTCAGATTGACTTCGTCATAGCCCCATTCCTGAGCCATCTGGGCGCACTGTGCCAGAGCCTTGGGGTCGCTGCCACCGAGTTGCAGGGCAACGGGATGTTCACTGGCGTGATACTGCAGATGACGTGCGGCATCTCCGTGGATCAGCGCGCCGGTGGTCACCATCTCCGTGTAGAGCAGGGTGTGGCGTGACATCAGACGATGGAATACCCGGCAGTCGCTTGTAGTCCAGTCCATCATGGGCGCGACCGAAAATCGGCGGTTGACGGTATCTGCGGTACGTTGAACATTGTCCTGAGAGGAAAGGGAGGTTGCTGCGGGCTGGTGTGCGCTCATCAAATGCCTGTATCTGTCGGTTTTGTATCCCGTGTTGCTGCGACAAGGCACAGCTCGGGCTGTAAATTTGAAACGATGGGCTGATCATACCATGGCGATAAAAGTGGTGGGAAAACCGAGCAACATGCAGCGGTTAATGTGCGCAGGAAATGAAAAAGCCGACGCGAACGTCGGCTTGGCAGTGGAAGGGTCTGAGTCGATAAGCGATCAACTCTAAAGCATTGATATAAAATAAATTTTTGTCGGGTAGCCAAGGCGCATTGCTGCGCCCCAGCCCCCTAAGAACCGTACGTGCGAGTTTCCCCGCATACGGCTCAAGCCTCGTCTAAGCTCCCAATGGAACCAGCAACGTGACTGATGTTGCCAAGTGATGCACTTGGCGGTGGCAGTTCGGATGTAATAACACCAGATTTTCCAGCGTGTCAGGCCCACCTTGTACCCGAGGGATCAGGTGATGCACATGCCAGCCGGTCTCATGGGTGATCAGGTTCATGCATTGCAGGCATTTCCCTTTCTGGCGCGCATAGAGTGTGTTGATCCGTCGTCGATGGCGAAGCGAGTCCTCCATGCGTTTTCGGCTCAATTCCTCAAAGTACACCTCCCATGCCGGATCAAAGGGATTGGCTTCCGCTTTGACCTTGATATGGCGCTTTATCCGTGTGTCGCTGGCATAGGTGAGTGATACGGCTTTCTCACCCGCCTCCACACCTGCCGTAGGGACGGCAAACGTCCACTGCCGATTACCGACGGTATGCCAGTAGCGTCTGGCAATCCAGCGGCGTCGACGGTTGTTGTGGCGCCGTCGTGCCCATTTCCAGAGTGATTTCCAGAGTGCTGCATCCACCGAAGCAAATGCATCACTGGCCACCTGATGCTTGTGGTAGTTCACCCAGCCACGAATGACCGGATTCAGCTGCCAGATCAGGTATTCCTGGGCCACTCCGTTGCTGGCCTTGATGATACCGCGGCACTTATCCAAAAACGCCTTGGTATTCTTTCTGGAAGGTTTGATCAAAACCTTGGTGCCGAACTTGCGCACGGTCCATCCCAGAAAATCAAAGCCGTGGTTGACGTGAGTCACGCACGTTTTCTCGGGTGACAGCTTCAGACCACGAGTGGCCAGAAACACCTCGATCAGCGGTTTAACTTCCTGTTCCAACAGCTCTTTCGAGATGCCGGTGACAATGAAGTCATCCGCGTAGCGTACAAGTCCCACTTTGGTCTTGCGCCGCCGTTTGCTGCCTTTTGCACCGAAGTGCTCAGCCAGTAATGCCTCCAGACCATCCAGAGCCATGTTGGCAAGTGTGGGGGAAATAATGCCACCTTGCGGTGTGCCTTCATCCGTTTTCCACACTCGGCCCATGTCGACAACGCCGGCTTTTAGCCAGCTGCGCAGTACCTTTTTGTCCATTGGGACGTGGTCAACCAGCCATTGGTGGTCGATATGGTCAAAACACCCCTGTATGTCCGCTTCAAGAATCCATTCGGGACAGCCGCGTTTACACAGCATCTGATGACACTGCGTGATGGCATCGGCGGTTGACCGCTGCGGCCTGAATCCATAGGAGTTCGGATCCGCCGTGGTTTCCGCCACAGGTTGTAAGGCGAGCAGGTACAATGCCTGCATGGCTCTGTCCCGCATGGTTGGAATACCCAGCAGGCGCTCCTTGCCATTTGCCTTGGGAATACGGACTCGGCGCAGTGGCAAAGCCTTGTACCCCCGTCGTTTTAGTCGACCTATCGCCCGCCATTTGGCCTTGGGCGTGCCCCATAGCTCCCGATCAACGCCGGGAGTTCTGCGGCCCTTGTTTTCAGTCACTCGCTTCACGGCCAAGGCTCGGCCACAAAACGAACGCGTCAGGAAGCGTTGCAGGGCCTTGACCTGGCGCCACTTCCGTTCACGAGCTGCTTTGGCGATCCGAATCTGTATCCCTCGGACAGTCCATTCGACATGACGCCAGTCGATCTGGTGCCAGCCTTCAGGTCTGCCGGAGAGTGCAGAATCCGCCGAAGTCGGATTGCTGGTCATGCTAATCTCCTTTACAGCCTGAACAGGAGACGGACCAGCCCTGACGGGAGGTCTGTTCCCGTCAGGAATTGAGTTGTTGGGTACACGATCAGCCTAGCCTCAACGTGCGACCCGTTTCGAGGGTTGCCCAGTTGTCTCGCCACGCGAGACCAGATGGAAGTGGGCACAGCTTTCGCTGGCAGCCATGTTTCGTGCTGCTATCCGTGGGATTAACCACGGCCTTCGCTTTCTCCATCCTCCTCTACCCGCACCCCCAACAGCCCACCTTACGATGGACCTGCCCAGGGGGCAGGGATACGGGCTTACCGAGTTCATTCAAAGAAACACGAGCAACGTAGATGCCGTCTTTTCGCCGCTGGTTGAAGGGTGCCGTCTGGTGAATGTAAAACACCAGAACCAACCAGATACCTTTTGGTTGAAGCCTGTCAGTGACTTTGGCTCCGTCCCCATAACGACGTTTATCAACGGTTCACATACGTTCATCCTATTGCCCAGCCTAGCCCCTAAGCCGCATCGTCACTCGCAGCCTCTGACGCACCCTCGCGGGCCACGCCACCTCCGAGGAGGGGGTACATTGTCAGGAAGCTTCGCACAAAACAGTTACCCGTCCTGCACTATCCCTAGGCTACCGCAGGGCACACTGCGGGTCTCGCTACCGGTCAGTCGGTGAGACAATTCCTCTGAACGCTTTGGCGTTTGATCCCAACACCTCAATCACCTGTGGTCTGTTCGGACCGCTGTTCCATTACCCACCCAGCCAACCCTGAACAGGTTGGCCAGACATGACTAAAGTGTAGTGACTGATCAGTGTCAGCCACGACGATGTTGTGTCAGTTCCACAGGGTGGAGAGGGTCAGGAAAGGTCTTCATTGGACGAGGTGCAGGTCAAATCAGCGGTTGAGAAAGCCGCCGACACCCAACCGTGCCCTGATCAGGGGCGCGGCACAGGTGCCCTACGCAACGGCCAAGGCCGCCAATCGCGCAGAGTTGTGACCTGTGGAGGGCGTATTTGCAGCCCTCCAATATGAGTGCCCGAGGTGGGCAGTGTTGAGATAAGTGGTCGATTCAAGGCTCGACCGAGTGGCATCCAGCTGACTGACGCTTGACACCACGTTACGTAAATACCTATTATAAACAGGCACTTACGCCAGCAAACGCGACTTCTCGTCGCACCTACATGTTGGGGTATGTCGGGCCTCCGGCACCTTCCGGCACCACCCAGGTGATGTTCTGGGCCGGGTCCTTGATGTCGCAGGTTTTGCAGTGAATGCAGTTCTGCGCATTGATCTGAAAC
>CAYMHL010000106.1:0-8015 GCA_964390205.1 uncultured Marinobacterium sp.
TGTCATGCGGATGCTCCTGTACGGGAGAAAACCGCACAGGCCATGCGCAGGCATGGTGTGTTGGTGGCGGTCATCTCGATTTCCTACGCCGGTACAAGCCGGATCAGGTTCAGCGGGTCTCATCTCAGCCTGTCTAAAGCAGGCACCCCGACCAAGAATCAGCCACTAGTTTAGGCAGTTGGAAAGGAAGTGTCTATGCTGTAACCAGAACAGCGACCAAAGCCGGTCGTGCATCTATGCAAGCGGAGGTGGATCCCTGATGAACCCCCTGGAAATAATAGAGCTGCTGTGCCCCTGGTGCAGTGAGCCGATCAGTCTGACGGTAGATGTGACCGAACCCGAACAGGAGTACAGCGAGGACTGCACGGTGTGCTGCAGCCCGATGACGGTGCAGGTGCATGTGGGGACGGAAGGTGCTCCTGAAGTCCGTGTCGAGCGGGAAGGAGGCTGATCGCCGGGATGAGTTCAGGGGGAATCAAAAGTACACCTTGCCCGGTAGTGGCCGATGCCACCGGCTTGGCCCTGGTTGCCAGCGCCCTGGATCTTGTCCGTCAGGGGATGGATCGTCTGGAGGCGGTTTTTTCCGGCCGTGAACAGGATCTGGAAGAGGTCGTACATCAGACGCGGGTTGATATGAAACGCCTGCGGGCGCTTTGGTATCTGGTTCAGTCCGGTTTGTCGGCCGAAGACAGCGAGCGTTTGCAGTTGACCTGCCGTGAATTGGCCCAGGGGCTTGGGAATACGCGGGATCAGCAGGTGATGCGGGCGACATTGACACACTTGGTGAAATCGCTGCCGGTCGAACAGGGGCAGTCTTTGCTCGCTGTTTTGCCCTCCACCTCAACTGCACCTGCCCTGCAAGAGACCCGGCAACACTACCGACTGCTTGAGCGCATGCTGCATGACATGACGTTCTCCTGTCTGAAGCGTGAGCATGTTCACCAGGGGTTGAGACTGAGTTTCAGCAAGGCTGAGCGCTGGTATCGGCGTGCGCGCCAGGGTGATGAGATGGAAGCCCTGCATCGCTGGCGCAAATGGTCCAAGGTGGTGCTCTATCAATTGGAGTGGCTGCAGCTGGCACCGCGCTGGAGCCGTGTACTCAAGCCGTTGGGCAGCTGCCTGGGCGACATTCATGACTTGGATGTGCTGGCTGAATACATGCATCAGGCGGATCTGGATGCAGATGCCAGACAGTCGCTGGAGGTTGCGCTGAGTCAGGCCCGTCAACAGCTGTTTGAACAGGCGCTGCCCCTGGGCAGGACCGCCTATGCCGCCAAATCCCCGGCCAGGCGCTGTCGGCGTTTATACCGTCGCTGGTTGAGTGCTGGCTGAACCGTTGCAGGAACCATGACTTTTCCACTTCGGGACCGATATACTGAGCGCACCTGAAAGACAGCAACGGCGGAGCACCATGAAATATCGCATTATTCCCGTAACGCCTTTCCAGCAGAACTGCACCCTGCTCTGGTGTGAGCATAGCCGCAAGGCTGCCGTGGTTGATCCCGGTGGTGATCTGGATCGCATCAAGGCGGCCGTGGCCGAGGAGGGTGTCGAGCTGGAAAAGATCCTGCTGACCCACGCCCATATTGATCATGCCGGCGGTACGGCTGCATTGGCCCGCGAGCTGGGTCTGAGCATCGAGGGACCGGGGCGGGATGATGAATTCTGGATCGAAGGCCTGCCAAAACAAAGTCAGATGTTTGGCTTCCCCAATGTGGACGTGTTCACCCCGGATCGCTGGCTGGAAGATGGTGACACTGTCAGTTTCGGAGAGGTGACACTCGAAGTGATCCACTGCCCCGGACATACTCCGGGTCATGTGGTGTTCTACCACCGCCCCTCGGCACTGGCGCTGGTGGGCGATGTGCTGTTTCAGGGATCGATCGGGCGTACCGACTTTCCCCGTGGCGATCACGCCACCCTGATCCGCTCGATCCGCGAGAAGCTGTTTCCGCTCGGTGATGCCATCGACTTCATTCCCGGTCATGGCCCCATGTCCACCTTCGGCATGGAGCGGCAGACCAACCCCTTCGTAGCCGATCGTTTTGGCTAACGCCCGGTGTCTTCGCGATGAGTGGAGACGCCGCCACTGACAATAAAGGTGGTGACTTCGCCGGCGGGTTGCTCCAGTGGGGTGACCCTATCGGCGGAGACGATGATCAGGTTGCCGGCAAAGTTGTATGACTGAGGCAGGTAAACGGCTACCTCCTGCTCCAGCCCCCAGTCAGACAGGTCCTCGGCGGTGATGAAGCCGGCGACTCTTATCTCGCCGTTCTGGCCCAGGCTGACCAGCACCGGTTTTTCAAAGCGCTTGTCTTCCCCCAGAAAGGCGTGAAAAAGGTCGCGCAGCGCGTTGTAGAGCAGCTTGACCAGCGGGATGTGCTTCATCAGCTGTTCGAACTTGCCAAGAAGGAAGCGACCGAGAAAGTTGGATGCCAGCGCGCCAACCAAGGTAATCGATGCCAGAGTAAAGGCGATGGCGAGCAGCGTCGTGCCTGCACCGGCCTGCAGTTGGGGAAACACCTGCTGGAACAGTCGGCTGATCGCACTGAACAGGGTATTGTTCAGCGCAGTGAAAACGGCGTAAACCAGATAGATCGTGATTACGGCCGGCAGCAGTATCAGCAAGCCTTGAAAGAACAGGCGCAGCAGCGTTCTCATCGGCCTTCCTCGCTTATTTGTGCAACAGCAGAGCCAGCTCGAACAGCTTGGGATCCAGCCCCTTGCGGTAGCGGATCACACTGTCCAACGGGACATCGACAATGGCGCCGTTGGCAACACCCACCATGATGTCGCTGTAACCGGCCAGCAGATAGCTCACGGCCATGGCGCCCAGACTGGACGCCAGTACCCGGTCATGGCCGCTGGGGCGGCCGCCTCGCTGGATATGACCCAGAATGCAGACTCGGGGCTCTTCTCCCTGCTGTTTGAGCTGTTGGGCCAGACGATAGGTCAGCCCCGGATCCTGGCCTTCGGCCACTACGATGATGCCGCTGGACCCCTTGCCGGCACGGCGGCTTTCACTGAGCTGCTGTCCCAGCTGTTCGATATGCACTTCATATTCCGGCACGATCACCATCTCGGCACCGGCGGCAATGCCGACATGGGTTGCCAGAAAACCGGAGTTGCGGCCCATGACTTCGACCAGGAAGTGACGTTCGTGCGAGGACGCGGTATCGCGAATCTTGTCGATCGCATCCAGCGCGGTATTGACGGCGGTATCGAAGCCGATGGTGTCCTCGGTGCCGAATATATCGTTATCGATGGTGCCCGGCAGACCAATCACCGCAATATCACTCTCTTCGGCCAGCAGATGGGCCCCGGTCAACGAACCATCACCGCCGATCACGACCAGGGCGTCGATGCCGTTCTGTTGCAGCACGTCGATCGCCTGCCGGCGAACAGCCTTCTGCTTGAACGCCTCACAGCGATCACTTTTGAGGATGGTGCCGCCGCGCTGCACGATATTACGCACCGAAGCGGAGGTCATCACGCGCAGATCGCCCGCCAGCAGGCCGCTGTAGCCACGCTGAATTCCGTACACCTGAATGTCGTTGTTCAGCGCTGCACGTACAACGCCTCGTACCGCCGGGTTCATGCCGGGTGAGTCGCCGCCGCTGGTCAGAATGGCGATGGCGTTGAAATCACGAATGGCTTCCAGATCAGGCAGGGTATACATCTCGGCTCCTTCCGGCAGCTGTATTTGGTATCACTATAGCGGAAATGAGTGACGCTGATGAGTCTTCCAGGTTTTCATTTGCGGGGATCTATGTCACCGTTTTTACAGTAAAAAATTCAGGTGATTGGTTGAAGAGCCAGCATGCCTGGCTAATACTGAAAGCCTGAATCGGCCCAATGGTCAGATCGCTGGGCCTTTCCGATAAGAAAAAAGGAGAGTTCTACATGGCACTGAAAAAAACGCTGATGTCCGCTGCGATGGCAGCAGCCGTAGCAGCGGGTGGTCTGATGACGGCCTCGGTTGCACAGGCGGAAAGCTTTATCACCATCGGTACCGGTGGGGTAACGGGGGTTTACTACCCGACAGGCGGCGCCATCTGCCGTCTGATCAACAAGGACCGTGCCGAACACGGCATCCGTTGCTCGGTGGAAAGTACGGGTGGTTCGGTTTATAACCTCAATACCATCCGTTCAGGTGAACTGGATTTCGGGGTAGCCCAGTCTGACTGGCAGTTCCACGCCTACAATGGCACCGATACCTTTGCCGATCAGGGTGCGAACCCGGATCTGCGCTCCGTCTTTTCTCTGCATGCCGAACCCTTTACCGTTGTCGCCCGTGCCGACTCCGGGGTCAAGAATTTCAATGATCTCAAGGGCAAGCGTGTCAATATCGGCAACCCCGGCTCCGGCCAGCGCGGCACCATTGAAGTGGTCATGGATGCCAAGGGTTGGACTCGCAGTGACTTCTCTCTGGCGGCCGAGTTGAAGGCATCCGAGCAGGCCAGTGCATTGTGCGACAACAAAATTGATGCCATGGTCTATGTGGTCGGTCATCCCAGTGGTGCGATCAAGGAAGCGACCACCTCCTGTGACAGCGTTATCGTCGAAGTCAAGGATGAGAGCATCGACAAGTTGATCGCCGACAACAGCTACTACCGTCAGGCGACCATTCCGGGTGGCATGTACCGTGGCAATCCGGATGATGTGCTGACCTTCGGCGTAGGTGCGACCATTGTCAGCTCGGCGAAGGTACCGGATGACGTGGTCTACCATGTGGTCAAGGCGGTGTTCGAGAATTTCGATACCTTCCGCCAGCTGCACCCGGCTTTTGCCAACCTCAAGAAAGAGGAAATGGTACGCGATGCATTGACGGCTCCGCTGCATCCGGGTGCCGAGAAGTACTACAAAGAAGCGGGCCTGCTCTAAGCCTGCTCCACTCGGGGGCGCAAGCCCCCGTTGTCTCCGTTTTCTGCTGAAGGGTGTTCGCCGTGTCCCAGGATGATACCTACAAAACCTCGAACGACGACATTCAGGAGCTGATGGCCCAGTCCGACAGTGGTGCGCGCGCACCCAAGGGACTGCCCGGCCAGCTGCTGTGGGGAGTGGCGCTTGCCTGGGCGCTGTTCCAGCTCTGGTATGCCTCACCCTTGCCCTTCATCTTCGATTTCGGGGTTATCAATGACTCCAAGGCCAGGGCAATCCATCTGGCATTTGCGATTTTTCTCTCCTATACCGCCTATCCGGCACTGAAGAGCTCGCCGCGTTTTCATATTCCCTGGCATGACTGGCTGTTTGCTCTGGGTGGCGCTTTTGCGGCTGCCTATCTGGTGCTGTTCGAGGCACAACTGGCAACGCGCTCCGGTGCGCCGATTACCACCGACATAGTCGTTGCGGTTGCCGGCATGCTGTTGTTGCTGGAGGCGACCCGCCGTGCGCTGGGGCCTCCGTTGATGGTCGTGGCAGCGCTGTTTCTGACCTATACCTTTGCCGGTCCCTACATGCCGGATGTGATCGCGCACAAGGGTGCCAGCCTTGCCAAGGCAATGTCGCACCAGTGGCTGACCACCGAGGGGGTGTTTGGTGTCGCCCTGGGGGTATCCACCAGCTTCGTGTTTCTGTTTGTACTCTTTGGTGCGTTGCTGGAAAAAGCAGGTGCCGGCAACTACTTTACCCAAGTGTCCTTCTCTCTGCTTGGCCACATGCGCGGTGGGCCAGCCAAGGCCGCGGTGGTGTCTTCAGGCTTGAGTGGCCTGATTTCGGGTTCATCCATCGCCAACGTGGTGACGACGGGTACCTTTACCATTCCGCTGATGAAACGCGTTGGTTTCCCGGGGTACAAGGCAGGTGCTGTGGAAGTGGCCGCTTCCACCAATGGCCAGCTGACGCCTCCGATCATGGGGGCTGCCGCCTTCCTGATGGTGGAATATGTCGGCATTTCCTACATTGAGGTCATTCAACACGCCATCCTGCCCGCACTGATCTCCTATATTGCCTTGATTTACATTGTTCATCTTGAAGCGCTGAAAGCCGGCATGCAGGGGCTGGAAAAGCCAGATGACGGCCGCACCCTGGCACAGAAACTGGCGACCTGGTGCGGCATTGTTGTGGGTGTCTGTCTGCTGTCGCTGGGGCTCTACTACGGTTTTGGCTGGACCAAGGCATATCTCGGCAATGCCAGCTATTGGCTGATGTCCGGCATTATTCTGCTGGCCTATATTCTGCTCGTACGTTACGCGGCGACATACCCTGAATTGAAGATAGATGATCCCAACTCGGAAATCGTCTCCCTGCCGAAAACCGGACCGACGGTAAAGTCGGGCCTTTATTTCCTGTTACCGGTATTTGTGCTGGTCTGGTGCCTGACGGTCGAACGCTTCTCGCCGGGGTTATCCGCATTCTGGGCAACCGTGTTCATGATTGCCATTGTGTTGACGCACAAGCCATTGAAGGTGCTGTTTCGCTCGGGTGAAGAATCCTTTGCCTCAGGAGTGCGCACCGGCTTCTGCGATTTGCTTGATGGACTGGTGACCGGCTCGCGCAACATGATCGGTATCGGCGTGGCGACGGCGGCGGCCGGTATCGTGGTCGGAACAGTTACCCTGACAGGCATCGGCCTGGTGATGACCGAGTTTGTCGAGTTCATATCGGCAGGCAATATCATGCTGATGCTGCTGTTCACGGCAGCCATCAGTTTGCTGCTGGGCATGGGGCTGCCGACAACGGCCAACTACATAGTGGTATCCACGCTGATGGCACCGGTCATCGTCACTCTCGGTGCCCAGCAGGGGCTGATCGTACCTCTGATCGCCGTTCATCTGTTCGTGTTTTATTTCGGCATTCTGGCTGATGATACTCCACCTGTGGGCTTGGCCGCTTTTGCCGCAGCGGCCATTGCCCGCTCGGATCCTATCCGTACCGGTATCCAAGGCTTTACCTACGACATCCGCACGGCCGTGCTGCCGTTCATGTTCATCTTCAATACCGAGCTTTTGCTGATCGGTATTGAGAGCATCCCGCATCTGTTAGTCACTATTACAACGGCAGTGATTGCAATGCTGATTTTCGCTGCGGCCACTCAGGGGTATTGGCTGGTGAAAAGCCGCTGGTATGAAACTCTGCTGCTGTTGCTGGTTGCCTTCACCCTGTTCCGACCAGGGTTCTGGTGGGATGAAATCTATCCACCGATTGTGACCTCGCCCCCTCAGCAGATCGAACAGTTGGCAGCTGAGACCCCCCCTGGCGGATATCTGATGCTGCAGGCAGAAGGGATGACCATCGATGGCGATATGGTCAATAAACTGGTCCGTCTGCCACTGGGTGAGGGACAGACGGGAGCAGAAAAGCTGTCGGATGCCGGCTTGACGCTGGGTATCAGTGACGAACAGGTGACGGTGGAACTGGTCGGGTTTGGCAGTCCGGCTCAGGAAGCGGGTCTGGATTTTGACTGGCAGATTCTGGGTATTCAACAGGAAGCCGACCGTCCGGACAAACAGTGGATGATCATCCCTGCATTACTGCTGCTGGCCGGTCTTGCCATGTTGCAGCTGCGCCGTCGACGTCAACAGCTGTCTGCCTAGGAGGATATATGTTCAATAAAATACTGTTGCCGGTCGATATGCAGGACAAAGAGACGGCCGGCAAGGCATTGAAGGAAGCGTCTCGCTATCTGGCGGATGAGCAGGCGGAGCTGCATGTCATGGCCGTGTTGCCTGGTCTCAACATGCCCATAGTGGCAGCCTACTTCCCTACGGACACGGTCGAAAAGGCGCTGCGAGGGTTGCAGCAGGAACTGCACCAGCTGGTACAGCAAACTGTTCCTGAGCTGAAGCACTGTTATGAACACATAGGAGAAGGCAGTCCGGCACGCGAGATCATTAGACTGGCGAAGAAGCTGAAAACCGACTTGATTGTGATGCCCAGCCATAACTATACGCGGGTTGAAAACATCCTCATTGGCTCGGTCACATCCAAGGTTGTTGCGCGTGCGCACTGCTCGGTGATGGTATTGCGTGAAGTCGATGTAAAATAATTTCGAAACAGATGTTGACACCCAGGTG
>CAYMHL010000107.1:0-7928 GCA_964390205.1 uncultured Marinobacterium sp.
GGATATCATATACATATTAGTGGAAGAAGTGCAATAACCTGTTCCCGGACTCGTCCAAGTGAACGGAACGTTACTGCAATTAGGTCCTGCTAGCGGTTCGAATCCTACCAAAGTAACAGTGTTGCAACACGCGCACGGTCCTCGATTAACTATTGGCATTTCTTAGACTCCCCCCCCAACTTGCGCAAGGTCCGGATGACCTGCTGGTAATGCTGTACAGTTTGCCTTCTTCGCGTTGATTGTTACCTTCTCAGTCTTCAGCGCTTGCTTCTGAACCGTCAACGACGTAACTGCTTGCGTTCCTGTAACTGCTTGCGAGTTAATCTCCAGGAACTTCTTAGTAACCACTAGCGATAAGTACTTGTTTGTCTCGATTATATCGCCGTCAGAACAAGCAACTTGTACGACTACTTGAATAGCTCCTGGCGACGCGCTGTCGGATAACTGCAACTGAACGTTCGAAACGTACTCTATCTTGTTAGGAGACGACGAACTAGCTACCGACGATAACCCTGTAAGAACCTGCGACGGCGCGGAAGCCGCTGACAAAAACGTGCCCTTGTTCTCCGTTATGCTTGTAACTAACGATGAACCGGTAGTCAGTCCTGTAACGACGTTCTTCGCAAGCTCCGGTTGCTTAATAGCGTCCCCAATTGACGGGTTCCACGATATAACGGCGGCTCCTGTATCGTATTCGACTTCAATACAGTCCTCGCCCGTGATTGTAGTAACCTCTTGCCCGTTGATAAGAACGCTCTGCCCGTCAGCGCCGTCTTGCCCGTCTGCTCCAGCGGGTCCTTGTATACCCTGCGGTCCTTGTGGACCGGCAGGTCCAGCGGGTCCTTGTATACCCTGCGGTCCTTGTGGACCGGCAGGTCCAGCAGGTCCTGTATCTCCTTTGTCGCCCTTGTCTCCTTTATCTCCTTTATCTCCTTTTTCCGCCGTACAGTTAACAGTATACGTGTTGTCTGCCTTACTAACAGTTACGTTGGTTCCAGCCGCAACAATGGTCGGTGGGACGTATATTTGATAGGCGACTTCTGTATGCCCTTCTACTGGCCCTACCTTTGTAACTGTTGCAATATTACCGGTAGCGGAAGACTTTTCCACACGCACTCCCGACGACACAACATAGTATTCCTGCGTGCTTGACGGCTCTACAACAATACCCTCGCCAGCAACTATAAAACCGCCCGGAGTCGCTTTGACACCAAGGGTCCCGACTCGTGTTTCTTCGTCTGTCTCGAGAGACAAGGGGGTCTTGACGATTATGGACCGAAAACGCGCAGACGTATAAAGAGCCTCGCTGCCCGCAACAGGAGTTCTTGCCTCTACTCCTTTCCACGTTATCCAGTGTTCGTGCGTTACTGCGTGCGTAACTCCCTCTTCGTCTTCATAGGAGTAGTTATTAGGGCAAGTAGGGTCAGGATTTTCTACTATGTTAGTGAAGGTTGAATAAGGGGAACATTCTATTGCAAGACCGGAAGCGTAGTCAAGGCGAATGCAATCGCTATGTACAACTAGAGCTGTTGCGTCCGTTGGACCTGGCACCTTCCCCTCGTTATCCACGTCTTGCCACATTGGTGGGGTTGTTATGTCGCTAAGAACTGCTTGCGATAGTCTAACAACAGGGCGTATCCACGCCTTGTCTATTGCCGGTTGCGGTCCGACTTCGTCTGCCCACGAATCTACAAAACTCCACGTGGATGTTGGATTCTTCCCTACTCGGCGCATAAACTGTGTATGGTACTTCCCTGTAACCCCTCCTATTTCTATCTCGTATTGCCGTTGGTGCGTTGTAATTGTTACGGTTGCGTCTTTTGTCAGACCATAAGGGTACGGATATACTAACGGATTGACAATCGGATAGGCAAGCGAGTTAGATTGGTCCCGCTTTGCGTTGTCGTTGTTCCCGAACACTACAACGCCGTCTTTCTTCGAGCCGAAGTAGAACAGCATTCGTTCCGGCAATGAAGCTACCGTCTCTAACTGCGCGTTGTACTTTCTAGCGATAACAAGCAGAGTCTTAATATTCTCCGGACGCTCGTCGCATAGAGGGGCAACAGCTCTGATACTAGATACTATCGAGACAGAAGAATCCCTGCGCTTGTTCGTTTCAGGCGTGTAGTCAACGGCTTCGGTCGCTTCTAGCTCTGCTATCTCCGTCTCGATACGCGCTATATCTGCGTCCGCTTCTTCTAGCTTGCCTTCTAAATACTCTTTCTCTTCCTGAGGCGAGCCATAGTCGTCGTTAGGTTCGAAGTCGTCGTTGCCGTTTTCTAAGTAGTAGTCTATCTCGCCAATTCTGTCGTTGCACTCTTCTTTGTCGTTGTTCAGCTTGCCAATAGCGGCGCGAAGGCATTCTAAAGCCGCGTCCTTGTCGGTCCAGTACTTGCCGACGTCATAGAACGCGCCGTCTTCGAGCGGGAACGATACGCTTGCCGGATAACGCGGACTCGTCTTTCTTTCGCCTTCTGCTGTTGCAGGGTCGGCTTCGTCAACAGTTCCTCTGTATAAGTAGGAGTTATACTCCCATAAGATTAAGTCAAGAGCTACAAGCAAAGGAACACGATTGTAGAGGCTCTGTTGTATCCGCCTTTGTTCAAGGGACTCGCCGCTCTGACTCATAGAGCCAAAAGGACGCGCTTTTGTGTCAGCGCTTATCAGGTCCCAAAAGGAGTCGTGGTCCGCAACGTGAGGTTCATAGCTCCAGCCAGTAGAAGGCAACGCCGTGTCTCCCACTTCTTTGAATAGGAAGCTCTTAGTAACCGCGTTGATATAGTCCTCTTGCGTGAAATACGGGCTCTTAAATAAGCCCCAAAAGGCGTGCGTCATATAGTCGGCGTCGCCCTCGTCTGTACCCCTAGACCTAACAGTGCGCTCGTACGGGTCGACAGGCGGCTCTTCCGGTGGGTTCTCAGGATTCTCAGGGTCAGGGTTCTCCGGCGGGTTCTCAAGGTTCTCTTCCGGCTGTTCCTGTTCCGCTTGTTCTTTAAGAATCTCGGCCCAATAAGGGATGTTTGTCTTCGGGTGCTCCTTATAAAGAATCCCTCTTGCGAAATATCTCCAGTCGACAAGAACGCAGACTGACGCTCCCGCAGGCACGTTCCAGTCCTCTGTTACTTGTGGAGTAAGCAAGCGCTTAGAAGCTACATAAAGGGTTATTTCAGAAGCCGACTCAATACCAAGGAGCGCCGTCGCGTCCTGGATAATCGGCGTGTTTGTCTTCAGGACAATACGTTGCCCTACCTGTAAGTCAGGATTATCGAACAACGCAATGATATGCGCAAATTGAATAGCACGATGAGGAAAGAATAGAACGTTTAACCTAGGTTCCGGCGCGGGACTAGGCGGCATATATGGAACAAGACGACGCAGATTCTGAAACGCGCCGTCTTCAACTTCAAACTTCGTTATCGGGCAATAACCCCATTCCGACTTCGCTTTGAACTCAAGTTCCTTGTTCTTGTCGCGACGTGTAGGAACGCCGCTAACAACGTCAAGATACCAACGGTCCGACTCGACAGGGAAGTCTAGCTCTATGTCAGGCGTAACGTACTGAGTAATGTAGCGCTCTAAATCGCCCTCATAATCAGGAAACAAAAACGGCTCGATATGAACCGTCCCGTCTTTGTCTGTCCATTCCCAATGCGCTTGAAATATCTCGTAACTACTCATACGTCGTAAGCCTCGTTGCAAATATCTACTGAAAACGAAACGCTAAATGTAAGTGAAAGAAAAGCGGCGTGCTGACTCCCGTCTTCTGTCGATAAGAACTCAGGTCGCCCGCTCCGATTAGCCATAACAAGAGAAGCTATCTCTATCGGGTCCCTGTCAGGTAAGTCTAAACGCCAGCCGACAAGCGCTCGCAGAACGCGACGCTCCATTTCAAAAAGGTTCTGTTCGTATGGAGATACTAAACTATGCGCCCTAGAACTTTCGTCAATAGCCGCTAAACGATTGAAACACGTAACGTCTATGTACTGAGTCTTAACCAAGAACCCCCCGAATTGGTTTTGGTCCGCATTGTAGGAAGCGCCCTCAGACGTAATTATATACGCCGTGTCAGGCATTGTCTCAGGATGAATGTTCTTCGCGTCTTCCGCTATAAAACAACGGTCGTCGCTAACATTCAACACAAGACGCAAACGGTCCCGAAATCGTACTAGTATCTCAGCAGGGTGCGCCCCGCGAACGCTTGTCGTATATGGCATAATTAAGCAACCGTAACTTTCTTCCAAGCCGTGCCGTCGTAAACGTACAAACCAGCGTCAGTAGTGTCTGTACACCATACCAACTGACCTGCCGTGGGAGATTCAGGGAAGCTCGCAACAGCTTCGTAAGAAGGTGCAACAACAACGCCTGAATCTGCGGAAAGCTTCTTCCACGCCGAACCGTTGTAGTAATAAACGGCTTTCGTGGAAGTCGCATAGGCAAGCTCGCCAGCTGACGCGTCTTCTGAAGGAAACGCAGAAACGGTGTCATACTCAGTTACAACAGTAACCGTCGGCGGGGATGCCGAAGGGTCGTCAGAAGGAGTCGCAGAAGCGCTGACAAGAGCATAAGAGCTCCCGTCGTACTGATACAATCCCTTGTCGTCCCCTGTCTCGACGTAACACAAGAAACCGACAAACGCATTGACAGGAAGTGCGTCCGTCGAAATAACCGCCCTAGGCAGCCCGTGGTCAGAAATGTAAGCTTTCATCTTTTACTTTGCTCCTTTTTTGTTCTTTTGTGTATATAAGGAAGTTCTGAGCTAAAATAGGGTTTATCACGGCTCCGGTTGCTCAGGGTCCCGGTTCCGGCTCAGGTGCGGGTAACGCAGGCGCTGGAGGTTCTTGGTAGTCCGCGTGGGCAAGTTGCTTGCCGTGATACAGGACCTTAAGCGCTCGGACGTCAGGAACCTTGTACCCGCCGTCGTCGTATACCTTAGGATAGTAACAGGACGACTGAAACGTCGGATTCGATAACAACCATATCTCGTCGCCCTTCTGATACTCCCTACTCATAATGTACTCGTACGTCCCAAGCACAGAATAGGAAACCCCGCTGTCGCTGTTCCTTGCAGGGCGCGGCTCGCATAAACGCGTCTCCGCTTTAACGCAAGTAAAGGTTATCGGATTAGTTCCCGTCGTCGTGATTATCTCGTCAGGGTCAGGAAGCTCAGGAAGACGATTGAACCGCTCTGCTTCGATTATAACTCTAGCTTTCGGAATAGGCAGGGATAGTGTTACAAGGCGCGTATTCGTGTCAGGACGCTGTTGCTGAGTTATCCATAGGATAGAACCCGTAAAGGTTACAGGGTCGCCTGTAGCGGGCGTTATGGAGCCTGTAACAGCCGTTCCTGACGCTGAGCCTGATATGTTGCCCAAAGGGATAGGCGCAGACGCTCTCAACGACAATACGCCCGCGTGCTCGCCCATAGTAACAGGTATCATACAACCAGAAGCGCCCCCTTCAACGTCCCCCGAAGCAGAAGCTACCGCCGGTCCCGTCCCGTCCCCAAGGAACGATATAGCCATATATAAGCCGGAAACGCCCTGTTCTGCTACCGCGCCCGTTATATCGCCGTCTAGGTCCAATACAGGCGGCTTGACGACTTCCATTGCGCGTGGTAATGCAAAGCGCGAGTAGTCCGTACTGTACGCTATATCGCTCTTGTAGAACGAGTAAGGAGTAAATACAGCTTCCTCAACAGCTCCGCTTGGTTTCTCCGCATACTCAAGCTCCCCCTCCTCGTGTACGACTTTCGTTATACCAAGCTCGTCAAGCTCTCCGTCCTCAGTGTTCTCCAACATCTGTTCGGTCGTTACACGGACCGCACAAGGCGCTGTCGCTAAGCATTTAATAAACGCCGTCGTGCTGTCTTCGCGGGACTCGTCTAACCCGTCTTCCGCAATGCTGTACACGTTATAGCCGTACGGATTTGGTTTAGGAGACTTCGAACGAACGTACGTATAAACATACGCGCCGTCTGAAAAGTCGTCGAACTCTACCGGTTTGCCGATAACATTCAAGTGCCCTAAGTACAGGTCCGAAAGAGGTGAGCCGGAATCAAAGACTCCGATAGTTCCACTCGTTCCAGATACAAGACGCATGCCAACGTCCACTGTAACTGAAGGCGGGTCCCCAAGATTCTCTGAGATATTAAACTTCTCGTGAAAGCCGTCAGTATTTCCATTCTTAACGAACTCGCGTATCTTGTTCGTTATCGCTTGTAACGCCCTAGCTACCAAGGCAGACTTCGGCGAGTCAGGACCGCCTATCATTGTTATGTTCAAGTTCAAGCGCATATCTGCGCCGTTAATGACTGAATAGGAGACGTTCCCCGAAAAGGCTGTTGCAGGATAAGGAGCTGAGTTCCGGACCTGCTTGTCGGTTACCTCGTATGTAAGAGTCATCCCGTCTTCAGACTCTGAAAAACGAACGCTATCCCTTCTGAACCCGTCTTCCAACGGCGGGTAATATAAGTGCCGATAGAAATGAACGCTCTTATCAGGGTTCGAAATACGTAACTGACCGTGGAAAGAACGCGTCGTATAAAAGTTAGCGTCTAGCGACTCGTCAGTCCAACAGCGATTAGATACAACGAAACCAACAGTAGGGTCGGAACCAAGCCCGTCAGGAACTCCCCCGCCGCCTTCTGTCTCTCCGCCTAAACAGCGTATCTTTGTAACCTCTATCTGAAACGAGATACGAGCATAGTTAGGGTATATCTGAACAACACGAACTCCCAACGGTTTAGGACCGCCGTTCACGTCCATATTGCGCCTGTTCAGTTCGTCTAACAGCTCCGCTCCTTCTGACGGATAAGCGCGGAAGTACGTCTGCCCTAATACCTCGTCTTCAATAAGAAAGGTCCCACGGGGAATAGACAAGTTACGCAACGCTATGTTTAAGCGTCTATTGAAAGGTGTGCTGCCCTTAGCTCCAGGAACCCCGCTTACGTCGCCGTCTATCGCTATGTTAGGAGAATGGGCGGAAGAGGTCTCGTAAGGACCCGCCTCGCCAGCTTCTGACATAAACGAGCCTTCTATGGTTAACAGAATCTTGTTGCCTATCATATTCATTCCTGAAGTGTCATAGACAACAGTTTCGTTCCATTCGGCTGTCATTGCATGATAGAGCGTTATCCCTTGGTATCTCATTATCATAGCGCGTCTTCTCCCTTATGCCCAATATTAGTCAGTCCCGCAAAGCGCCCGTAAAGCTTCTTAGGCTCCGCGCCCCACTGGTTCCGCTCGTTGCTTGTGTAAGCCGTCTCGTTGCCAGTAGGCGCAAACGTCTGTGCCATTTTCTGCATAGCGACAAAGACAGGATGGTTAAGCAGGACTTCTTTGTCTGTCTTGTTAGCGCGTGTATTTACCGCCGTCTCCTGCGCAGCACGCTCTGTTGCAAGCAAAACGTCAAGCTGATGAGTAGCAAGCACGTTGGTATTGTCTAGCACTTGGAGAATCCTCTTGAGGTCCTCAAGTGTTGTAGCGCTGCCCTTTTCGACGTCCGAATAGCCTTGGAAGTAGTCCTCACCACGCCGAAGGTCGGAGAATGCAATAGCGTCTTCAAAGGACGCTCGCATATCCTTGTTGTGCAGAAGAGCCATTAGTTCTGTCGCGCTCTTGTCTGCATAAGGGCTTGCGGCTTGAGCCGTCTTGTTTATCTTCCCTGTCTCGTAATACTCCCGAGCAAGAGTAGCTGTCGCTTCCACCTCATCAAGGTTCTTTTTACGTTCGCTTTCGTAATTTTCTATGCGTTTCTCGCGTTTCTCGCGTTCCTTGCGTTCCTTGCGCTCCTCTCGTTTATTGCGCTTTTTTTGTTTTTTTTGTGTTCCGCCCCACAAGCGTAAGAAAACACCCGCTAGACCAAGTCCAGTACCATACTTGCCCATAGGACTACGAGTGTAAAACCGGTGCGTTCCTCGAGTCGTACGT
>CAYMHL010000108.1:0-7920 GCA_964390205.1 uncultured Marinobacterium sp.
CCATCTACCTGGCGCTGATGGCCGAAGCCTTCATGGGCTACCTGCTGCCCTGGGGGCAGATGTCCTACTGGGGTGCTCAGGTTATCATCTCCCTGTTCGGTGCCATTCCGGTCATCGGTGAAGACCTGCAGCAGTGGATCCGTGGTGACTTCCTTATCTCCGGCATCACCCTGAACCGTTTCTTTGCGCTGCACGTGATTGCGCTGCCGATCGTGATTCTGGCGCTGGTTGTACTGCACATCATCGCGCTGCACGAAGTGGGTTCCAACAACCCGGACGGCGTTGAAATCAAGGACAAAAAGGACGAAAACGGCGTACCGCTGGACGGCATTCCCTTCCACCCGTACTACACCGTGAAAGACATCGTCGGTGTCGTGGTATTCCTGTTCGTGTTCTGTACCGTTGTCTTCTTCTTCCCGGAAGGCGGTGGCTACTTCCTTGAAAAGCCGAACTTTGAACCGGCCAACGCGCTGAAGACCCCTGACCACATTGCACCGGTCTGGTACTTCACGCCGTTCTACGCCATGCTGCGTGCGATCACCTTCCCGATGTTCGGTCTGGATGCGAAATTCTGGGGTGTAGTAGTGATGGGTGCGGCAATCGCCATCCTGTTCGTGCTGCCCTGGCTGGATCGCAGCCCGGTTAAATCCATCCGTTACAAGGGATGGCTGAGCAAAATCGCTCTGCTGATCTTCATCGTCAGCTTCGTGATTCTGGGTGTACTCGGTGTGCTGCCGGCAACTGAAGGCCGTACCATGCTGTCCCAGCTGTGCACGGCGCTGTATTTCGCATTCTTCCTGCTGATGCCGTTCTATACACGCATGGAACGCACCAAACCGGTTCCGGAAAGGGTGACAGGCTAATGAAAAAGTTTCTTATCACATTGATGATGGCACTGGCTCCGGTGACCGCCAGTGCCGCCGGCGGTGCCGGTGTGCCGCTGGATTCGTTCGAGGGCGACCTGACCGATCAGGCGTCTCTGCAGCGCGGTATGCAGACCTTTGTTAACCGCTGCATGGGTTGTCACGAAGCGGGTTACCAGCGTTTCGAGCGTGCCGCTCAGGATCTGGGTGTGCCCAATGAGCTGGTTGAGCAGTATCTGATCTTCAACCCGAACACCAAGATTGGCGACCACATGAAGAGCGCCATGTCGAAAGACGACGCCGCCGGCTGGTTCGGTGCGCCGCCGCCCGACCTGACGCTGGAGACGCGTCTGCGTGGTTCTGATTGGGTCTACACTTACCTGCGCAGCTTCTACAAGGACGAAAACCGTCCCTGGGGCGTTAACAACGCGGTATTCCCGGACGTGGGCATGCCCAACGTGTTGGAAGACCTGCAGGGTAAGGTGGTCAACCACTGTACACCTGAAGAGCTGGCACACGGCGAAACCGAGATTGATCCGCTGACCGGTAAGACCATGGGCGGCTGCCTGGTGGTCGCGGAAGCTGGCAGCCAGTCCGCGGAGGAGTTCGACAAAACCGTGCATGACCTGGTCAACTTCATGACCTACATGGGTGAGCCGTCGCGTCTGGAATCCGAGCGTCTGGGTACCAAGGTCCTGATCTTCCTGGCGATTCTGTTCGTGTTTGCCTTTGCTCTGAAGAAAGAGTACTGGAAAGACGTACACTGATCGCCGACGGTGATTGAGTCCGAAACTACGCGGTCGCGAGGCCGCGTAGATTTTTTGTTTTCAGCAGCATACTTTTGATGGGGATAGTTCGATGGGCGTAGTAGCCAAGCGTTCTTCCATGACCTTTTTCTCTGATGGTTCTGACCATTACAGCCACCGAGTGCGCATTGTACTCTGTGAGAAGGGCGTGGCAGTTGATATTGTCGAGTGTAAAGCAAACGAGCTGCCGGAGGATGTAGCGGCACAGAACCCCTACAACAGCCTGCCGACCCTGCTGGATCGCGAGCTGGTGTTGTATGAACCCAACGTGATGATGGAATACCTCGATGAGCGTTTCCCGCATCCGCCCCTGCTGCCGGTATACCCGGTTGCGCGTGCTGAAAGCCGACTCTTTATCCACCGCATCCAGCGTGACTGGTGTGTGCTGGTTGACCGGATTCTGGCCGGTGAAGGCAGTGATGCCGAGCTGGATGCAGCCCGCAAGGATCTGCGTGACAGCCTGGTTACCATTTCGCCGATCTTCGCTGAAAAACCGTTCTTTATGAGCGATGAATTTACCCTGGTCGATTGCTGCCTGGCGCCGATTCTCTGGCGTCTGCCGCAGCTGGGTATCGAACTGCCGGAAGCCCAGACCAAGCCGCTGCAGGCTTATATGGACCGTCTGTTCGAACGCGAATCCTTCCAGGCCAGCCTGTCCGAGTACGAGCGCGAAATTCGCGACTGAGCCACGATATCGGCCAGCGACAACACCCAGGGATGAAGGCAGCTTCATCCCTTTTTTTTAGACAGAATATGAGTTTGTCGCGCCGGCGGCTAAGCCGGGGCGCGGCAAACCTCGACACCGGCCTCTTTGTCGCTGAACAGTCGGCGAGAAAGGCGCTTCAGGAGCTGTTATGAACGAGATCAAACCCAGCCGTCCCTATCTGCTCAGAGCCCTGTATGAGTGGGTACTGGACAACAATATGACGCCCCATATCGCGGTGGATGCAACGCTGCAGGGCGTTCAGGTGCCTGATCAGTTTGTGCAGGATGGCCAAATCACGCTGAACATCGCGCCAACCGCCGTACAGAACTTGTTGATGGATGACCTTGGCGTAAGCTTCAACGCGCGTTTTGGCGGCGTACCGATGAACGTCTATGTTCCGATCGTTGCGGTGATGGCCATCTTTACGCGTGAAAACGGCATGGGTATGGGCTTTGGCATGGAGCCGGGGATAGAGGCGCTGCTCGATCAGGCCGAACAGGGTGCCGTCATGCATGAGGCGGTCAGGGCGGAACAGACCGAGGATGATAGCAAAGGAGATGAGCCGCGCAGCAGCAAAAAACCGACCCTGCGCGTCGTGAAATAACCCTGCTTTAGGTGTGCCGGGAAGCCAATGGGCTATCCCGGCATCCGCCGGTCAGGCGCCGACGTATTCGAAGACCTTGACAATCTTGCGTACACCGGTGACGGAGCGGGTGATTTCAACGGCAAGATCAGCCTCGGCTTGAGTGACCAGTCCCATCAGATAGACCACACCATTCTCGGTCACCACTTTGATGCGGCCGCCGGCGATACGATTGTCGACCAGCATCTGTGCCTTGATGCGCGTGGTCAGGTAGGCATCATTGCTGCGCACTATGCCGGAAGTTGGCCCGGCAATATCCAGTTCGTTGTGGACCTTGCGCACATGGCGAATCTGGCTGGCGATGTTGCCGGCTTCCTGTTTGACCTGCTCATCAGGCACCTGGCCGACCAGCAGTACCTGGCCGTTGTAGCTGACTACATTGACATGGGAAAGTGCCAGTGCCTCGGAACCCTTGCTGATGTTGACCAGAGTCTTGGTCTCGATCGCTTCGTCTTCCAGATAGCTGCCCAGGGTGCGGCTGGTCTGGTCTTCCCGAATGGGTTCTTCCCGGGTAGCGCTGATAATGCTGGAGCAGCCGGTCAGAAGGGTGGATGCCATAACCATAGCGATCAGGGGGCGTTTGAGCATGTTGATCAGCCTCCAAAGAGTTGATATTCAATCAGGTCGCACAAGCAGTGCAAAACCAGTAGATGGGCACCGTGGATCAAGGCGTCTTCGGCACCCGGAATGCAGATCTCGATCTCGTCGGGCAGCAGCAGGGCGGCCATGTTGCCACCGTCGCCACCGCTGAGTGCGATCACCATCATGTCGCGGTCGTGAGCGGCCTGAATGGCCTGGACCAGACTGTTGGCGCGGCCATGGGTCGAAATCAGCAGCAGGATATCGCCGGGCTGGCCCAGTGCACGGATCTGTTTGGAGTAGACATCGGCAAAGCCGGTCTCTTCGCTGATCCCGCTCATGGCGGCGGAATCGTTGAGCGTCATGGCCGGCAGGCCGGGACGTTCGTGACGAAAACGGTTCAGCAGCAGTGACGCAAAGTGCTGTGCCAGTGCTGCGGAACCGCCGTTACCGACGCACAAGATCTTCTGTTCACTGACCAGGCATTGCAGCAGGAGTTCACCGGCTTCAGCGATCAGCGGAGTATGCTGCTCAATGGTGAGCGCATTGATCTCCATGGTGTTGTGAAACTGACTGACAATGCGGTCTTCGAGTTCCATTAAAAGCGTTTCCGGTGTTCAGGGCGAGTGTTCATGGACGAAAAGCGTCTTTATACCATATCGGAGGGGTGCTCTCCGAGTCTCCTTCAAAGGCCACCACATCAAACCGGCAGGGCCTTTGGCTCCAGTACGGGTTGCGGCTGAGCATAAAGCGGGCCGCGCGGATCAGTTTCTGCTGCTTGCGCCAGTCCACCGAGGCAGCGGCACCACCAAAGCGGCGGCTGGCGCGGCGGCGGACTTCAACGAATACGACCTGGTCGTCATCCTGCATGATCAGGTCGATCTCGCCCAGTCGACACTGGGCATTGCGCTGCAGCAGGGTCAGACCCTGCTCAATGAGCCATTGTTCGGCCCGCTGTTCGGCATCCATGCCGATACGGTTGCGATCCATCGCGTGGTCCTCTTGAGTTTGCTCAGGGTGTCGGGCCGGCTTTGAGGCTGGCCGGTTCCCCTTCGGTAAAGGTGGTGCAGCTCAGCTCACGCTGCAGCCGCTTGTTGCTGTCCATACTGAGCTGGCCGGTCTCGCCGAGCAGAAACGTCCCCGGACGCTGTTCCAACTGAGGCAACCAGGGGTATGCCTTGATGGTATCAACGCCCAGGGCGTAGAGACGGCCAAAACGGGACAGGGTATCTTCGCCATTGCTGCTCAGCAGTCGGTGGGCTTCACTCGGTGGTTGCAGCAGCCAGGGCAGGTCGCAGAAGGTAATGCCGTTCAGGTCTAGGTCACGGGTTGCATCGGGTGCGCCGGTATAGAGGTGTGAAGTGGCGTAGATGGGCAGCTCGGCGGCGAAGTGGTAGTCCAGCATCGGTTTGATCAGCCGTGCCGCTTCCGGCAGGGCGGTCATGAGGATGGCGTCCGCATCCTGACGTCGACGCTCCTGAAACTCCAGCCGGTGACGCAGCAACTCGCGCAGCTGCTGTTCACGTTCTGCACTTTGCCGGGTCAGCAGCAATTCGGCCACCTGGTCGTTGTAGTTATCCGCGGCTTGATAGCGCAGACGGCCGACGACACGGCCTCCGGCGGCCTCCAGTTCCGTCTGCATCACGCTTGCAACCCGATCGCCCCATTCGGCGGCAGGTGTGACCAGCAGGACGCGCTGGCGGCCGTCCGCCAGTGCACGGCGGACCACCATGCGAGCCTCGTGCTCCGATGACAGCTCCAGCTGCCAGGGGCGAGACGGGCCGGCATCGGCCGGGTTCAGTGCCAGCGTGGGGATTTCCAGCAGGGGCTGTGCGGAGATCTGGTTGACCAGCGTCTGATTCAGCGGTCCGATGATCAGGTCGATACCCTGCTGACGTGCCTGCATCAGCAGCGGGGTGATATCGCTCAGGCCGGTTGAGTCGAGCATCACCAGCTGAGGTACCGGCTTGCCTTCACGGCGCTGGATTTCCAGTTGGGCTTCCATGCCTTTGCGGATGGCGGCAGCCGGTCGAGCCAGTTCACCGTTCAGCGGCAGTATCACGCCGATACGTCGTGCCACCAGCTGTTCGCCATCCAGTTCCAGGCCAAAAAGTCCGGCGGGGGGCAGTGTCAGTGCGGGATGGGATTCCCAGAGTGTGCTCCAGTTGTCCAGCGCACGCTGGCGTGCCGCCAGGTCCGGGCTGGCGCGCAACATCAGCGCCAGCTCAAACCAGCCCTGTTCCTGATAATCGTTGTTGGCGGTTGCGGCGGCCTTGATCGGATCAAGCGGTGCCTGCTGCAGCAGCTGCCAGATCTGGTCGTGATAACGCTGCTGTTCCACCGGGTCCAGGGTGAGCAGGCTGCTGACAATCAATTCGCGCACAGCGGCAACCGGGTCATTGCGCTGCAACCAGATATCAGCGCGGAACTGACCCAGTTCGGCCTGCTGGTCGGCCGGCAGTGTGCTGAAGCGACTCAGGTCAAGCAGCTTGAGCGCCTCGGCGGGGTCATCCGAGCCGGACATCAACAGCGTCTTCAGCTTGGCGACTTCAAATGCAAGGGTCGGAGGGATACGGCTCAGATCAATGCCGTCGAGGATTTCCAGTGCGCGGGGTTCCTGACCTGACTGAGCCAACATGCGTGCTGCCTGCAGGCGCAGCTCGGCCGCCGGTGTTGCTGGCTGGTTTGCGGCCTGGCGCAGCAGGCTGTCGATGCTTTGCTCCGCGGGAGTTGTCTGCGTCCTGTCCACCACCTGTGGCGGTGTGGTCGGTGTGGAACAGCCCGCCAGCAGCGCGCCGGCCAGCAGGAGGCTGAAAGACAGCCGATGTATATTCGTCATATAATCCCAATCCTTGCCAACAGATGGATATCCCAATGTCAGAACCAGTTCTCTATATCGTAGCTACGCCGATCGGTAATCTGGCGGACCTGTCGGAGCGCGCGCGGGAGGTACTGGCCGGCGTCGATTACATTGCTGCCGAGGATACCCGTCACAGCGGGCGCTTGCTGAGCCACTTTAACATTAAAGGCCAGATGATTTCAGTGCATGACCACAACGAGCGTCAACGTTGTGAGCACATTATCAACCTGCTGGGCAGCGGTCACTCCATTGCACTGATCAGCGATGCCGGCACGCCGTTGATTTCCGATCCGGGCTTCCACCTGGTACGGGCGGTGCGTGAGGCCGGGTTCAAGGTGTCACCGGTGCCGGGGTGCTGCGCGTTCATTGCGGCGCTGTCGGCGTCTGGGCTGCCCTCGGACCGTTTTCAGTTCATCGGTTTCCTGCCGGCCAAAAGCGGTGCGCGCACCCAGGCATTGGAAGCCTTGGTGGACAATGGTGAAACGCTGGTCTTTTACGAATCCACCCACCGTATCCTCGACAGCCTCCAGGCGATGGCCGAGGTGTTTGGCAGCGATCGCTACGTCGTAGTCGCGCGTGAGCTGACCAAAACGTTCGAAACCATTCATGGTGACAGCCTTGCGGGTTTGATCGACTGGATGGAGGCGGATCCCAACCAGCAGCGCGGCGAGTTTGTGGTGTTGGTACAGGGGGCGGAAACAGCCGTGAATGAGGATGCGATCGATCCCGAGGCCGAGCGCATCCTGCGCATCCTGGCCAAGGAGCTGCCGCCGAAGAAGGCGGCGGGGGTGGCGGCCGAGATCACTGGTTACAAGAAAAACCGCCTCTATCAACTGTTGATCGACTGATTTGCTTGCTTCATCCGGTGAGCCGGTTATACTGCGCGCCGAGAGTCTGCCAGGCAATCGCCGCTGCGTTCGCGCAGGGGAGGAAAGTCCGGGCTCCATTGGGCAAGGTGCCAGATAACGTCTGGGCGGCGCGAGCCGACGGAAAGTGCAACAGAAAGTATACCGCCTAAGCATCTTCGGATGCCGGTAAGGTTGAAATGGTGCGGTAAGAGCGCACCGCGTGGGTGGCAACACTCCACGGCGATGGTAAACCCCACCCGGAGCAAGACCAAATAGGGACCCATTAAGGCGTGGCCCGCGCCGGGTCCGGGTAGGTCGCTTGAGGCCAGTGGCGACGCTGGTCCTAGATGAATGATTGTCCACGACAAAACCCGGCTTATCGGCAGACTCTCAACTCATTTTTCCTCTTCAGGGATTCCTGGTTCTATCGGGAACAGGTTCCCCAAAACACAGGAAGTCTATCCGGGTTTTGGTGGTGTATCCGGCCAAGAGATATACGTTTCCTGGCCTTTTATCAGCTGCACGATGTCCTGTAAATTCTGATGGCGGTGCTTCAGGCGGCATTCCCATATCACCAGTACCCTCCAGCCTGCCTTGATTAGTAAGTCAACTTGT
>CAYMHL010000109.1:0-6239 GCA_964390205.1 uncultured Marinobacterium sp.
CCGGTCAGAGAAGAGCTGGAGCAGACACAGCAGCGTGTGGCTGCCTTGTTCGGTTTGACGCTGAGTCATGAGGAAGCGGGATGACACTGCTACTGCATCTGGTTGCACTCTTTCTGCTGTTGACGCTGATGCTGGGGTTCGTGCGCATCTGGCGTGGGCCGACAGCCGCTGATCGCATGTTGGCCTCGCAGCTGTTCGGTACTACCGGTGTTGCCCTGCTGCTGGTGCTGGCTGAAGCCCAGCAGATGCCTGCATTGCGGGATGTGGCGCTGATACTGGCGGTATTGGCGGTGTTCTCCGTTGCGGCTTTCGTGACCCGCGTGGTGCGAATTGAAGGTGAGAAAACCGACCGCCATGCGGTCAAGGGGCATGACGATGATTGATGGGCTGTTGTTCGGAGTGCAAATACTGCTGCTGATCAGTGGCTGTCTGTTCTTTGCCCTTGGCACGCTGGGGCTGTTTCGTTTCAACGATACGCTGTGTCGGATTCATGCCCTGACCAAGATCGATAACCTGGGGTTAGGGTTGATCATTCTGGCGCTGCTCATGATGACACCCTCGGTTGCCGTTGGATTGAAAACCTTGTTGATCTGGTGGGTGGCGCTGGCTGCCAGCGCAACATCGGCCCACCTGGTCGCACGCGCCGTACGTATGCATGAACCTCCGCTGCTCGACCCCCTGCGTGAAAGGGAGGTCAGGGATGATTGAAGTTCTGCTGGATCTGTTGCTGGCACTGGCACTGGTGTCCACCGCTGCGGCGGCACTGCTGTCACGGGACCTGTTTCGAGCGGTGGTGGTGTTCATCGCCTTTGGTCTGCTGATGGCGGTGTGCTGGGTACGACTACAGGCGCCGGACATCGCGTTGGCGGAGGCGGCCATCGGTGCCGGTCTGACTGGAGTGCTGCTGCTGGATGCGGTCAGTCACTTTCGTCGAGGCCGTTCTCGGAAGGGGCATGGCGCCGGCACCGGTTCGGTGCCTGAGGAGAAATGCTGATGAAATCCCCTGCTGCTCGAGTCGGAATACTGTTACTGGCATTGATGTTGACAGCCCTCTTGGGGCGCAGTGTATGGCAGCTTGGCATGCTGGAGCCCGCGTCTGAGCTGCCGCAGCTGCTGCAGGAAAACCTGTCGGCCAGTGGTGTCGAGCACCCGGTAACAGCGGTACTGCTGAACTTTCGCAGCTACGATACCCTGCTCGAAATCGCCGTGCTGGTGATCGCCGCCATGGCGGGCATTTCCATGGCCCGCACCCGCTCGCTGGAAGATCCGGAACTGCGTACGTCTGATACCCTGCTCAAGGCTTTGCTGCGCTGGTTGGTGCCGTTGATGCTGCTACTCGCGGCGTATCTGCTCTGGGCGGGTGCGGACCGACCCGGTGGTGCCTTCCAGGCGGGCGCCATGCTGGCGGCCACGGGGGTGTTGATGCGTCTGACCGGTATGCCGCTGGGCTTTCTGCGTCCCGGGATGCTGTTACGTATTGGTCTGGTACTTGGGTTTGCGCTGTTTCTGTTGGTCGGGCTGGCCAGTGCCCTCGCCGGCGAGTCGTTTCTGGCGTATCCGCCGGGGCTTGGCAAGGCGCTGATCCTGTCGATTGAAACCCTGTTAACGCTGTCGATCGGTATGATTCTGCTGGCGCTGTTTGTGGCAGCCCCGGTCAACAATGCCAGTGAGCCGGAAGAGGGGGAGCGATGAGCACGCCGCTGTTGTTCGCCCTCACGGGTGTTGTGCTCTGGGGCATAGGTCTGTTGGGCTTGATCGCTCTGCGGCACCTGCTGCGCAAACTGCTGGCGCTCAATGTTATCAGTTCAGCTACGTTCCTGATCCTGGTTGGGCTGGCGCAGCATCACGGCGGGCCTGACCCCGTGCCTCAGGCACTGGCATTAACCGGCATCGTGGTCTCGATCGCGGCCACGGCCCTGGGCATTGTGCTGATTCGGCGCTACTACCATCTGACCGGCAGCACAGCGCTTGAATCCACCGTATCCGAAGAAGGCCATGGCGGGGAGGGGCGCTCGCATGAGTAACTGGCTGATGGCAGGCTTGCTGTTCACGCCGCTGGCGCTGGCAACGGTCTCACTGCTGCTTGGGTTTCGGCAGGGACGCGCCCTGACCTGGTTGGGCATGCTGCTGCAGTTGCTGGTGTCAGTCGGGCTCTGGTGGCTGGTGCGGCAGGAGGGCGGGTTCTACTACACGCTGGCAGGCTGGGACGCCCCGCTTGGCATTGAGCTGCGCGTCGACGGGCTTGCGGTTACTTTTCTGCTGCTGACGACGCTGGTCGCCAGTGGCTGTGGCATTCATGCCGGACTCTACCTTGAGCCCGATCGACCCTGGCAACGTTATTTCTGGCCACTGTACTGGTTTCTGTGGGCGGGGCTGAACACGGTCTGGCTGGGCGGTGACCTGTTCAACCTCTATGTTGGCCTGGAGCTGATCACGCTGTCTGCCGTTGGGCTGGTTGCACTGGGTGGGCAGGCCGAAGCCTTGCGTGCGGCATTGCGTTATCTGCTGGCCGCACTGCTGGGGTCTCTTGCCTATTTGCTGGGTGTGGCACTGGTCTACGGACAGTTTGGCACCCTGTCGCTGGCGGATGTGGCTGATCAGGTTCAATCGTCCGAGCATGCTCAATTGATGCGGCCGGCACTGGTGCTGATGTTGGTGGGGCTGGCGCTGAAGACGGCCCTGTTCCCGCTGCATGGCTGGCTGCCGCCCGCCCATGGCATTGCCAAGTCACCGGTGAGCGCACTGCTGTCGGCGCTGGTGGTAAAGGCGTCTTTCTACATTGCCGCGCGGGTCTGGCTGGAGACAGGGGGTGTCGTAGCGACGTATGGGATGGCGCAGCTGCTGGGCGGCCTGGGGGCAATTGCGATCATCTGGGGCAGTTGGCTGGCGCTCTGTCAGGCGCGACTGAAGCAGGTTGTGGCCTACTCCTCAGTGGCCCAGATCGGCTATCTGTTTCTGCTGTTTCCACTGACCTTTGGCGTCGATGCGTCCATTTCTCTGCAGGCGCAGCAGGGCATCACGCTGCAGGTGATCAGCCATGCCCTGGCTAAAGCCGCCATGTTTCTGGCGGCCGGCAATCTGATCCTGGCCGTGGGCAGCAACCGCGTTGAGGCGTTGGCAGGGGTGAGCCATTTCCTGCCATTCTCGCTGTTTTCCTTTGGTCTGGCCGGTGTCTCCCTGATGGGGTTGCCACCCTCCGGCGGTTTTGCGGCCAAGTGGATGTTGCTGCAGGCGAGCATGGCATCGGGGCAGTGGTGGTGGATACTGGTTCTCATAGGCGGAGGCCTGCTGTCGGCGGCGTATGTGTTCCGGATTTACAAAGCGTCATTCCTGGAGCGAGATGAAAAGGATCACTTCTATCATCCTGATCGACGTCTGGAAGTAGTGGCCATGCTGCTGGCGCTGGCTTCTCTCGGACTGGGGCTGAGTGGCAACCAGGTATTGTCGGTGATGGCATTACCCTTTGAGGAGGTGCAATGACACAACTGACGCTGGTGCCGATCTTTGCATTACTCAGCTCCATGCTGGCCGCCGTGATCATTTTCACCCTGCCGGAGGAGCGGCAGCGTCTGCGTACAACGATCAACCTGTTGGCGGCCTTGATCAAGGTGGCGCTGGTGGGCGTGATGACCTGGGGGGTATTGAATGAACTCGATTATGGTTTGAATTATGAGATTCTGCCCGGTGTCAGCTTTGTACTCCAGGCCGACGCGCTGGCCATGATGTTTGCAGGGCTGTCAGCGGTACTCTGGCTGCTCACCACCATTTATGCCGTAGGTTATCTTGAAGGCTCGCCCAACCGCAGTCGGTTCTTCGGTTTTTTCAGCCTCTGTGTGGCCAGTACGATGGGGATTGCACTGGCCGGCAACCTGTTTACCTTCTTCCTGTTTTACGAAATGCTGACGCTGTCGACTTACCCGCTGGTGGTACATAGAGGTACCGACAAGGCGTTGCTGGCCGGGCGTAACTACATTATCTACACGCTCAGTGGCGGTGCTGCGCTGTTGCTGGGCATGATCTGGCTGCAGGGGCTGGTGGGGGACCTCTCCTTCCAGGAAACGGGGCAGCTGAAAGACGTCGACGCGAGCCTGCACCTGCCCTTGGTGCTGGTGTTCGTTTTGTTGGTGGCGGGGCTGGGCGTCAAGGCGGCACTCTTTCCACTGCATGGCTGGTTGCCGCAGGCCATGGTCGCTCCCGCACCGGTAAGCGCGCTGCTGCATGCGGTGGCCGTGGTCAAGGCGGGCGCGTTCGGCATTGTGCGGGTAGTGTATGACCTCTATGGCATCGAGTTTGCCACCCTGTTGGGTGTGCTGGAGCCTTTGGGCTGGCTGGCGGCGTTTACCATCATCTATGGCTCTGTTCGAGCCCTGTCGCAAACTGACCTGAAGCGGCGGCTGGCCTACTCAACGGTCAGTCAGGTGTCCTACATTGTGCTGGGCACCGCCGTGTTTGGCCCCGTGGGTACGGTAGGTGGCCTGGTACATTTGCTGCATCAGGGCATCATGAAGATCACCCTGTTTTTCTGTGCCGGCAACTATGCCGAAACCCTGGGTATTCACAAGGTGCAGGAGATGAACGGTGCCGGGCGGCGCATGCCGCTGACGTCTGCGGCCTTCACCCTGGCCGCGTTCGGCATGATTGGTGCTCCGCCACTGGCCGGTTTCGTCACCAAGTGGACGCTCGGCAGCGGTGCCTTGAATGCGCAGATGGAGTGGGTGATCGCTGTGCTGCTGATCAGCAGCCTGCTCAACGCGGCCTATTTTCTGCCGGTGATCCATCGGCTCTGGTTTCAGCCGGAGTATGAGTGGTCGCAGCAACGGCGCTGGGGACGGCTGGAAACACACAGCTGGCTGCTTTGGCCGCCGCTCCTCACTGCTGCCCTGACTCTGCTGGCCGGTCTCTTCGCAGCCTTGCCGTTCAGCCCCTTGAGCTGGGCCGAGCTGATTGCGGCACGGGAGTATCTGCCATGATGGTCTGGCTGCTGTTGGCAATTTGTATGCCATTGTTACCGATTGTACTGGCCCTGCATCCTTCGTTGCAGCATTGGCAGTGGCGGCTGTTGCCGCTGCTGTCCTTGCCGGCGCTGGGGCTGGTGCTGCTGGGACCCGCTCAGTGGCAGCTTGAATTGCCGGGACTGCTGTTGGGCGCGAACTGGCAGCTGGATACCCTGCGTCAACCTTTCCTGCTATTAACGGCATTGCTGTGGAGTTGTGCCGGGCTGTATGCAAGCGGTTACGTGAGACAGCACCGCCGTAGTTTTGCACTGTTCTGGGGGCTGACACTCTGCGGCAATCTGGGCCTGGTAGTGGCCGCTGATCTGGTCAGCTTCTATGCCTTTTTTGCGTTGATGACTTTTGCCGGTTATGGACTGGTGGTGCATGAACGCACATCGGCCTCGTTCAGGGCAGGGCGGGTGTATCTGGTGATGGCCGTACTGGGCGAGATGGCGTTGCTGGCCGGACTTTTACTGGCGGCAGGGGCCGCCAACAGTCTGTTGCTGGCAGAGCTGCCGGCCGCCATCGCTGAATCCCCCCGTACCGGTGTGATAATGGGGCTGCTGCTGGCGGGTTTTGGTGTCAAGGCGGGCTTGCCGCTGCTGCATCTATGGCTGCCGCTGGCGCATCCGGTTGCTCCGACACCTGCCAGCGCCGTACTCAGCGGCGCCATGATCAAGGCCGGGCTGCTGGGCTGGCTGCTGACGCTGCCGCTGGGTCAGACGAGCCATATTGTAACGGGAACGGTATTGGCACTGATCGGTGTGTTGGCCTCGCTGGGTGGTGCCTTGATTGGGGTGTGTCAGCGGCAGAGCAAGGCGGTGCTGGCCTATTCCAGCATCAGCCAGATGGGATTGATGACCCTGATGCTGGGGGTTGCCTTGGCAGAGCCTGAACGCGCCATATGGCTGTTGCCGGTGATCGGTACCTTTGCCCTGCATCATGCCCTGGCCAAGGGGGCACTGTTTCTATCAGTGGGCATCATGCCGCCGAGCCATCGTTACCTCCGTTGGCTCTATTGGGGGCTGGTCGCTTTGCCGGGTCTTTTGCTGGCAGGGCTGCCTCTGACCAGTGGTGCTCATACCAAACTGGCCATGAAACAGGCCTTGCAGGTGGATGGACTCAGTCTTTCGCTGGCACCCTGGCTGGGTGGCCTGCTCAGCGCCGGGGCCGTAGCAACCCTGCTGCTGGTGCTGCGTTTCCTTTGGCTGCAATGGCAAGTCCTTCACGAGAATAGCCACAAGG
>CAYMHL010000109.1:6339-7919 GCA_964390205.1 uncultured Marinobacterium sp.
TCGGTGCTCGATGCAAGCACCTGCCGTGGCAGCGGTTAAGGCCGATTTTGTCCTGGGCGAAGGAAGCCGAGCCCGCGCTGCGCGTATATATTGCCGGACTGCTGCTGATCCTGTTGTGCCTGCTGTGGCTGGTATAAAGCCATCTGCCTCAGGTGGGCACGCCCGCCACTCATTCGTCTGTATCAGTGGCGGCTTTGCAGTCTGGCGCCGATCCAGACCGAACCCACACCGCCCAGAATCACCAGCGCGGTTCCGATCCAGGTCAGCGGCAGAGGGATCTGATCCCAGATCAGCCAGCCCCAGAGTCCGGTGAACACCACGCCGAAATAACTCAGAGGTGCTATTACCGAAGCGGGTGCATGGCTGTAGGAGCGTGTGTAAAGCCACATGGTCAGCCATATGGACGCTGCAATCAGCAGGATATACGGCAGGCTGGTTAGCGGCAGGGGCTGCCAGTGGCTGATTGCCAGCGGTAAGGATGCCAGTGCCGAAATCAGAAAGTAATAAAACAGGATGAGGTTCACCGGTTCAGTTCGGGTCAGTTCGCGGGTAGTGACAATGGAGCCTGCGAGCGTCAATGCCGAGACAAAACCGACCAGATGCCAGCCGCTGAGGCCGCTGCCCTCCGGCTGCATGATCAGGCCGATGCCGATAAAGCCCAGCAGCAGCGGCAGCCAGCTCAGCCAGTGCAGACCCACCCGCTGCCACAGCAGCAACCAGAGCGGTACGCACAGAGGGGCCGCATTACGCAACAAAGCAGCATCCACCAGCGGGATGTTGTCCAGTGCAAGATAATAAGCGTAAAAACAGCCCCAGCCGCAGAGGCCGCGCAGCAGATGCAGTCCTGGTCGTCCGGTGCGCAGCATGCCCAGACCGCTCTGTTTGAGCCAGGGCAGCATGACCAGCAGACAGAGCAGATACTGGAAAAAGACGATCATCTCGATGCTGATCATGACCGCCGTCAGTTTGATCAATACTGCCGCCAGGCTCATCACCAGGGTGGTGGCCAAAGCATAGCCGACACCGGCTGAAAGGTTGTAACTGCTTGAAGACACTGAAACTTAATCCCTGTAGATTATGGTGGTACGGACACAGATAAACGGAGTATTCAATGGAAAAGCTGCTGTTGATGCTGCAGGGCAACTGGGCCAACGCCGTGGCGCTGGGCTGGTTTCTGCTCTGCTTTAAGGGCTATATGTACTATTCGGCCTACAAGAGTCATACGACCCCCTGCCTGGTCAGTCTGATGCATCTGTATCGCACCGAATGGATGCGCAGAATGTTATCACGGGAGGTGCGTATGGCGGATACGGCAGCGATCGCCAATTTGGAGCGCAGCGTGGCCTTCTTTGCCTCAACCACCATTCTGGTGCTGGCGGGCCTGATGACGGTAATGAGTTCGGCCGAAAAAGCGATCAATCTGGTTGAGGACCTGCCGTTCGTGGTGGTAGCGACCAAGCAGGAGTGGGAGTTGAAGCTGCTTCTGCTGGTGGTGTTGTTCATTTACGCCTTTTTCAAGTTTACCTGGAGCCTGCGTCAGTACGGTTTTGTTTCGGTAATGCTCGGCGGTGCGCCCATGC
>CAYMHL010000110.1:0-7789 GCA_964390205.1 uncultured Marinobacterium sp.
GCCAGGCTGGAAGGGGGGAAACGGATGTCAGCAATGGATTTCAAAACCTTTTTATCCTTGCAAAGCCCTGTTTTCAAGATATTGAAAATTATAAGATTTTTTTGAAAATATCAGTCTGCTTGAAAGTTTTTGAAAATTACTTTCCAAACTTGCTCAACAAATTGAAAGGGTTTTTATTTGGTCCATAGTACGCACATGGATCGACCACAGGAACCCTTTGCCATGTCTATTGATGCCTATCTTCGCCCAATCAACCATTCAGAAACCCTGCTGATCAACGAGCGTTCCGACCAGCTGGCGGCCAGCCGTCAGGTCTATCGTTTCGGTTTCGGTCAGTCGCCGTTTCCGGTGCCTGCCGGAGTGACTGAGTTGCTGCGCCTGCATGCGCAGGAAAAAGCCTATCTGCCGGTTCAGGGCTTGCGCTCTCTGCGTGAAGCCGTGGCAGGATTTCACCGCCAGCAGGACGCTGTCGACTGGCAGCCGGAGCGTGTGCTGGTGGGACCGGGCAGCAAGCTGCTGATCTATGCCGTGATGGCCGCGTTTACCCGTGCCGAAGTGCTGCTGGTGTCGCCCAGCTGGGTGTCCTATGAACCCCAGGCCCGCCTGGCCGGCCACCGGGTGTCACGGCTGCAGGCCGATGCCGCCAGCGAGTGGCGGCTGACGCCCGAGATGCTGGAGGCCTTCTGTCTGACGCGGGACGATCCTGAACTGCCGCTGTTGCTGGTACTGAATTACCCGGGCAACCCCAGCGGTACGACCTACAGCGAAGCCCAGCTGCAGGCACTGGCCGAGGTGATGCGCCGGCATCAGGTACTGGTGATCAGTGACGAAATTTACGGCATGCTGCACCATCAGGGCGCGCACCGTTCGCTGGCGCGCTACTACCCGGAAGGGACGCTGGTGACCGGCGGCCTGTCCAAATGGTGTGGCGCCGGGGGCTGGCGTTTGGGGGTGCTGCATGTGCCTCAGACTCTGGCCGACAACCTGTTGCCGCGACTGCTGGGTGTGGCTTCGGAAACCTGGTCCTGTGTGGCTGCGCCCATCCAGCAAGCTGCTGTCGAGGCCTATCGTTTCGGACCCGAGGTGGAGGCCTATGTGCAGCGGGAGCGGCAGATTCTGTCGGCCCTGGGTCGGCAGGCAGCGGCGCTGCTCAACGAAGCCGGTGTCCTGACCGCTCAGCCGGAGGGCGGCTTCTACCTGTTCCCGGACTTTGCTCCCTGGCGTGAAGCCCTGGCGGCGGCCGGCATCACCACCTCGGATCAGCTGTGCGGCCGCCTGCTGCAGGAAGCCGGGGTCGCGCTGCTGCCGGGCACCGCCTTCGGCATGCCGGAGGATGAACTGGTGGCTCGCCTGTCCTACGTCAACTTCGACGGTGCAGCGGCCTTGCAGGCTGACGAAGCCGAGCTGGCCCAGATCCTGCAGCCGGTGCTGGACGGCCTGGCCGCGATCACCAGTTGGCTCAGGGAGGGTGGACGGGCCGTGGCCTGAAAAGCAGACCAAGGATTCGCACAGCACAGCGGCTGATCCTGTTATTTAGAGGTGCATTTCCGTACCTGATCAGCCCGGTTCAAGCATCCTGCGCAGTACATAGTGCAGGATGCCGCCATGACGGAAGTAGGCCAATTCGTTGCCGGTATCGATGCGACAGCGAACCCTGACCTGCTCCGTTGAGCCCTCGGGGCGGGTCAGCGTGAGGATCAATTCCTGCTTGGGCTGCAGCTGTTCCAGTCCATTCAGACTGATCCTTTCTTCACCGGTCAGGCCCAGCTGCCGGCGATCGGTATCGATGAACTCCAGCGGCAATACGCCCATCCCCAGCAGGTTGGAGCGGTGAATGCGCTCAAACGACTCCGCCACCACGGCGCGAACGCCCAGCAGGCGGGTGCCTTTGGCGGCCCAGTCACGGGATGAACCGGTACCGTACTCCTTGCCGGCCACGACCACCAGCTCAACGCCTTCCTGCTGATAACGCATGGCGGCATCATAGATCGACAGCTGCTCGGTGCTGGGGTAATGCCGGGTTTCACCCCCTTCCACACCATCGAGCATCTCGTTGCGAATACGAATATTGGCGAAGGTGCCGCGCATCATCACCTCGTGATTGCCGCGGCGGGAACCGTAGGAGTTGAAGTCCTGCTGTTGCACCCCCAGTGCCTGCAGGTAGCGCCCGGCGGGACTGTCCGCCTTGATGGCGCCGGCAGGCGAAATGTGGTCGGTGGTGACCGAGTCACCGAACAGGGCCAGAATACGGGCCTGGTCGATATCCCGCACCGGCTCCGGCTGCGCCGACATGCCGTCGAAGAAGGGCGGCTGACGAATATAGCTGGAGTCCGGCCAGGTGTAGGTATCCTCGGTGGGTATGTCGATCGCCTGCCAGTCGGCATCGCCGTCGAACACGGCGGCATATTCGCGGCGGAACATGTCGGTATTCACCTGTTCCAGCGCCCGGGCCACCTCCTGTTGACTGGGCCAGATATCCCTCAGGTAGACCGGCGTACCGTCGGTACCCTTGCCCAGTGGCTCCCGGCTCAGGTCGATATCGATACGGCCGGCCAGCGCAAAGGCAACCACCAGCGGCGGTGATGCCAGCCAGTTGGTCTTGGCCGCCGGATGTACCCGACCTTCGAAGTTGCGGTTGCCGGACAGTACCGAGGCCACGGTCAGGTCGCCGTCGCGGATGGCGTGCTCGATCGGCTCGGCCAGCGGACCGGAGTTGCCGATGCAGGTGGTGCAGCCATAGCCCACCAGATTGAAACCGAGCTGATCCAGCGCCTGGTTGAGGCCGGTTGCCTGCAGGTAATCGGTGACCACCTTGGAGCCGGGCGCCAGCGAAGTCTTGACCCAGGGCTGGCGCTTTAACCCTTTGGCCAGTGCCTTTTCTGCCAGCATTCCGGCGGCCAGCATGACGCTGGGATTGGACGTGTTGGTACAGGAGGTAATCGCCGCGATCACCACGGCGCCGTGATGAAGTTCAAACGGCTCCCCGTTAATCTCAATGCGCGCGCTGCCCCCGGCCCCCGGTGCCGGCTGGCCGCCTTCGGCTTCCAGCGCGCCAATGGCGGTGTCTGCCGACGTCAGGTTGAGCGCCATCACCTCATCAAAGCGGGCTTTCACGTCCGTCAGCGCAACCCTGTCCTGAGGCCGCTTGGGTCCGGCAAGGGATGCCTCGACCTCGCCCAAGTCCAGCGTCAGGGTGTCTGTAAACAGAGGCTCGTCACCCGGATGGCGCCAGAGACCCTGCTCCTTGCAGTAGGCTTCGACCAGTGCAACCTGGTCATCGCTGCGGCCGGACAGGCGCAGGTAGCGCAGGGTTTCATCATCCACCGGGAAAAAGCCGCAGGTGGCCCCGTACTCGGGGGCCATGTTGGCGAGGGTGGCGCGGTCGGCCAGCGGCAGTCCGGCCAGGCCGTCACCGTAGAATTCGACAAACTTGCCGACGACGCCGTGCCGGCGCAGCATTTCAGTCACGGTCAGCACCAGATCGGTGGCCGTAATGCCTTCACCCAGAGTTCCGGTGAGCTTGACGCCAATGACTTCGGGGATCAGCATCGACACCGGCTGTCCCAGCATGGCCGCTTCTGCTTCAATGCCGCCCACGCCCCAGCCAAGAATACCCAAGCCGTTGATCATGGTGGTGTGCGAGTCGGTACCGACCAGAGTGTCGGGATAGGCCCAGACCTCACCATCCCGTTCCTCGGTCCAGACGGTGCGGCCCAGATATTCCAGATTGACCTGATGGCAGATGCCGGTGCCCGGCGGCACCACGCGGAAGTTGTCGAAGGCGGTCTGGCCCCAGCGCAGAAACGCATAGCGTTCATGGTTGCGGCCCATTTCGGTGCGCACGTTGGCCGCAAAGGCGTCGGCGCTGCCGTAGTGATCGACCATCACCGAGTGGTCGATCACCAGGTCCACCGGTGACAGCGGATTGACCTGCTGTGCATCGCCACCCAGCGCCGTAACCGCATCGCGCATGGCGGCCAGGTCCGCGACCGCAGGCACCCCGGTGAAGTCCTGCATCAATACCCGCGCAGGTCTGAAGGCGATCTCCTGCTCGCTGTGGCCACCCTGTTGCTGCCAGGCCACCAGTGCCTTAAGGTCATCCATCGAAACGGCATCGCTGTCGGCACCGCGCAGCAGGTTCTCCAGCAGCACCTTGAGTGAGCGGGGCAGGCGGCTGATGTCACCCAGTGTCGCCTCGGCCTTGCGCAGGCTGTGAAAGCGGTAACGCTTTTGGCCGACGGTGAGTGTCTGTGTGCTATCGGGAATGTGCATGCCAGGCCCCCTTGGGTATTTGTGTCCAGTTCAACAAGACTGTAGACCGGATCCTGCAGGATTCAACCCGGCCGGATGGTCTCGGCCTCAATCATCTCCCTTGGCCGACAGCTTGCGCGCCTGTTCGGCCCAGTCGGACAGCTGCAGCTGTACCATGCCGTTTACGGTGGACGGCGGATAACGGCCATCCGCATCGGCCTTGCCCGCCTCGCGATCGAACAGCAGGCTGATCAGCTGATCCAGCGAACCGACGGCATGGATGGC
This sequence comes from uncultured Marinobacterium sp., assembly GCA_964390205.1. Taxonomy (GTDB): domain Bacteria; phylum Pseudomonadota; class Gammaproteobacteria; order Pseudomonadales; family Balneatricaceae; genus Marinobacterium. The sequence continues at coordinate 4,537 of CAYMHL010000110.1, forward strand.
AAACCTGCCTTCGCGGCAGGCATCTACGACCGCCTGATCCAGAATCAAATGCGGCTCGTTGGCTGCCGGAATGATTACGCCGTGGCTGCCGTCCAGCCCGCGTGCCTGGCAGAGTTCGAAAAAGCCCTCGATCTTCTCGTTGACGCCGCCAATGGCCTGAATTTCACCCTGCTGGTTGATCGAGCCGGTCACGGCGAAGCTCTGTTTCAGCGGCAGACCGGAAATGGCGGACAGCAGTACGCAGAGTTCCACCGCCGAGGCACTGTCGCCATCCACCGGGCCATAGGACTGCTCGAACACCAGGCTGGCGTTGAGTGACAGCGGCTGGTTGCGGGCATAGCGGGCACCGATGCAGGCGGCCAGAATCATCACCCCCTTGGAGTGCAGCGGACCGCCGAGCTTGGTTTCACGTTCGATGTCGAGCATGCGTCCGCTGCCCATGCGTGCGGTGGCGGAGATGCGGCTGGGTTTGCCGAAGCGCTGATCGCCGAGCTGGAACACCGACAGGCCGTTGGCCTGACCGATCACCTTGCCCTCGGTAGTCACCATCAGGGTGCCGCGTTCAATCTGTTCCTGCAGCAGCTCTGAGTACTGACTGCTGCGGTAACGCTGCTGGGCGATCGCCTTGCCGACATGCTCGCGTGCTACCAGCGAGGCGCCCTGACGCAGTGCCCAGAAACTGGATTCGCGCAGCAGATCGATCAGCTGACCACGGTTGAGCGACAGCTTCTGGCTGTCATCCATCTGCCGCGAGCTGTGTTCGATCACCGCTTCGAGCGCACTGCGATCGAAGTGGGCCAGGCCCTCTTCGCGGATCAGCATGGCGGTCAGGCCCAGGTAGTTTTCCAGGTTCTGACGGTCACGGTCGAAGCCCTCGGCAAAGTCGGCGTACACCTTGAACAGGGTGGTGAACTCGGGATCGTAATGCTTGAGCAAATAATAGAGACGACGGTCACCGATCAGAATGACGCGCACATCCAGCGGCACCGGCTCCGGTTCCAGCGAGCGGGTGCCGCTGATGCCGTAGATCTTTTCCAGCGGATCCAGGCGAATCTCGCGGTTGCGCAGCGCCCGCTTCAGGCCTTCCCAGGCGAAGGGGAAGGTGAGCAGCTTCTGCGCATCGACCACCAGATAGCCGCCGTTGGCCCGATGCAGGGCGCCGGGCTGAATCAGGCTGAAGTCCGTGGTCAGGGTGCCGAAATGGGCTTCATATTCGATGCGGCCGATCAGGTTCTGGTAGCTGGGGATATCTTCATAGATCACCGGCGCGCCGCCATTATGGCCGTTGCTGACCAGCATGTTGACCTGATAGCGGCGGAACTTGGCCGAGCGGGCACGTTTGTGCAGCGGGGCCCGTTCCTCTTCCTCGGAGGGGAAAAAATCGTCCACGTTCTCGATCAGATCCTGATGGATGGTGTCGAGAAAGTTGAGTACGCATGTATGCTCGCCATAGCTTTGGCGCAGGTTGTTCAGCGCCGGGTCGATCACGCCGCGGGTGGTTTCCTGTTCCAGCTCGCGAATGCGGGCCTGATGCTCCTGATGCATTTTCGGCACTTCATGCACCAGCTCGGTGAGTTCCTCGTTGAGCGTGTCGATCGCCCTTTTGATCTGCTCGCGTTCATCTTCCGGCAGCTGCTTGAACTCGTCCGGAGTCATCAGCTTGCCGTCACGGATCGGCCCCAGGGTATAGCCCCCCGGGGTACGCATCAGGGTAACACCCAGCTCGTGCGCCTTTTTGCCCAGCGACTTGAAGCTCATCTCCTCGCGTTGCTGAAACTCGTCGTTCAAGGCCTGCAACTGGTTGCGGTATTCATCGCTTTTGAACTGCGCCGGAATGCGCACCAGCAGAACTTCGATCAGCTTGCGCAGATCCTCGTGCAGCTGCTGGCCGGTACCCTGGGGCAGGATCAGAATGCAGGGCTGGTTGGGACGATCGAAGTTGTGGATATAACAGCAGTCATGCGGAGCCTCGCCACTGGCGGCTTCGGCGCTGATGATACGCGACACCAGCTCACGCTTGCCGACGCCGGTGGAGCCACTGACAAAGAGGTTATAGCCCTGATGATCCATGCCGATGGCAAACTGGATGGCATCCACGGCACGGGACTGCCCCAGTGCCGAGTAATCCGGTGTGATGTCGGCCGTGGAGGTAAGGCCGAAGGCGGAAAGGTCGCAGCGGTGGCGCAACTGTTCCGGTGTTAACAGCGTGTCCATGACGTATCCCTTTCGATCAGATCAGCGTTAAGGTTAGCAGGGCCAGCAGGATTGCGAGGGCCAGGCCGGGCCAGAGTGGTCGACACAGGCTCCAGTGGCCGGCAAAGAGGGCCAGCGCCCCCTTGACCAGCGTGTTGGTGATGGCCGCCAGGGTGATGCCGGTGACGGCGGTATCCGCCGAAATGGTGTCGCGGGCCATGCGTGCCAGGGTCAGGGTGATGGCGTCCACATCGGTCAGGCCCGCGATGATGGCGACCAGCCAGAGCCCTTGCTCACCCATGTAGGCCTGAATGCCCTGAGCCAGCAACATGATCACGACCAGCAGGGCACCGAACTTGAGCGCCGGCAGCAGCTGAAACGGCTGGGCGGAGACCTGCGCCGTATCCACATGGCCAAAAGGCTCCTTGCGGTGCCAGAACCAGAAGGCGCTGGCGGCACAGCCAAGGGTCATCGCCAGCATGGGGGGCCAGAGTGCGGGCAACAGTGCCGGGTTGACCACCGCGACCTCCAGCAGAATGCGCGGATACATGATGGCTGCCGCCAACAGGATACCGCTGGTGAGCAGCCGCGGCATGGGCAGGCTGGCGTTCATTCGCGCCAGGCTCAGCGTCAAGGCGGTGCTGGAGGCCAGCCCCCCCAGCAGACTGGTGATCAGTACGCCCTTGTCCGGGCCGGTCAAACGCATGGCGAAGTAGGCGGTCAGGCTGATACCGGCGATGAGGACGACCAGCAGCCAGATTTCATAGGGGTTGAGTGCGTCCCAGGGTCCGTAGTTCTGGTTGGGCAATACCGGCAGCAGCACAGCGGAAATCAGCGCCAGCTGCAGAATGCCGCGAATCTCGGAGTCACTCAGGTGCTCCAGTGCCTGATGCAGCGTCTGCTTGAAGTGCAGCACGATGGTGGTCATCACGGCAATCGCCACCGCGAGACTCAGGTCGCCGACCAGGGTGATGACACCGAGCAGATAGGTGACCACCCCGGCAATCACGGTGGTCATGCCATAGTCGTGGTCGTCACCCGAATCGAGCCAGTGCGCCAG
>CAYMHL010000111.1:0-7761 GCA_964390205.1 uncultured Marinobacterium sp.
GAGCTCTATGTAAATCAAATGAAGCCGGAAGAAATCAGCGAAGACATCACCAATATGTATTATTTTATTATCGGAAAACTCTAATAATGTCACTACAGCAGAAAATAAACCGTATCACTGACATCCTGCGCCGTGACGACGGTATTAGCGGTGCTATGCACTACACCGAGCAAACCTCTTGGGTCTTATTTCTTAAATTTCTCGATGATTACGAATCCGAAAAAAAAGATGAAGCGGTACTGTCTGGTAAAGACTATCAGTCCGTGTTGAATGAGCAGCATCGCTGGACGAGTTGGGCCTGTCCTAAAACGGATAATGGCAAATTAGATCTGGCCCGCGCTAAAACCGGTGATGACTTAATCGACTATGTGAACGACCAGCTTTTCCCCTACCTGAAAAGTTTTGCCAACGCCGCTGCGACTGGTGCAGATCCTAAATCGTTCACCTACAAAATTGGTGCAATTTTCCAGTACATGGATAACAAAGTAGCTTCAGGCCATACCCTGCGTGAAGTGCTGGATATTATCGACACACTGAACTTCCAATCCAGCGATGAAATGTTTGAGTTGTCGCTGGTCTACGAAGGCTTATTGCAAAATATGGGTGATGCCGGTGGTTACGCGGGCGAGTTTTATACCCCACGCCCGGTGGTTCGTGCCATGGTGCAAGCGCTAGACCCTAAAGCTGGAGAGACTATTTACGATGCGGCAGCCGGTTCTTGTGGTTTTTTGGTGGAAGCCTTTGAATACCTAAAAACGAAAAAGAATACGTTATCTACCGAGCAGTGGGATTTTATTCAGCGCGACACCTTCTTTGGTTTTGAAAAAACCTCGTTGGCGTATGTGATGGGCATGATGAATATGATTCTGCATGGTATAGAGTCACCTAACCTGTATCGTGGTAATACCCTGACGCAGAACATACGCGATATTCAGGAAAAAGACCGTTACAACATCATTCTGGCTAATCCACCGTTTGGCGGTAAAGAGAAGCCGCAAATTCAACAAAACTTCCCAATTCAGGCTAACGCCACTGAACTGCTATTTTTACAGCACTTTATGAAAACGCTGAAAGCAGGCGGTAAAGCGGCCATTGTTATTCCTGAGGGTGTGTTGTTCCAAACCAACAGCGCCTTTAAACAGGTCAAACAAGAGTTGCTGGAAAACTTTAACCTACATACCATTTTAAGTCTGCCAGCTGGCGTGTTTTTGCCGTATTCTGGGGTGAAAACCAACGTGCTGTTTTTTGAGCGCAGCGGCGGTACCAGCGATGTGTGGTATTACGAATGCGAGCCAGAGCAAAAACTCACCAAAAACAAACCGATTACCGATGATCACCTAAAAGAATTTGTTGAACTGTATAACAGTCGCAAAACGACTGACCGTTCTTGGATGGTGCCAGCCAGTAAACTGGCAGAAGACTATGACTTATCCGCCAAAAACCCAGCCAAGCAGAAAGATGCGGAGCATTTAGCGCCAAGCGATATCCTCAAGAACATCCGCACCAAAGAAAAATTGGTGTCTGGGCTATTAGATGAAATTGAAGACCTGTTGGCAGAGAAATAAGTATGGAGCAGGTTTTATATGAATTGCCGGATGGGTGGGAGTGGACTAATTTAATCGATGTTTGCGCTCCGTCACGAAAAACTTTGGAGCCCAAATCGGAAGAAAAATATAATTATATTGGCTTAGAGAACATTGAAAGTCATACGGGGAGAGTTATCAGCGACTCTCCAACCCAAGGTTCAGAAATAAGTAGTACAAAAATTGCGTTTAAGAAAGGAATGGTACTTTATGGAAAGTTAAGGCCATATTTAAACAAAGTAGTTGTGGCTAAAGCAGATGGCATAGCTACTACAGAAATCATACCGTTTGAATGTTCTGATGCAATCAGTCCAGACTTTTTGGCTTATTATCTTCGCTCTCAGTATTTCGTTGATCTAGCAATGAATAATTGTTCAGGCGCACGAATGCCTAGAGCTACAACCAAACTGTTTACTCAAATAGCTAAGGTACCTGTTACTTCAATAACTGAGCAAAAACGCATCGTCGAAAAACTCGATGTTCTCCTCTTCTGCATCGACACCGCCATTGAGCACTTGCAAGAAAACGTCACGTTGGCAGATGCGTTGTATGCAAGCTCACTTGATCAGGTGTTTGAGAAAGTCTATTTGGATTATTCAACGCAACCTTTATTTGCCCTAGCGAGTAAAGTAGGTAGCGGAGCAACACCCAAAGGCGGGCAAAAAGCCTACAAGGAATCTGGAATATCACTAATAAGAAGTCTCAATGTGTATGACTCGGAATTTAGGCCAGAGGGGCTAGCTTTCATTGATGATGACCAAGCTGGAAAGCTGAGTAATGTAGTCGTTGAAGGAGGTGACGTTCTTTTGAACATTACAGGAGCGTCAATTGCGCGATGCTGCATTGTACTGGATGAGCTTCTGCCGGCTCGCGTGAATCAGCATGTATGCATCATTCGCCCCAATAAAGAACTAAATTCTAAATTTCTAAATTATCTGTTGATTAGCCCTAAGTTTAAAGCTGCTTTACTCTTTCAAGGTGCTGGTGGAGCAACCCGTCAAGCTTTAACTAAAGTAATGATTTCTAACTTAGAGATACCGCTTCCACCGCTTGAGGAGCAGGCTATGCTCGTAGACAAAGTGAATTTGTTAAGCAAAAAGAACCGTGCTTTAAAAGAACAGGTCAATTCAAATATTTCCGATTTAATCATCTTAAAAGCATCAATTCTCGATTCTGCCTTTAAAGGCGAGCTCTAAGGAGTAAGTATGGCTAGGTTATTGCCCGAAGATTTTAGGCCAGAAGATCTAAATATTGAGATTGAAGAGAGTCACACCAACTGCACGGAAGTTTTTTATCTCCCAAGTTTTGATGAGTTAAAAGAAGCCGGGCTAGATACAGCGAACCCTAACCAATATAAAAGAAGGGTTGCACTGTTCAACAAGCAAGAGGGAATTATATCGGTTTTCCCTATTTTTACTTTGCCTACCCACCCGAATTACTTAAAGCAGAAATACGAACAGATTAATGTGATTAGTGTTGCTGTAAATTTTGATTTAGCTCCATCTACTAAAGATGATGTAGTTGAACTTTTACAACTACTGCCATTAGGTTTTATTAAAGATATTCGCTATGGCCTAGGATTAATAAAAGAATACCATTCAATAATTTCAGCTATTCAAGGACACACGGAGCATAATTGCTTTGCTATTGGTAAAGAAAATACTGGCAGCTGCGATTGTGAATGTTTTTATCTGAACTTTAATGATTATGACGAAATGCGCCGTTGCTGTAACCGGATTACTGACAGAGCAAGAAATGTTGCCCGGATAACGAAGGCAGCTGCCACCTATAATCATGTCGCATATCGATTAGGTACCGAACAAAAGCCATTGCCAACCGATAACGATGCCATTAGCAAGATGCTTCGAATCAAAATAACAGATACTGATAAGCAAATAGCTATGAGTATGGTGGCAGAAGATAAATCAGCGGTAAAAAAAACTGATTCAGTTACCTTAGCTAAATTAAAAAGTAATATAGAGTTGGTGTCACTTGAGCGTTTGATTGGCTCATATGAAGACTTACTAAGCAAAAGAACAAAAGAGGATACTTGGCAGCAGCTCTTTAATCAAAATCCATTTATCTTAAGCCTTGCCTTTGGCTACCCAGCTATAAAAATATCAGATCAGGCCAGTGTAGGTGGTAAACGATTGACTGGTGCTGGCGAAAAAATTACTGACTACTTAATTAAAAATGGTGTCACAAACAATCTAGCGTTAATTGAAATAAAAAAACCTTCCTCCTCATTAATTAACAAAACTGTTTATCGAGAATCCGTGTACTGCGCATCTACCGAGCTTACAGGCTCTGTAACGCAAGTACTCGACCAGTGTTATCAGCTACAACAAAATATCGCTATGATTAAAAGTAACAGTCGAATTTATGATATTGAGTCGTACGCTATCCACTGCATATTGGTGATCGGTGAGATGCCTATTGATGAAGATAAGAAAAAATCTTTTGAAATATATCGTCGTAACTCGAAGAACGTCCAAATTATTACATTTGATGAGCTTCTTCTTAAGTTGAAGCAGCTACATGAGTTTCTTAGCAATAACGATAAGCAAGAGGAAGCTGCGCCGTGAGTCTACAAACGAATTTAAAAGGACGCTTAAGAAATACTTCGTTACCAAAGAGTCACGGTTTAATGCCGGTATTCGAAGCAGTAGTAAACTCAATTCATTCTATTGAGGAAAAAGGCAATAATGAAAGCGGAAAAATTGTTTTGCGCATTAATCGAGGCACGCAAAGCAACCTTGACCTGGATATCAAGTCTCTACCTCCTATCATCGGTTTTACCATAACGGATAACGGCTGTGGCTTTGATGAGGCCAATTTAAAATCATTTAAAACCCTCGATTCTGATCACAAAATAGATAAGGGTTGCCGTGGTGTAGGCCGACTGATGTGGCTAAAGGTATTTGATCTGGTCGAGATTGAGAGCCACTTTTCAGAAGTGGATGGCACACTTAGAAGGCGTGTATTCCGGTTCGATGATAAACAGGGCGTGCATGCTGACGAGCTTAGCGAGGCTATAGAAAAACAAACAGGCACCAGCCTCAAACTGCTTGGTTTCGATAATAGCTTTCGGAAACATGCGCCTGCCAAAGGCCTCTCCATTGCCAATCAGCTACTTGAGCATGTGCTTTGGTATTTTGTACGAAGTGATATGGCTCCGAAAATATTGGTTGAAGATTCGGGGGAAGTTATCGACCTTGATGCGCTCTATGATCAACATATGCACGCTAGTGCTTACCATGAAAACATTATGATTCGCGACCATTCCTTTGACTTAACTCATATAAAGGTTCGCGCGGCTGTTAATAAAAAGCATCAGCTGGCATTGTGTGCAGCCAATCGATTGGTTAAAGAGGAATCTATTCAGAGCAAGCTTCCAGGTTTGTACGGTAAAATTTCGGACGCATCAGGTGAATTTACTTACACTTGTTATGTTTCGTCGAATTACCTTAATGAACATGTGCGTAGCGAGCGAACATCTTTTGACATTGCTGAAGACCTTGAAGATATGCTCAACGAAGTGACCCTCAAAGATATCCGCGATGCGGTGCTGGAGCGTGCTAAGGAGTATTTAAAAGATGTACTAGCTGAAAATTTATTAGCTGGTCGCAAGCGAGTGGATGACTTTATCGATAATCATGCGCCGCGTTACCGTCCTATTGCCAGCTACATCGCCGCAGAGTTGCTGATTGTTGATCCTGAGAAATCAGACAAAGAACTGGAGTTGCATCTACATGCGCAGTGGTATGAAGTCGAGCGTCAGCTGCTGAGCGAAGGTCATGAGATTATGCAGCCTCAGAGTAAGGAGTATGTGGAAGAGTACAAAGAGCGATTGAATGCCTACTTGCTCAAGGCGGAAGACCTTAAAAAGTCTGATTTAGCAAATTACGTCTCGCACCGAAAAGTTATCATCGACCTAATGCAGAAATCCATTGAAAGGCTAGATAACGGTAAATATGCACGTGAAGATATGATTCACGAACTCATTATGCCTATGCGAAAAGACTCCAATGAGATCTTTCTGGATTCATGCAATCTATGGCTAATTGATGAACGCTTAGCATTTCACAACTACTTAGCGTCCGATAAAACCCTTAACTCTATGCCGATTACTGGAAGCGAGTCGGCCAAAGAGCCCGACCTCCTCAGCTTAAGAGTTTTTGATACCCCTCTTCTCGTAAATGATCAAACTAGCTTCCCTCTGGCTTCGATTACTGTTATCGAAATTAAACGCCCGATGCGCAATGACATGCGAGAAGGGGAAGATAAAGATCCTATTACTCAAGCGTTAGGTTACGTAAAGCACGTTCGTGAAGGACAAGCAAAAACAAAATCCGGCACACTTATCCCAAGAAACAATGATATCCCTGCATATTGTTATATTTTGTGCGACTTAACTCCAACGATGATTAACCGCTGCAATATCTCTGGTTTAACCATGACTGCGGATGGCATGGGTTTTTTCGGTTACAACCCTAACTATAAGGCTTATATAGAAGTAATCAGTTTTAATCAGTTGGTAAGGGCAGCAAGAGAGCGTAACAGGGCATTTTTTGACAAACTGGGCCTGCCTTCTGCATAGAAATTGTATATAAAGTCTAACTTTTAATGCTTGTACTGTAAAAATAAAATCACGGAGCTCAAAGAAGCAAAAAAACTACGCCTTCGTTAAATTTGGCAAGTTTTCTGCACGCACTTCAACCGTGCTTCTAAAGCACGGTTGAAGTGATGGTATGGGGTTATGTGTTGTAATGCTTCACAAACCTAGGAATTGTGAGGCGTTCTAAAAAATATAACACACACGAATATGGGAAAGTGATACCTTTCACTTCACGACTCTTAAAAACGCTTTGTTATTGTTTTTACTTATAACGGCTTTTTTACTAGCAATATGCATTCCTAGTCCCTGCCCAAATGTAAGCGCTTTTAACTCATCCAACGGCCAGCCAAGTTGTTCAAGAACGTCTTTTTGACTAATACTTCTGGTATGTAAAGTATTAAATACTTTCTCTAATAATAGCGAGGTTTCACGTTCTCTCATGCCTTCTGGCTCTTGTGTTCTAAAACCTTGTTTGGCCAGCTGAATACTTAATTGGCGATAGTGCCAGTCGGTAGAGAAGCCAAGGTCGTAAGAGCGTCTGACGAGTGCAGCGAGTGATACTTTCCAGTTTTTTTTCTGTTGAATAAGCTGGGGAAGTGTTGGCCACGGGCGCAAAATACTTTTTACGCTGGCTTCTGGCATTAAAAATTCAGAGGCAAACAGGTTAGCCTGCTGCTCTGCTTCGGGACCATTGTTTTGCGCAAATTTGTGCATCACCAAATGACCAAGTTCATGGGCAGCATCAAAGCGGCTGCGCTCTGGTGATTTCATAGTGTTAAGTAAAATATAGGGTGTGTCGTCTTCCCAGAAGGAGAAGGCATCAACATCTAAGCAATTTTCAGCCAGTGAGAACACACGAATACCTTTAGACTCAAGCAAATGCACCATGTTAGTAATAGAGCGCTCGCCCAGTTGCCATTGCTGACGCAGCATAGCGGCAGCTGTTGTCGGGTTGCCATAGTCATTTGGTTCAAACGCGGGTGTGGCATTAGCGGGTAACGAAAACTGGCTTTCCAACCATTGATTAAGTTCTTTAGCTAACTCGCCTGCTCGAATAGCAGCATTTTCTTTTTTTTTGCTGAGCTTGGTGGCGGCGCGAAAGCTAACTGCTTCTGCTTTGAGTGTAGGTGCGTCGTCTTTTTGAAAGAAACTAATGGGATACCCTAATGCAAATGCCAGTTTCTCTAAGCTAGATAGAGTAGGAGCGCTATCTTTACTGTCACTCTCATAGACAGTAATCGTTTTGCTATCAAGATCGGCAGCATCGGCCAAAGCTTTTTTGGTTAAGCCACGGCGTTCACGTGCAAAACGTAATCGTTCAGGGTTGTAGTGCAGCATTATTCAATCTTGAAGTCGATGTTATCGGTAAATTCAGGGTCAGCATTATCGAATTGCTGTTGGCCTAAATCAAGAATAATTCTGTTTGAAAAAGAGTTGATGTAGCCTTTGTTATCATAGGTTGCTGGCTGTGATAGCTCTGCTTTTATTAGGTATTCTCCGTGACTAAGCTTTTCTGAGTAGTGCACAAGCACCCAGATATCCCTTTCTTTTTCATCAAGG
>CAYMHL010000112.1:0-7744 GCA_964390205.1 uncultured Marinobacterium sp.
GACATGGACCCCACTGATTTTCGTAAGCAGCTGATGGGCGCAATCAGGCGATGATTGTGGCGAATATAGATCAGATTCAGGGTCTTTCCCTGGACAGGCCATTAGGTTCGCAAAGTAAACCGATATCCCAAGTGGATTCAGCCAAAAGTAGTTAATTGGTATGACCGTGGATTATTTATACCCGCACAAAACACCTTATACGGTTAAATTTGAGACGGATACTTGGATCTTACTTCTCGACCTGAACGATGAATCGGCAGCTTCCATTATGGATTCTGCCGATTGGGTCATTGCATCCCTCAGAATTTATCGGGGCACACTGAAGAAAAGGATCTACTTCGAAGACAGTGTTGAGGGGTTACTTGAGCTAAAGCACAACGGTGAAGAATTGGAGAAAATTATTCCCTGCACTACAGAGCATCGCCAGTCCATCGAACACCTGATTAACCAAGGAAGATCGCTAACGTAGCCGCTCAAGGAACACCATCGAAAACGCCCAAAAGCGCTCGATCTGAATACTCTTCGAGCATTATCTGTTCTGGCCTACAAATCACCCTCAAAACGCTTGTACTGTGAGGGACGGGCCAGAGCAGGGCCTGCCATACTCATATACTTGATTGGTATGCTCGCCAGCCACTAATGCAGCTGCAAACAGCGTGCCTGCACCATGACATGACGCTTGACTGCATCTTCGAGCATTGGCGTAACCAGTGAGCGTACCCTCTCAGGAATGCGATCCCAGCTGCGCCGTTCAGCTTCATCCAGTGTCACAAACAGAATCTGGCCATACTCTTCACGATACGCTTCAAGTGCCAGGTTTGTGCGATTGGTTTCTGGTCGTCTTGCTGACGTGAACCACTTGGCTCCGCTGGTGAAAAGTCCATAGGTAAAAGACTGACCTGCCTTCAAAGCTTGTTGAACAGCCTTGGGGGCTGAGGCGTAGATGTTAAATTGCAGTGCATCCTCAAGATCAACGTTCGCCCGGTATCTGAACCCTCCGTGCTTGGCCAGTTCATAGACAGCCACGCGATCAGCCATCAGGAACGCATGCGCCATCGAAGGCGGCTTCAAGCACACCAGAAAGAAAGGCTCTTCAGGGCATGCATGATGCTCCGGTAACGGCATGACTGCACGTAGATTTTGCTCGTTCAGTGGCGTCATATTAATTCCAGTAGTACCCAGCTTCGTCTTCCAGGATGAAGTCGCAGCCGTTAGTGAAGTGGACCCGTTTGCCAACCAATGCTGTTTACTCAGTCCGGACAGCATCCAAATCTGTACTATCTCTGGCCAGCCGCTCGACTGTTCTGCGCATGTTTCAATATATCCGCTATACCTTCAGCAGATCCTTTCGAGTAGGCTTCGGCAAGGATGGCCAGTGATTTCTCCATATCCTGCATGGTTTCCGAGCTGCTTGTGTAGCGTTGATCCCGCCTAACAGCCTCGATGCCAGCTTTGAGTAGATCAAGCCCCGAAATTTGGGTGGGTGGTTCCTGCAAATACCAAAATCCCAATTGGAACTGGCATGGCGCAAACCCAATCTGAGCACAGTTTTTCAGATATCGAAGCGTCCGTTCGAGCTTGTTATCGCCTAAGCCGGAGGTACGCCGCATTGGAGCTCCCTGTCTGCGCCACTCAGAAAGCTGGTGTTCAGTGAGATAAACCTGTGCAGGCCAATATCCGCGCTCTGCAGCCATAGTCAACAACTGATGCGCAGCTGCACTGGTTATATCATCTGGGTGAGTGTGTCCTTCTGCGTAGATCAGGATCAGTGCATTGTTCACGAGCGTATCCAGCCTTGGGTTAGCCTTTTCTTGCTGGAGTAAGCGGACCCAATATCCGGCGCCAAGGCCAGCAATGTACGGTATACCGATATTCTCTTCACGAGTAGGTGAGTTTTGCGCCTGCTGATCCATTGCGACAGCAAGAAGTAGCAGACTTTCCGGCCGATCACCGTGCGATAGCCGCTGACCAAAAATCGCCTGAACCTCCTGCTCCGTGGGATTAGGGGGTTGGGGAGTCGAGGCTAATACCGGCATGCTGGCACTTGATAACAGCACCAAGGCCAAAGCTGCACTCTTCAGCATGTGCCCGCCTGACGATTTAAATATTGGCGAACATCCTCTTCCAACATGACAGCCAGCGCAATATCACCGACTCTGCGATCTTCTGCAGTTCCAGGGTAGATCATGATTGCCGTTGTCTCTGGATACAGAGAAAATTTTGATACAGCAATAGCCTGGGCGTGATAAAGGTTTGCAGCCCACACGGTCTCACGCTTCACGTGGTTGACGACATCGTGGAACTCGACGCTGTATGCAGTGTTATTCTGCTGGAAATCGACTTCGATTAACTGCCCCATAATGTCCCTCCTTCAATGCTCAAGGCATTATAGGGCAGCGACATTGGGTGCGGAGCCGTTAATAGATCATCGACGATGTCTCGTCAAAAGATGTCCGTCCGGCCTGTCTCGGCAACCTGCTGTTTTTTCTGTTCCGCCCGATGGCAAAGGTACAGGAGGTAGCATGCCTGGCGGATGCGAGCCTCTGTATTCATCCACTGAGACAGCGTGCCTCGGCGCTGATGGGCAATAACGCGCAGGTTACCGAACGCCAGTATCTCAGCATCATACTTTGCCAGTTCAAGTGCTTTCCTGAGATCAATTTTACTGGCCGATTCCATCACTTGAAGATAAGCATCGTCCAATGCGGCACGATCTCTCTCCTCCACTACACCAATCGGCGTGAAACGTCGCAACCGGTCCATCAGGGTGTGCTTCATTGGAAACAACAGTCGCTGCACAATCGTGATGATCGCCGCGGCTCCAAACGCATCAATGACAAAACTACCAAAGGTTTCCGCTGTCTTCGCCATTTCCTGATCAGGAATGACTGGTGCGTACCAGTACGCCATCAACAGGCTGACCAGAAGGGCGACCGAGACTGCCCAAACCAACAGACGCTCACGAGCCGTGGAACGGGTAGCAAGCAGCAGGGTGGAAACGTCAAGATCTTGAAAGTACATGAGTCGAATAGCCCCCAAATTTACGATGGTTATGGGCCATGAAATCATAGGTTGTCGGACTTACAAGAAGTCTCCTTTGCAGAAAAGCGATCCAGGGCTTAGAATCCATACTGTATATAAATACAGTTTATGGGCTTTGATATGAGTGTAACTGTAATCGGGAAATGCGCAGAGCTGGATCAGCACACTATGCCACCCCTCTCTATCCCTCTTTTCCTGGAGCATGTTTCGGCAGGCTTCCCATCACCTGCTCAGGACTATGTTGAGGACACGCTGGACCTCAACACGCTCTGTATTCAAAGGCCTGCAGCAACGTTTTTCGTGCGTGCTGAGGGCGAGTCCATGGTGGGCGCTGGCATATTCCCGAGTGACATCCTGGTGGTTGATCGCTCCATTACAGCCGCGCATGGAGATATCGTGATTGCTTCCCTGCATGGGGAAATGACAGTGAAGCAGCTGGAACTACACCCGCGTGTTCGCCTGCTCCCTCGAAACCCCAAGTACCTACCCATCAACATCTCGGATGAGTCCGAGCTGGAAATTTTCGGCGTGGTTACCAGCGTGGTCCGTCGTATTCAGAGGCAACATCACCATGCCTGACTCCGTTTTTGCCTTGGTGGATTGCAACAATTTCTATGCATCGTGTGAAAAACTGTTTCGACCTGACTTGAAGCATCGCCCGGTCATTTGCCTGTCAAACAACGATGGCTGTGTTGTAGCACGGTCTCAAGAAGCCAAAGCGATCGGAATCAAAATGGGCACCCCTTTGTTCCAAATTCAGGACTTGGTGCGCCGACACAATATTGAGGTGTTCTCTTCCAACTACGCGCTATATGCCGATATCAGCGGCAGGGTCATGAGTATTCTGGAAGAGCTGGCACCCAGGGTAGAAGTCTACTCAATCGATGAATCCTTTATGGATCTAACCGGCGTTGCCAATGCCATTGAGCTTGAGGCTTTCGGTCTCCAAGTCAGGGAAACTGTGCAACAGTGGACAGGCATCACCGTCTGCGTTGGCATCGCACCCACCAAAACCCTCGCCAAGCTCGCCAACCATGCAGCCAAAAAATACCGCGCTACTGGGGGTGTCGTAGATCTCACCAGCCGAGTACGCCAGCGCAAACTCATGTCGTTACTGCCCGTTGAAGAAGTCTGGGGTATCGGTCGCCGCTTAACTGAGCGCCTGCAGGCCGATGGCATAAAAACCGTGTTGGATTTGGCAAATGCCCATCCCAAACAGATCCGCCGGCATTACTCGGTCGTGGTCGAACGTACTGTCAGAGAGCTCAACGGTGAATCCTGCTTGTCGCTCGAAGACGTGACACCCACGAAGCAGCAGATCATCTGCAGCCGATCGTTCGGCAAGCGAATCACCATGTATAGTGAAATGCGTGAAGCAATCTGCCAATACACGTCCAGAGCTGCGGAAAAACTCAGAGATGAAGACCGAAGCGCCAAAATGATCACGCTCTTTATGCGTACCAATGGATTCAATCTGGCAGAACCGCAATACAAGCCATCACTGAGCGCAGAACTCTCTTTACCGACTGATGACACACGCGACTTGGTCGAAGCTGCAATGAGACTCTTGAAATCTGCATGGCAAGATGGGTACCGGTATATGAAGGCCGGTGTGATGCTCTCAGACTTCTACGAACCTGGCGTATATCAGCCAAGCCTTTTCGATGAGGCCAAACACCGGCCTAACGCTAAAGCGTTAATGTCCGTGATGGATCAGATCAACACCAGCGGCAGAGGCAAGATTTTCCTCGCCAGCCAAGGTACTCAGAAGGCTTGGACAATGAAACGGGAGCGCCTATCGCCAGCGTATACCACCCGCTGGGCCGAGATCCCTTCTGTATCTTAGGTAGTGCCTACGATAATTGAAGAGCAGGAGCAGCGGGTCATGGAGATGATCCGCCGCTCTCGGCTTCTTGGCTGGCCTACTTTCACGCCGGTGTCGCACTCACCCTGAACCAGAGCGCGTACATGGCGGGTACGAACAGCAAGGTGATCAGAGTTCCCACCATCACACCGCCGATCAGCACATAGGCCAGCGGTCCCCAGAACAGGTCCATGGTCAGCGGAATGAAGGCCAGAATGGCCGCCAGCGCGGTCAGCACCACAGGGCGTGCACGCTGTACCGCCGCTTCGATCACCGCATCACGCGCCGCCATTCCCGCGTCAAAGTTGTCCTGCACCTGCTGGGTCAGGATCATGGTGTTGCGCATCAGGATACCGCCCAGACCGATCAGGCCCAGCAGGGCGTTGAAGCCGAACGGCTGCTGGAACAGGATCAGCGCCGCCACCGCACCGATCAGCCCCAGTGGTGCGGTCAACACGACCATCAAGGTGCCGGAAAAGGAGCGCATCTGCAGCATGATGAAGATCAACATCAGCGCCAGCATCACCGGCTGCAACTTCTGGATCGAGGCATCGGCCTTGGCCGACTGCTCCACGGACCCGCCGATATCGATGCGGTAGCCCGGCGGCAGTTCAGCACGCAGTTTCTCCATTTCGGCCCAGATCGCCTGGGTCACGTCCGGCGCCTGTGCTCCCTTGATATCCGCATGCACCGCCAGGAAGGGCTCACGGTTGTAGCGCTTGATCACCGGATCTTCGTAGCGGATCTTCAGTTCACCCAGCTGGCTGAGCGCCACCTTGTTGCCTTCGGCCGTCTTGACCTCCAGCGCCTCGGGCAGCAGCACGCCGTCACGGGCACTGCGCGCAACCACCTGCACACTGCGGATATCCTGGCGGACTTCGGTCACGGCCAGACCGTTCAGTTGCAGCTGCAGCTGCTGTGCCACTTCATTCGGGGTCAGCCCCATCAGCCGCAGACGCTCCGAGTCCATATCCAGATGATAGGTCGGTGCGCGCTCATCCCACTCCAGATGCGGAATCACCGTGTTGGGGTGCGCCGCCATATGCTCCCGCACCTGATGCGCGATCTGGCGCAGCACTTCCGTATCAGGGCCGACGACACGGAAGCTCACCGGCCAGACCACCGGCGGACCAAACAGCAGGCGACTGACGCGAACACGTGCCTCGGGAAACTCACCCGCAGCAATACGCCGCTCCAGCTCGGCCATGATGCGGTCACGCCCGGCGGCATCTTCACCCATGGCGATGATCTTGGCGAACGCCGGGTCCGGCTGTTCCGGGTTGGCCGAGATGAAGAAGCGTGGCGCACCGGCGCCCACATAGGAAGACAGGCTTTTCACCTCCGGCATCTTGTTCAGGATCGCTTCCAGCCGGCGCACACTGGCATCGGTGGTGTCGATGGCGCTGCCCTGCGGCAGATAGACATCGACCAGCACCTCGGGGCGATCGGAGCTGGGGAAGAACTGCTGCTGTACCTGGGTGCCCATGCCCACCACGCTCAACACCAGCAGGCCCAGGGTTGCCGCGACCACCGACTTGCGGAAACGGACACAGCCGCTGATCAGCCCGCGCAGACGACGGTACAGCGGTGTCTCGTACAGGTCCCCGGCACTGTGCTTGTGGTAAGTCGGCAGCAGTTTCACGCCCAGGTAGGGGGTGAAGGTAACCGCGACCAGCCAGGACACCAGCAGCGCATAGGCCAGCACCCAGAAGATGTTGCCGGCATATTCACCGACGCCGGACTGGGCAAAACCGATCGGTACAAAGCCCACCGCTGTCACCAGGGTGCCGAACAGCATCGGCGCCGCGGTCACGTTCCAGGCGTGGCTGGCGGCGCGTACGCGATCCCAGCCCTCCTCCATCTTCACGATCATCATCTCGATGGCGATGATGGCGTCATCCACCAACAGCCCCAGCGCGATAATCAACGCCCCCAAGGTGATGCGGTCAAGGTTGATGCCTGCCAGCTTCATCAGCATGAAGGTTAGACCGATGGTGATCGGGATGGCAATGCCCACCACCAGACCGGCCCTGAAGCCGATAGCCAGCACGCTGACCGCCATTACCACCAGCACGGCAACGAGGAATTTCACCTGGAACAGGTTCACCGCTTGGCTGATCGCCTCGGTCTGGTTAGTCATCATCTGCAGCGACATACCCAGTGGCAAACGCGCCTGTTCGTTTTCAATGAAAGCCCCCAGGCGCTCACCGAAGGCTAGACCGTTTTCCCCGGCCTGCATAACTACCCCAAGCAGAATGGCGTCTTCCGTATTGGCGCGTATCCGGTAGCTCAATGGGTCCTCGTAGCCACGGCGCACCTCGGCCAGGTCCGACAGCTTGAGCAGACGCTCACCGACGCGCAGCGGCACTGCCGCCAGCTGCTTCGGATCGGCCAGATCGGCATCGATGCGCAGGTAGGCACGGGGGCCATCTAGGTCGACAAAGCCGGCGGGGATCATGCGGTTGCTGGCCTCGATGGCGGCAAAGATCTGCTCCGGGGTCAGGCCCAGGTTGTTCAGTCGGTCCATGTCGAATTCGATATAGACACGCTCCGGTCGCTCCCCCAGCACCAGCGCCTTCTGTACGCCCGCCACCTGCTGCAGGCGGTCACGGATCGACTCGGCCTCGCGGGTCAGCTCGCGCATCGGCATGCCCGGCGCCGTCAGCGCCACCAGCGAAAAGTAGACATCGGAAAAGTCATCGTTGACGACCGGCCCGACCACACCCGCCGGCAGGTTCCGGGCTTCATCCTGCATCCGCTTGCGCACCTCGTAGAAGAGGTCATCGACGATCTCGCTGGGCGCGTAGTCCTCGAACTCCACCTGCATATCCGCCCGGC
>CAYMHL010000113.1:0-7695 GCA_964390205.1 uncultured Marinobacterium sp.
AGCCCACTGAGGTTGAGCAACTACCTAAATTGGCCGCATTACACCATAGCCCCGACGGCGGTGCAACCACTCGATACCTTTGTATAAGGCGTTGCACCAGGGAGATGTCAATTCATTGACGACCATCAACAGAGCCCTTTCACAACTCACATGCTTTGCACGTATTGCTTGAGGCGTTTTTCGGATACGCTCTCCCGCGTGCCCAGCTGCTGAGCAAACAGGGACACACGGTATTCCTCCAGCAGCCAGCGAAACCTGACCAGCGCCTCGGGCCGTTCGTTGCGGGCACGGCACTCCTGCTCTTTTTTCAGGTACTGCTGGCGTAAAGCGGCCAGTTGATCCGACCAGAGGCACTGCTGGCGCAGGTCACGCTGGTATTTCTCCAGGCGCAGCTCTATTCCCTTCAGATACCGTGGGTATTCCTGCAACCATTCGGCATCGGTATCGATCAGATAATGTTTGTGCATCAGCTCGGCCAGCTGCTGCTTGATATCATTCAATACCGGCACCGCCTGCAGGTTAATACGGCCGTTCAACTGCTTGTTTATGCGATGCACCGACTGATGACACTGGTGGATAAAGTCCCCCAGTTTTTTCAACTCGTCCGCTATATTGGCACGCATCCGCTGCTGCAGCTGTTCAAAAGCAGCCTGACTGCGTGGCAAATTGTGCACATTCAGTTCGCAGGCATTCAGTGCTGCCCGCATCAAGGCATCGTCTTCAAGGGTTTTGCGATCAAACAGCTTGCCCGTCAGGATGATACTTTCGTTTAACTTAACAATGTCACGTCGCAGGTATTTAACCTGCTGTGCCGGCAGCGACAACAGCAACAGGCGCGCCACACCCTTGAGGCTTTCATGCAGTGCCAGATCAAGCGAAGGCAGCACCTTGAGCTCCACACTGTCTTTATGGTCGATCAGCGCGGGCCAGGCTTCAACTTCGATGCCGCCGGCCTGACGCAGAAAAACAGATGTCGGCAATTCGTCAAAGCTCCAACGGGTCAGTCCCTGCTGCCCCCACTGTTCCGCAGGACCGGCCTGCAGCGCTTCTTCCGCCTGAGAACCAAAACGCTTATTGAGCAGTTCCCAGTCGCGACCACTGCCGATCACCTTGTTGCGATCGTCTCGCAGACGCAGGTTGAATCGCAGATGATCGTCCAACTGTACGGCGCGCAGCACCTCCGCTTCAACTCGGGTACCGGTCATGCGCAGCAACTGCAGCGACAAGGCTTCGTATAGACTGCCCTCGGCAAACACCACCGCATTGCAGAACGCTTCGGCGTAATTGGGCACCGGCACGAAGTGCTTACGCAGCTGTTTAGGCAGGCCTTTAAGGATGGCCACCACCTTTTCTTCCAGCATCCCCGGCACCAGCCACTCCAATCGCTGCAGCGGTGCGACGCGCAGCAGTGCCAGCGGCAGCTCCAGGGTGACACCGTCATCCTCCGCACCGGGTTCAAAGTGGTAACTCAGCGGCAGCTCGATGCCATCCAGCGGCAGCGTATCAGGATAGCGAGAACCGGAAACATGCTCGGTATCGCGCTGCAGGATATCCGCTTCGCGCATGAACAAGGCTTCGGCATTGTCCTGCTCAACCTGCTTGCGCCAGTGCTCGAAGCCCTTGCCGTTGACCACATGAGTGCCGTTCAGCTGCTCGAAGCGTTCGGCATAGAACTGATACAGCTGTTCCTCATCCACCAGCAGATCACGGCGACGAGACTTGTCTTCAAGTGCAACCACCCCCTCCAGCAGCGCACGGTTATGCTTGAAGAACGGCGCTTTGGTCTGATATTCACCTTCCACCAGGGCGCTGCGGATGAAGATCTCGTGAGAGATGATCGGATCGATGCTGCCGTAGTTGACCGTGCGCCGTGGCACGATGATCACGCCAAACAGGCTGACCTGCTCCGTTGCCACCACCTGAGCACGCTTTTTCTCCCAGTGCGGTTCCATCCAACTGCGTTTGACCAGATGTTTCGCCAGCGGCTCGATCCACTCGGGTTCTATGCGTGCCACCTGATGCGCAAACAGCTGACTGGTTTCCAGCAGTTCGGCGGCCATTACCCATTTGGGCGCCTTTTTGAACACGCCCGAACCGGGGAAAATCTTGAAGCGACGGTTACGCGCGCCAAGATATTCGCCCTTCTCCTGCTTAAAGCCGATATGACTGAGCAAACCGGCCAGCAGGGACTTATGGATCACCGGATATTCGGCAGGTTCGGCCTTCTCGCTCAAGGCATTTTCCTGAGAAGAAGGCGCCTTCAGCCCCAGTTCCTTGACGCTGAGCAGCAACTGGCGGTGCACATCGCGCCACTCACGCAGGCGCATGAAGGAGAGAAAATTCTTCTGACACCAGCGACGCAGCTGGCTCTGACTCAGCTCTTCCCGCTGTTCATGCCACAACTGCCAAAGGTTGAGCAGGGTCATAAAATCCGACTCTTCGTCGGCATATTCCCTGTGCTTCTGGTCCGCCGCCTGGCGCTTGTCGTGAGGCCGCTCGCGCGGATCCTGCACACTGAGCGCACTGGCGATCACCAGCACTTCACGCAGAGCGCCCTGCTTTGCCGCTTCAATCACCATGCGAGCGATACGCGGATCCACCGGCAGGCGCGCCAACTGGCGACCAATCGCTGTAATGCCGCGACGCGCATCCACCGCACCCAGCTCTTCCAGCAACTTATAACCGTCGTTGACCAAACGGGTATCGGGCGGGTCCACAAAGGGAAAATCACGGATATCGCCCAGTTTCAGCTGCAGCATCTGCAGGATAACCGCCGCCAGATTGGTGCGGCGAATCTCGGCGTCGGTAAACTCGGGCCGGGCGAGAAAGTCTTCCTCAGAATACAAACGGATACAGACGCCCGGTGCCACACGGCCGCAACGACCGGCACGCTGGTTGGCACTGGCCTGAGAGATCGCCTCGATCGGCAACCGTTGCACCTTGGAGCGGTAACTGTAGCGGGAGATACGCGCCTGCCCGGGATCGATGACGTAGCGAATGCCGGGCACGGTCAGCGAGGTTTCCGCCACGTTGGTGGACAGCACGATGCGCCGCCCCGCCTGGCGACTTTCATGAAACACCTTGTTCTGCTCCGCCAGCGACAAACGCGCATAAAGCGGAATGATCTCGGTATCGCGCAGCTGCGCCTTGCGCAGGGTCTCGGCGGTTTCGCGGATTTCACGTTCACCGGGCAGGAACACCAGAATATCCCCAGGCCCACCGCTGCGCTTGGCCATGTCGATCGCGATCAGCTCATCCACGGCGGCCAGTATGCCCTGTTGCAGGTCGACCGCTTTTTCATCCTCCGCTTCCATTTCATGCAGCGGACGGTAGAGCATCTCCACCGGATAGGTGCGACCCGAGACTTCGATGACCGGCGCATTGTCGAAGTGCTGCGAGAAGCGCTCCAGGTCGATGGTGGCCGAGGTGATGATTACCTTGAGATCGGGACGGCGGGGCAGGATGCGTTTTATATAGCCAAGCAAAAAGTCGATATTGAGGCTGCGCTCGTGGGCCTCGTCGATAATCAGGACTTCATACTGTTCAAGAAAGCGGTCGTGCTGCGTTTCGGCCAGCAGAATACCGTCGGTCATCAGCTTGACTTGAGTGTTCTCGCTCACCTGATCATGAAAGCGCACCTGATAGCCTACCCGCTCGCCCAGCGAGGTTTTCAGCTCCTCGGCGATGCGTGAAGCCACGGTTCGCGCCGCCAGCCGGCGCGGCTGGGTATGACCGATCATGCCGTAGCAGCCCAGCCCCAGTTCCAGACAAAGCTTGGGAATCTGGGTGGTCTTGCCCGATCCGGTTTCACCGGCAATCACGACAACCTGATGCTCGGCAATCGCCTTGAGCAGTTCTTCGCGCCGTTCGGACACTGGCAGATCGGGGTATTCCGGGTGTGCAGGCAATGCCTGCAGCCGATCCACCTGTTGCCATGAGGTTGCCATGCGCTCAGCCAGACGGGCCAACGCCTCGGCGTCGGGAGATGGCTGCTGCTTCAGCCGGTCCAACTCTCGACGAAAGCGAAAACGGTCGGCGATGCGACATTTTATCAGCTGCTGTTGGAGTGTTTTGATGGCAATGGACAAAACGGCTGGACCTTGTGCGAATGAATGAAACAGCCGCGTATTATCCATCAAGGCCCCGGCAATTACTAATGCACGCGCCGCCCCTGCAGTGCCATCTCACGCAAATCCCGACGCGACACCTTGCCGATCGCGGTGCGCGGCAGGCGGCGACAGAATTCCACCGATCGTGGCACTTTGTAGGCTGTCAGGCGTTCGCGGCAGTAATCACGTACCTGACGAATGGACAGTTGCTGATTGGCCGGCACCACGTAGAGTTTGATCTGTTCACCGCCGCATGCGTCGGGCAGACCCACAACCGCACATTCAACAATATCGGGATGACAGGCGATGATATCCTCAAGCTCGCTGGGGTATACCTTGAAGCCGGAGACGTTAATCACTTCCTTGCGCCGATCGATGATTTTGAGATTGCCATCGTTATCGATCAGTCCTATGTCACCGGTATCCAGCCAACCGTTATGCATGGCGCCTTCGGTTTCCTCACGCTGGTGCCAGTAACCATTCATCAGTTGAGGACCTCTAACCCAAATATCCCCGCTTTCACAGGGTGGCAGCGGCTTACCGAACGCATCCAGAATACGCACTTCGGTACCGGACAAGGGCTTGCCAACCGTTCCCGGATGGATTTTGTCCGGGCGGTTGACGCTGACCACCGGGGAGCACTCCGTCAGACCATAGCCCTCGCAGATCTGGCCGCCGGTCACCTCCTGCCAACGGGACGCCACCGAGCGAGTCAGAGCCATGCCACCGGAGATGGTGAGTTTGAGCGAGGTGAAGTCCAGCCGCTGGAATTCCGGCTGCTGGCAAAGATGAATGAACAGCGGATTGATGCCGGCCAGCACGGTCGGCGCCAACGCATCCCAGCGACGCACCAGAGCGCGGGTACGACGGGGATCGGGCACCAGTTCGATGTAGCTGCCGATGCTCAGCATCAGCAGTGTCAACGTAAAGGAATAGATGTGATAGAGCGGCAGGGGCTGCAGCAGCCGCTCTTCTCCGGGGCGAGTGTAGTGTTGCAGCAGGTCATTCAGTTGCGCCAGATTGGCCAGTACCGAGCGTTCGCTCAGCATTGCCCCTTTGGCCGGCCCCGTGGTGCCGCCGGTGTACTGCAGCAACGCCAGTTCGGAGTCGATTTCAGGTGGCTGCCAGATCCGGCCGGCCCCCTTTTGCATCACGCTGGTGAATGCAATGGTGGTGACCGCGGGCGGCAGGCGACCACCCCTGCACGGCTTGGATCCCAAACGCTTGCACCCTGCCAGCAGGTTCAGCAGCAAGCGCCGCGGTGCAGGATGCAGGTCACCCAGCCGGGTGGTAATCAGATACTCCACCGCCGTACCTGACAGCAGCTCCAGTCGTTCAGCAGACAAGGGTGCAAAGGCAATCAGGGCTCGCGCCCCCGAGTCACGCAACAGGCGCAGCGTTTCTTCGGCACTGAACAGGGGATTGGCGTTGACCACCACCAGCCCGGCGCGACGCGCACCAAACAACACCACCGGGTACTGCATCAGGTTAGGCAGCTGGATCAGGATGCGATCACCGGGCTTGAGGTCGGTTTCATGCTGCACCCACGCCGCAAAGCGACGCGAAAGACGGTCCAGATCAACGAAACTGATGCTGGCACCCAGATGGCCGAAAGCGGGCCGCTCATCGAAACGACGCGCCAGCTGGAATACCAGATCAGACAAGCTGGTAACGTCCGCTCCGACCTGCTGCATGGACTGGACTCCCCGAATTATCCTTCAGTTGGCAGCCGGACCACGACCTCGCCATCCACGAAGACCACCATCTCACCGGTCTCGAGCTTGTGCCATTGCTCGTTGTCGGTCAAGGGGTCGGTGGCAATCACGGTGACCACGTCATTGGGCGTGGTTTCCGCGCCAAAGTCGACGCTGACCTCACAGTCTTTCAGCCGCGCCTCACCAAAGGGTGCGCGGCGGGTAATCCAGGCCAGTTTGGTGGTGCAGTACGTAAACAGATGGGTGGATTCACTCAGCAGCATGTTGAACACCCCCAGCTCGCGGAGCTGTTCACAGCACTGATGGATGAAAGAGTGCAATTCGCTGAACTCCGCCGGTCGCTCAGGATAGCGGGCCCGAATCTGATCCAGCAGCCAGCAGAAGGCATATTCGCTGTCGGTGGTACCCACCGGCCGGTAGAAGGTCAGCGGCCAGTCAAACAGTGCCTTGTCCAGTTGACCGTTGTGGGCAAAAGTCCAGGTGTAGCCCCAGAGTTCGCGGCTGAATGGGTGGGTGTTTTCCAGGCAGATCGAGCCGACGTTGGCCTGGCGAATGTGGCTGATCACCACGCGGCTCTTGATCGAATAGTCCGCTACCAGCCCGGCTATCCGTGAATCGGCGCTGGGTTCGGGGTCATGGAAGCTGCGCAGCCCCTTGCCCTCGTAAAAGGCGATCCCCCAGCCATCCCGGTGCGGACCTGTTCGTCCGCCGCGCTGCATCAGACCGGTGAAGCTGAAACAGATATCGGTGGGTACGTTGGCACTCATGCCGAGCAGTTCACACATGGTCAATCCTCCTGACGACTGAGGGTGATACGGTTCGGCAAGGTATCTATAAAGGCATGATCGAACACTTCGCCCTGTTCTTCATCGCCTTCCTCTGCTTGAGGCTGGTACTCCAGTCGCGGTGTTGTCGTCTGCACGCGGCGCTCACCGACAAAGCATCCCTGAGGATCGATGGACAGGGTATCGCTGCTGACATTGCCTCTGACCCTGCCGCCCTTTTCGATATGCAGGGAGGTACAGATCAGGTCACCCTCGAGCAGACCGCTGACATTGACATGGCGCGCCCTGAGGCAGCCGCGAATCACACCCTGGCGGCCGATGGTCACATCGTCCGTGGCTTCCAGACGCCCGTCAACGCAGCCATCGACATGGACCTTGCCACTGACGCGCATTTCTCCGGCGATACTGTTGCCGCGAGCAATGATCGTTACTGCGCCCCGGCCTGATTTAGCGGATACATTGCGCTTAAGGATTCCCACGGCACCTCCTCGACTGCGTTGAACAGACCATTGAAATTCTCCAGCCCCCACTGCAGGAAGGGTTCGGGATCCAGCGGCCGATACATGAAACGGACCTCATAGTGCAGGTGAGCGCCCGTCGAGCGACCGCTGTTGCCGCTGAGCGCGATCTGTTGCCCCTTGTGTACGAAGGTGCCGCTTTCCACCAGTACTTTCTGCAGATGGGCGTAATAGGTCTTGAAACCGAAATTATGCTGTAAAACCACCAGGTTGCCAAAACCGCTGCCCTTGCGGTAACCGGCATACTCCACCACACCGTCGGCAGTGGCATAAACCGGCGTCCCCTTGTCAGCCTTGAAATCGGTGCCATTGTGCATTTTGCGGGTCTTGAGGACAGGGTGCATGCGCATGCCGTAGCTGTCATTCACCTTTTCCGCCGAGATGGGTACGCCGTTGGGGATGCTGTGCAGCAGGAACAGACGCTGACGGGCCGCCATGCGGGTCATCTCAAGACGCTGTTCCAGCGTCATGCCCTTGGGTTCTTCCAGCAGCCCGAGCCGGTTTTCAAGGCTGCTGAGGGTAAGGTTGATCTCCTGATTCTCTTCCAGTAATCGCGCCCGCTCGGCAC
>CAYMHL010000114.1:0-5210 GCA_964390205.1 uncultured Marinobacterium sp.
CAATACGACGTCATCTCCATCGAGCCGCTGTACGACAGCTTCATGCAGCAGCTGCAGGGGCAACTGTCCGGTTATGCGCCTGACACCACCGAAGAGAACCTGCAGGCACGCTGCCGTGGTGTGCTGCTGATGGCGATCTCCAACAAGAAAGGCTATCTGGTACTGACTACCGGCAACAAGAGCGAGATGGCGGTGGGCTATTCCACGCTGTACGGTGACATGGCCGGTGGCTTCGATGTGCTCAAGGATATTCCCAAGACGCTGGTATACCGTCTGTCGCGCTACCGCAATACGCTGTCGCCAGTGATTCCGCAGCGGGTTATCGACCGTCCGCCGTCCGCCGAGCTGGCGCCGGATCAGACCGATCAGGACAGCCTGCCGGATTACGATGTGCTGGACCGCATTCTTGAGCTGTATGTCGAGCGTGACTATTCGGCGCAGGCGATCATCGATGAAGGTTTCGAGCCGGCGGATGTGAATCGTGTGGTCCGTCTGGTCGACATCAACGAATACAAGCGCCGCCAGGCGCCGGTGGGGCCGCGCGTGACGCAGCGCGGTTTCGGTCGCGATCGTCGTTATCCGATAACATCAGGCTGGAAGGCGGGTATTTAAGCGCTTTCTCACCTGACCCAACGCAAGAGGGCCGGCAAATGCCGGCCCTCTTGCTGTCTGAAGCACGCCTTTTACTTCGCGGCTTCGTCCTCATCGTCATCGAACACGCCGAAGGTCATGCGGCTGAACAGGGAACGTTCGTTCTGCTCCGTTGCATCATCGGCGCGTTTCTGGGCATCACTGCGCTGGCGTTCGGCCAGGGGCACCGGGCGAGCGGGTTCCGCCGGCTCTTCACCGCCGAGCAGACCGAAGGTAGCGGCCTGCATCAGCGTGGCACTTTCCTGCTTGAACGGGCGCACTTCATATTCCGGGTAGTTCAGGCGCAGCACTTCCAGCGAGTTTTTCGCCAGATCATGCATGCCCAGCTCGGTGTAGGCCTCGGCCATGATCGCCAGCGCATCGGGTACTGCGGGGGTTTCCTGCAGGTTTTCGACCACGTAACGGCCACGGTTGGCGGCGGCCACCCAGGCTTCACGTTTCATGTAGTAGGCGGCGACGTGGATCTCGTGCGCGGCCAGGCGGTTCTTCAGGTACTGCATGCGCTTCTGTGCATCCGGAGCGTATTCGCTTTCCGGGTAGCGGTTGAGCAGGGTGGAGAAGCTCTCGAAGGAATCCAGAGCCGCACCGGGATCACGTTGGCTGACATCAAGCGGCAGGTATTTTTCGAAGAAGGAACGGTCCTCTTCAAACGCGGTCAGGCCCTTGAGGTAGTAGGCGTAATCCACGTTGTCATGGTTCGGGTGCAGGCGAACGAATCGATCGGCGGCGGCACGGGCCGATGCCGGCTCGTAGTTGCGGAAGTAGGCGTAGATCAGTTCCAGCTGGGCCTGTTCGGAGAAACGGCCGAACGGGTAGCGTGCTTCCAGCAACTGCAGCTTCTCGATCGCCAGAGAATAGTTGTCGGCCTCCAGCGCACTCAGCGCCTCATCATATAGCTGTTGCTCGGGTACATCCGGGGCCACGTCCTTTTCCCCTCCAAACCAGGAGCAGGCGGAAAGCAGGCTGAAAAGCACCACTGTGGCGAAGACTTTCAAGGGTCGCATGTTTGATCATTCCTGATACTGGAGCCGGACTCGGCGTGACTGACCGGTTTCAGCTATACTGGCCGGTAATTTCCGGTCTATTTAAACATAACCGGAGCCCATGCCCAAACCTCCGCCGACGAAGAATCATACAGATGTCAGAACAGCTAGAACTCGATGTAAAGGTACCGGCCGAGATGTTCGGTATGCGCCTGGACCAGGCCGCCGCACAGCTCTTTCCGGATTACTCCCGCTCCCGCATTCAGGGCTGGATCAAAGAGGGCACCCTCAAGGTGGATGGCGAGGTCAAACGCATCCGCGACAAGCTCAATGGCGGCGAGCAGATCGAGGTGCGCACCGAGCTGGCGCGGATCGAACATCACGCCGGCGAGCCGATTCCGCTCAACATCATTTATGAAGATGACGACATTCTGGTGATCAACAAGCCCGCCGGTCTGGTGGTGCATCCGGCGGCAGGCCATGACAGCGGCACCTTGATGAACGCACTGCTGCATCACTGCCCGGATATCGCTCAGGTACCTCGCGCGGGCATCGTGCATCGCCTGGACAAGGACACCACCGGTCTGATGGTGGTGGCCAAAACCATCGCTGCTCAGACCGAAATCGTGGCCCAGCTGCAGGAACGCACCATGGGGCGTGAATACGAGGCCGTGGTCAACGGTGTGATGACCGGCGGCGGCTGCGTCGACGAGCCCATGGGACGTCATTCGAAAAACCGGCAGAAGATGGCGGTGGTCGGTGTGGGCAAGGAAGCGGTGACGCATTATCGCGTACTGGAGAAATTCCGCGCTCACACCCATATCCGCCTGAAGCTGGAAACCGGTCGTACCCATCAGATCCGTGTGCACATGGCCCATATCAACTACCCGCTGGTGGGCGATCAGCTGTACGGCGGCCGTTTCCGTCTGCCCAAGGGCTGCAGTACGGCCATGGAAAAGACGCTGCGCAACTTCCGCCGTCAGGCGCTGCATGCCAAGAAACTGGAACTCTGGCATCCGACCACTGGTGAACTGGTGTCCTGGGAAGTGGACCTGCCCGAAGACATGCAGCAGTTGCTGGCCGTGCTGAAAAAAGATGCTCGGGAATACGACTACGAACTATGAAGTCTGAATCATGAAACTGATCCGTCCTGAACAGCCTCTCGCGCCCGGTGTGCAGACACTGACCACCACCCGTGGCGGCGGTGTCAGCATTGCACCCTGGGACAGCCTCAACCTGGGCGATCATGTCGGCGACGACCCGGCCGCCGTGGCTGAAAACCGGCGCCGTTTGGAGGCTGAACTGGGCATCCGTCAGCCGCAGTGGCTGACGCAGGTCCATGGCGTGCAGGTGGTTGAGGCGCGTGCAGATGGGGTGGTGCGCGAAGCCGATGGCTGCTGGACACGCACGCCGGGGGTAGTGTGTACGGTGATGACCGCCGACTGCCTGCCGGTGCTCTTTGCGGCAGCCGATGGCAGTTGTGTTGCGGCGGCTCATGCCGGCTGGCGAGGCTTGCTCAACGGCGTACTGGAAGCGACGCTGGAGGTGTTCGATGATCCGGCACAGGTGAACGTCTGGCTGGGACCGGCGATCGGTCCTGCGGCATTTGAGGTGGGGCCGGAGGTGCGTGCGGCCTTTGTAGCCGCCGATGCCGCTGCCGGTAACGCCTTTCAGCCTTCGCCGCGGCATGAAGGACACTGGCTGGCGGATCTCTACGCGCTGGCACGGCGCCGGTTGCAGGCCGCGGGTGTCAGTCAGATCAGTGGTGGCGACTACTGCACCCATGATCAGGGCGAACACTTTTTTTCCTACCGCCGTGATGGCCAGACCGGGCGCATGGCAAGCCTGATCTGGATCGGCTAGCATCAGGGCTCGTAACCTGTATATTTAAAGCTGCATCGTTGAAAGTGTCTTTGGAAAGCAGCATTAAAGGAGTATCCCATGCTGACCGCCGTAGCCCGCTCCATGCGTCTGAAACTGATTCTTTCCACACTGATCTCAGGCAGCTTGTTGGTGGCCGTATTGCTGCTGGCGCTCTGGCACCTGGACCGCAGTGAAGCCCGTTTTCTGAGCTATATCGACCGTGACGCCAAGGCGATGACGCTGCTGCAGGGGGCGTTGGCCGATGGCCTGCTGGCCGGTATTGCCGTGCGCAACAAGATTTTCAATCCGGATCTGCCGCAAAGCCGCAAGGTCACCGAAGCCGCGATCGGCCGGGTTGACGCAGCCCTGGCGGATCTCAAGCCGCTGTATACCGGCCAGACCGAACTCGCAGCTGAACTGAATACGCTGGCGGTCGCCTGGCAGCAGAACCGTGACGAAAAGCTGCAGGTGCTGACGCTGGCGGAGCAGGGGCAGCTGGAACAGGCGCAGCAACATCTGACCACCGTCGAGCACAAGGGCTGGTTTGCCATTCGCAACGGCCTGCAGGCGTTGATGGCCAAGCAGGATGAGATCACGGCCGCCACCCGCGAGGCTGTCCTCAGTGAAGGGCGCAAGGCGCTCTGGCAGACCCTGATCCTGACGCCGCTGGCACTGCTGCTCAGTCTGCTGCTGGCCTGGTGGCTCAGTGGCAAAATCTCCCGCGGTATCCGTCATGCACTGACCGCCATGAACCAGATTGCCGGTGCCGATGCCGACCTGAGCCACCGGCTGCAGATTGATTCCAGTGATGAGGTCGGCCAGTTTGCGGCCAGTTTCAATGGCTTTATGGATCAGCTGCAGCAACTGGTGAAAGAGATTCGCATCAACACCGGCGAGTTGAGCCAGGGGGTGGAGCAGCTTAGCCGAGCCAGTGAGTCTTCGACGCAGAGCATTCATGAGCAGCGCGAAAAGACCGAGCTGGCGGCCACCGCCATGAACGAGATGAGCAGCAGTGTGCAGGAAGTGGCACGTCATGCCGGAGCGACCGCCGATGCCGGTCGTGAGGCCGGCAAGGCATCCGACAAGGGGCAGCTGGAAGTGCGGCACACACTGGGTGGAATCGAACAGCTGGCCGGTGGCGTGGATGAATCGGCTGCGGGAATACGTCAGCTGGTCAGCGACAGCGAACGTGTCGGGCAGGTGCTGGATGTGATCATCGCCATTGCCGAGCAGACCAACCTGCTGGCGCTCAACGCAGCCATCGAAGCGGCGAGGGCCGGTGAGCAGGGACGCGGCTTCGCCGTGGTGGCGGATGAAGTGCGGGCCCTGGCGGCGCGCACCCACAGCAGTACCGCCGAGATCCGCGATATTCTGGATCACTGGCGCAGCAGCATTCAGGCGGCCAGCGAGCAGATGGATACCGTATCCGAACGCTCCGGTAAAACCCGCAGTCAGGCGGCTTTGGCCGGTGAAGCACTGGAGATGATTCAGGGCGCAGTGGACCATATCGAATCGATGACGGTACAGATCGCCAGTGCGGCGGAAGAGCAGTCACTGGTGGCCGAAGACATCAATCAGCAGCTGGCCGCGATCGATCAGCTCGCCGAGCAGAGTGATCGTGCGGCAAAGGATACCTCACACATCGGTCGACAGCTGCAGGAGCGTGCGCAAAGGCTGCAGCAGCTGATCGGACGTTTCAGGGTCTGATTAGAG
>CAYMHL010000114.1:5310-7677 GCA_964390205.1 uncultured Marinobacterium sp.
GGAGCGTGCGCAAAGGCTGCAGCAGCTGATCGGACGTTTCAGGGTCTGATTAGAGGGTCTGATTAGAGGGTTTGATTCAAGGGTCTGATAACGCACTCGGGATAAAGCAGAGGGCCTGTTTGACAAGGGTACTGCAGACCCGGGATACAGACAGCAAAAAGGGCGGCTTCCGGTAAAGGAGCCGCCCTTTTGTGTATATGACCCAGCTGATCACACCCGTACGGGAGTGTCAGTGGCGCCAGTGCCGCTCCGAATAACCGCGGTGATGTTTTTTCCAGTGCTTATGCTGGTGTTTATGGACCTTGTGGCGTTTGGGCGGGTAGTAATGGCGCTCAACGACCACATAGCGACTCGGCTCGATGGCGCGGTAACGATGATGGTCACGATCGTCACGTCGGTCATATCGACGGTCGCGATAGTCACGGTGTGAATCGGCATAGTCGCGGGTGTTGATGGCGGTACCCACCGCCGCACCGATGCTGGAACCGACAACGGCACCATCACGGCCACCCATCTCTGCGCCCAGGGCGCCACCGATGGCGCCACCCAAGGCACCGCCAAGGGCTGAGTCGACGCTCAGATCACGCGCCATGGCGCTTGCCGGCAGCAGTGCCGCGAACACCAGGGTCAGAATGAATTTGTTCATAGCACTCTCCTCATGTTGGAACGGTTGGTCGTCCCTCACCGCCCGTTGTTGACCCTGCCATGAGACACCGGAGCAACTGAATCGAATATTAAACGGCGGCCGAAGCCGGGGTGTCAGGGGGTAAAGTTATGTAAAGAGAGGGAGGAGCGGTTGTGAACCTGGCGGGGGACAACAAAAAGGGGCTGCCCGCCAGGCGGAGCAGCCCCTTCTCAGTCAGCGTGGAATCAGGCGCCGATCACGCCGCCATCTTCACGCTGGACCACCATGATGGTGGAACGCGGCTTGGAGTTGCCACCGCCCGGGAAGTGGGACGGTGCCAGTTCTTCGCCCGGGTGCTGCACGCCGATGAATACGGTGCGCTGATCCGGTGAGAACGCCAGACCGGTGATCTCGCAGGCAATGGGGCCGGTGGCAAAGCGGCGGATCTCGCCGGTGTGCGGGTCGGCACAGAGCATCTGGTTATTGCCCATGCCGGCAAACTCGCCCTCGTTGCTGTACTTGCCGTCGGTCTGAATCCACAAGCGTCCCGCCTCATCAAAGCCAAGACCATCCGGACTGTTGAACATGTTGTCGGCATTGATGTTGTCGCTGCCGGCGTACAGGCCTTCTGCCACGGTCGGGTTGCCGGCGATGGCGAACAGGTCCCAGTCAAAGCGGCTGTCCACGTGGCTGCCCTGATGTGGCCACCAGCGCACGATCTGACCATAGTTGTTCTTGGCACGCGGGTTCGGGCCGCCCACCGGCTGGCCTTCAGTGCCGCGGTTCTTGTTGTTGGTCAGGGTACAGAACACTGCCTTGTTGTCCGGATGTACAGCCACCCACTCCGGGCGGTCCATGGTGGTCGCGCCCACCTGAGTAGCGGCTTCACGGGCAAAGATCAGTACTTCTGCCTGATCGGCAAAACCGTTCTCGGCGGTCAGGCCGTTCTTGCCGTGAGTCAGCTCGATCCACTCGCCCTGGCCCTTGATCTCGCCGTCGTTGGCGGAGAAGCGCGCCACGTACAGGGTACCCTCTTCCAGCAGATCACGGTTGGCCTGCTGGTTGTCCGGGTTGTACTTGCCCTTGGAGACAAACTTGTAGATATGTTCGCCGCGCTCGTCATCACCCAGATACACCACCACATGACCGGAGGGGTCGATGGTCAGAGCGGCGTTCTCATGCTTGAAACGGCCCAGTGCGGTGCGCTTCTTCGGCGTGGCATTCGGGTCCATCGGATCAATTTCGACCACCCAGCCAAAGCGGTGCGGCTCGTTGGGGTGTTTGGCCAGGTCGAAACGTTCATCGTGACGGTACCACTGGAAGTCACGGTTGCTCGCTTTCAGACCGTAACGCTTCTCGCGTTTGGGCAGCTCGACCTCATCCTGCTCCGAGGCGAAGTATTTGTGAATGTTCTCTTCACAGGTGAGGTAGGTACCCCAGGGGGTCTGGCCGTTGGCGCAGTTGTTCATCGTGCCCAGCGCACGGGTGCCCTTGGGATCGGCGGCGGTCTGCATCAGTGCATGGCCGGCGGCCGGACCGGTCAGTTCCATCAGCGTATAGGCGGTGATGCGACGGTTGTAGTCGGACTCACGATTCACCTGCCATTCGCCCCTGGTGTTGCGGCGGATCTCGAAGATGGACACACCGTGTGCCGCCTGGGACTTCTTCACTTCGTCAGCGGTCAATGCCTGCTTGCCCTGATGGGCGAACAGGTATTCCGGGTTGGTGTACTCGTTGTTCAC
>CAYMHL010000115.1:0-7617 GCA_964390205.1 uncultured Marinobacterium sp.
TTCCAGCTTGCTCTTGATCGATGCTTTCATGACAGCCTTGATTCCTGTGCTGATCCGTTAACCGGCCTGATCGGCACCGTTCAGCTGATAAAGTTCCTGGGTCAACTGCAGCAGGTCGGTGCGCCCTTCCGATGATGCCCGGCGCAGCTGCACCGTTGGCTGATGCAGCAGTTTGTTGGTCAAACCGTGCGCCAGTCGCTTCAGCATCTCTTCGGGGTCCTTGCCATTGCGCAGCTGACGCAGGCACTTTTCAAGCTCCTGCTGCGCAGTGTCGTGGGCCTGTTGACGCAGCAGGGTCAGGGTATCGACTGCATCCAACTCGCGCAGCTGACGGACGAACTCCAGCGCTCCCGCCTCAATAATGCCTTCCGCTTCCAGCGCTGCCGTTTGCCGCTCGCGCTGGTTTTCCTCGATCACCTCGCGCAGATCATCGACGGTGTAGAGATAGACGTCATCCAGTTCACCGACCTGGGGTTCGATGTCCCTGGGCACGGCGATATCTACCATGAAGATCGGCCGGTGCTTGCGCTTTTTCAACGCAGCCTCAACCGCGCCTTTGCCAAGAATCGGCAGCTGGCTGGCGGTGGAGGCGATCAGAATATCGGCATTGGGTAGTTCGTCGGGGATCTGGCTCAGCTCAATGGCACGGCCATCAAACTCTTCCGCCACCGCCAGTGCGCGGGCCAGGGTACGGTTGGCCACGGTGATCTGCTGCACACCGGCACGCTTGAGATGACGCGCAACCAGCTCAATGGTTTCACCGGCACCTATCAACAGCGCCCGACTGGCGCGAATATCGGAGAAGATGTGCTGTGCCATACTGACGGCAGCATAGGCCACGGAGACCGGGTTCTGGCCGATGGCTGTCCGGGTGCGCACGTTCTTCGCCACCGAAAAGGTGGTGCGGAACAGGCGCCCCAGTTCGACACTGGCCAGGCCTTCGGCCTGGGATACCGAGTAGGCGGACTTGAGCTGCCCCAGAATCTGCGGTTCGCCCAACACCAGCGAGTCCAGGCCACAGGCCACACGCATCATGTGGCGCACGGCATCCTCGTCCCAGTAGGCATAGGAGCAGCGCTGCAGCTCCTCGACATCGAGACCGTGATACTCGCCCAGCCATTCCAGCAGCGCACGGGTGCCGTCGAGCCCGGTGGCACAGTAGAGTTCGGTGCGGTTGCAGGTGGACAGGATCGCGACTTCGGACAGCCGCGCCTGCCGACACGCCTCATGCAGCGCCTCGGACAGTGCTTCGGGAGCAAAGGCTACCCGCTCGCGCACCTCCACCGGTGCCGTCTTGTGATTGATACCTAACGCCAGCAAAGCCATAGACGGTTCGCGTCACCCCATTACAGACAAGCGCGTCATCATACACCTTTGCTGCCTCCGGATTAAGCGGTTGACGGCTTGTTACTGTCACCGGGAACCCGAAGACATCTCAAGGGACCAACGCGATACGGCATGACAGCCGGCAACCCCCTGCTCTATAGTGGGCAGTAAACCCCCTGCAGGACCGGAAATGTGTATCGATTCAGCCAACAGCCGTTACTGATTTCTCTACTCGCCGGGCTGGTACTGAGTGGCTGCAGCAGTCAGACCACCGCACCGGCGACCGCGTTGAACAGTGATGCGTTCACCCCGTCTGCCTATACCCCCGGCGAGTTCAACGCCAACAGTCTTTATGCGCTGCTGACCGCCGAACTGGCCGGCAAGCAGGGACGTTTCGATCTGGCGCTGGACAACTACCTGCAGGAGGCCGAAGCCACCGGTGATGCTGCCGTGGCTGAACGCGCCACTCGCATCGCCCAGTTCCTGCGTCGTCCCGATGCGGTCCTCAAGGCAAGCGAACTCTGGTATCAGGCCGACCCCGGGGCGCTGGAACCTCTGCACATCCAGGCCAACATCCTGCTGCACGAAGGTCGCTTCGATGATGCCTTGCCGCTGCTGCGCACCTTGCTGACACAGGGCGGTAACGAGGGCCTGTCACTGATTGGCGCGCGTATCGACGAGATGTCAGCCGAGATTGCCGGGCATTACTCCCGCCTGTTGACTGAACTGCATGAAGCCGAGCCCGAGCGCCTGGACCTGCTGCTGGTGCGCGCCCTGCTGCTGAAACAGCAGCGCCGTCCCGACGCTGCGGCCCAGCTGCTGGATGCAGGACTGCGACAGAATCCCGGCGAGACCGAGTTGGCCCTGCAGCGCGCCGAGCTGTTCCGCCAGCAGGGCGCTCCGGCGCAGGGGCTGGCACTGGTGGAACGGGCACTCAAGCGGGCGCCCGATCACAACCGTCTGCAGGCAACCCGCGCCCAACTGTTGCTGCTCAGTGGCCAGCCTACCCGCGCCTGGCGCGCCATTCGCGACCTGCTGGCGACTCAAGACGACGCCCAACTGGGCTACTATTTCGCCCTGCTGCTGTTGGAAAACGATCGCTGGCAGGAAAGCCGCACTCTGTTGGAACAGCTGCTTGAGCAGGACCCAAATACCACCGCACCGCACTTCTACCTCGGTGTGATCGCGCAGACACAGGAGCAACCGGAGCAGGCACTGCGCCATTTCCTGCAGGTGGAAGACGGTCCCAATCTGGTACAGGCCCACGCCCGCGCCCTGTCGCTGTTCAATCAGCCGCAGCAGGCGGCGGAGGTCGAGGCGCTGATGGATCAGGCGATCCGCCAACACCCGGAACAACGTGAATCCCTGCTGATCCTGTATGTAGAATGGCTGCAGCGGCAGGAGATGCGTGAAACCGCACTGGAGACGTTGAACGAGGCACTGACCACGTCGCCCGACAGTGTCAACCTGCTGTATACCCGCGCCATGCTCAGCTCGGATGAAGATGCCGAGCGGATGATCGAGGATTTGCGCCGGGCTCTGGCGCTGTCACCGGACAACCCCATGGTGCAGAACGCCCTGGGCTACACGCTGACGATCT
Source organism: uncultured Marinobacterium sp. (assembly GCA_964390205.1). Taxonomy (GTDB): domain Bacteria; phylum Pseudomonadota; class Gammaproteobacteria; order Pseudomonadales; family Balneatricaceae; genus Marinobacterium. The sequence continues at coordinate 2,927 of CAYMHL010000115.1, forward strand.
ACACCGATCGGCTCGACGAAGCCCATGCCCTGATCAGCCGTGCACTGGAGCAACAGCCCGAAGATGCCGCGACGCTGGATTCCATGGGCTGGGTGCTGCACAAGCTCGGTCGCCATGGCGAAGCCCGTCACTTCCTGCGGCAGGCCTATGACATCTACCCGGACCCTGAAGTGGGCGGCCACCTGGTTCAGGTACTCTGGGCACTGGGCGAACGCCAGGCCGCACAAGCGCTGCTGGACGCTCAACTGCAGCAGCATCCGGACAATGAACACCTGCTGGAAGCTGCCAACATGATTGGAGTCAGCCCCTGATGCGTCGCCCTCTCCTCCTGCTGCTGTTACTAAGCCTGCTCGCCGGCTGTAGCCAGATGAGCACCCAGCCGATCCAGGACTTGAAGATTGACGCACAGCAGGTGCAACAGCTGCAGCAATGGTCGGCCGAAGGCCGTATCGGCATTCGCTGGGCCACCGACAGCCAGAGCGCCAATCTCGACTGGGAGCAGGATGTGAACACTTATCGCATCCGTCTGAGCGGCCCTCTGGGCCAGGGCGGACTGCAGATTCTGGGCAGCGAACAGGAAGTCAGCCTGCAGCGCTCGGGCGATGACGAGATCCACCGCGCCGCCACCCCGGAAGCTTTGATGCAGCAGCTGCTGGGCTGGCATCTGCCACTGTCTCAGGCACAGTACTGGATTCGCGGCATCCCCGCACCCGGCACTCAGGCAAGTCCCCTTGAGGGCGAGATCACCGGCTTCATTCAGTCCGGATGGCGTATTCAGTACCCTCGTCTGGTACAGGCCGCCGGCATGGTATTGCCGGAAAAGCTGCGCCTGGACCGAGAGGATCTGCGCATCACGGTCATCATCAACGACTGGGTGCGGCGTGACGGACACTGACCAACGGTTCAACAAAATGGCCACAGGGGTTGATTTCCCCCCACGCTTTGTAGAGAATATGCGCCTTCTTGGAGCGTGGTCCACACCACAGGAGACGACAGGGGTATCGCCAAGCGGTAAGGCACTGGATTCTGATTCCAGCATGCGGAGGTTCGAATCCTCCTACCCCTGCCAAACACCATGACTGACTTCCTCTCTACTACATCAAACTCCGACGCAATCGAGAAGGTAATCGCCGTGTCTAAAATGATGGTCTTCACCGGCAATTCTAACCCGGAGCTGGCTCAGAAAGTTGTCGAGCGCCTCGATATTCCGATGGGCAAGGCTCACGTAGGCTGTTTCAGTGACGGCGAAGTCAGTGTCGAAATCCAGGAAAACGTGCGCGGCAAGGATGTGTTCATCATCCAGTCCACCTGTGCACCGACCAATGACAACCTGATGGAGCTGATCGTATTCGCTGACGCCATGCGTCGCGCCTCGGCTACCCGCATCACGGCTGTTATCCCCTATTTCGGCTACGCCCGTCAGGATCGTCGTCCGCGCTCGGCGCGTGTACCGATCAGTGCCAAGGTCGTGGCCAGCATGATCGCCAACGTCGGCATCGACCGTGTGCTGACCGTCGATCTGCATGCCGACCAGATCCAGGGCTTCTTCGATATTCCGGTCGACAACGTCTACGGCTCGCCGATTCTGCTCGACGACATCGTTGATCAGCAGTACGACGACATCACCGTGGTATCCCCTGACGTGGGCGGCGTAGTCCGTGCCCGCGCCGTCGCCAAGCAGCTGGACTGCGACCTGGCGATCATCGACAAGCGTCGCGAACGTGCCAACGAATCTCAGGTGATGAACATCATCGGTGACGTATCCGGCCGTACCTGCATCCTGGTCGACGACATGTGCGATACCGCCGGCACCCTGTGCAAGGCTGCCAAGGCACTGAAGGAAAAGGGCGCAGCCCGCGTGGTGTCCTATGTGACCCACCCGGTACTGTCCGGCCCTGCAATCAACAACGTTATCGCCTCCGAGCTGGATGAGCTGGTCGTTACCGACACCATCCCGCTGTCCGAGCAGGCACAGAAGTGCGACAAGATCCGTCAGCTGTCCCTGTCGCCGCTGTTGGCAGAAGCGGTTCGCCGCGTCTGCAACGAAGAATCCATTAGTGCCATGTTCCGCTGAGCGGCTCTTGTAAAAAGAGTTTCACTGCGCGAACAGGGCGCTGACCCACGGACCCGGTGTCCGTGAACTGTCCGGCTCAACGAGCCACAACACGCTGCATGTTTCTGGTCGCGGAGGCATGCAGCTTTAATTTATAAGGTATATATAACATGGCTAAATTTACTGTAAACGCTGTTGCCCGTGACGATCAGGGGAAAGGTGCGAGCCGCCGCCTGCGTCGTGAAGGTCTGGTACCGGGCATCATCTACGGCTCTTCCGAGCCGAAGGCGATCTCCGTGATCGGCAAGGACCTGTACCGCATGCTGCTGGAAGACGGTTTCTACTCGTCCATCCTGACCCTGAACCTCGACGGTCAGGACCAGCCGGTCATCATCAAGGACCTGCAGCGTCACCCGTCCAAGCCGGTTGTTCTGCACGCTGACTTCCAGCGCATCGATGACAACCAGAAGATCAAGCTGCAGGTACCGCTGGCTTTCATCAACTTCGAAAAGTCCGCTGCTGCCAAGGCTGCTGCCAAGTTCGCTCAGGAAGCCGCAACCGTTGAAATCTCCTGCCTGCCGAAAGACCTGCCGGAAGTGCTGGAAGTTGAACTGAGCAAGATCGAAATGGGTCAGACCGCTCACCTGTCCGACATCACCCTGCCGGAAGGTGTTGAAATCGTTGCCCTGCGTCGCGGTGAAGACCACGACCAGAGCGTTGGCTACTGCTACGCACCGCGTGGCGCCAAAGCCGGCAAGTAAGCGCAGACCTCAGGCACTGGCATGAATGACCGGATTCAACTGATTGTCGGTCTCGGCAACCCCGGGACGGAATACAGCCAAACCCGCCACAATGCCGGTGCCGAGCTGGTGGAGCAGCTTGCTGCCCACCAGCACACCTCTTTGCAACCGGAGAAAAAATTCTTCGGCCTCTATGGCAAGGTCCTTTTCGACCACCGCCCCGTCCATCTGCTGATTCCGACCACTTACATGAATCGCAGTGGCCAATCGGTTGCGGCACTTGCCAACTTCTACAAGATTCCCACCAGTGACATACTGGTCGTGCATGATGAGCTGGACATTCCACCCGGCACGGCGCGTCTGAAACTGGGCGGCGGTCACGGCGGTCACAACGGCCTGCGCGACATCATCAGCCAGCTGGGGAATGACAAGAATTTCTACCGTCTGCGCGTTGGCATCGGCCACCCCGGAAGTGCGACTCAGGTGTCCGGATTTGTCCTGAGCAAAGCCCCGGTATCCGAGCGTGACAAGACGCAGGCGGCGATCGACGAAGCACTGAGCGTACTGCCTCTGGCCGTCAACGGTGACTGGTCAAAGGCGATGAATCGCCTGCACGGCTTCAACGGCTAACTTCAATTACAGGATCTAAGCATGGGTTTCAAATGCGGTATTGTCGGCCTTCCCAACGTCGGCAAATCTACGCTCTTTAATGCCCTGACCAAAGCGGGCATCGACGCTGAAAACTTCCCGTTCTGTACCATCGAGCCGAACGCCGGCGTTGTACCCATGCCGGATCCGCGGCTGAACGCTCTGGCCGAAATCGTCAAGCCGGAACGCGTCCTCCCGACCACCATGGAATTCGTCGACATCGCAGGCCTCGTGGCCGGAGCCTCCAAAGGTGAAGGCCTGGGCAACAAGTTCCTCGCCAACATCCGTGAGACCGATGCCATCGCCCATGTGGTGCGCTGTTTCGAAGATGACAACGTCATCCATGTCGCCAACCGTATCCACCCGCTGGAAGACATCGAAACCATCAATATGGAACTGGCGCTGGCCGATCTGGATTCCTGCGAGAAACAGCTGCTGCGCGTCCAGCGCACTGCCAAGGGTGGCGACAAGGAAGCCATAGCCGCCAAGGCACTGCTGGAGAAGCTGATCCCGCATCTGGCCGAAGGCCTGCCGGTCCGTGGTCTTCAACTGGATGAAAACGAGCTGAAACTGGTACGCAGTTTCCATCTGCTCACTACCAAGCCGACCATGTATATCGCCAACGTGGCCGAGGACGGCTTCGAGAACAACCCCTACCTGGATCAGGTGAAGGAACTGGCGGCCTCTGAAGGCGCCGAAGTCGTAGCCATCTGCAACAAGCTGGAGTCCGAGATCGCCGAGCTGGAAGACGAGGAGAAGCTCGAATTCCTGCAGGAGATGGGCATGGACGAGCCGGGCCTGGACCGCGTTATTCGTGCCGGTTACAGCCTGCTGGGTCTGCAGACCTACTTCACCGCCGGGGTGAAGGAAGTACGCGCCTGGACAATCAAGATCGGCGCCACCGCGCCTCAGGCCGCCGGTGTGATCCATACCGATTTCGAGAAAGGCTTCATCCGCGCCGAAGTGATCAGCTACGACGACTTCATCACGCACAAGGGTGAACAGGGCGCCAAGGATGCCGGTCGCTGGCGCCTGGAAGGCAAGGACTACATCGTTCAGGATGGCGATGTCGTCCACTTCCGCTTCAACGTCTGATTTTTTTGGATTTTTTGCTTTCAAGCCGTTGACAGGATTACGATTTAAGGGAATAATCTGCGGCCTTGAAAGCACACGGCAATGTAGCTCAGTTGGTTAGAGCAACGCATTCATAATGCGTGGGTCGCAGGTTCGAGTCCCGCCATTGCCACCAT
>CAYMHL010000116.1:0-7614 GCA_964390205.1 uncultured Marinobacterium sp.
GACTGGATCAGGCTCATGATGGCAGCTGCACGACGGCCACTGCGTAACGAGCCCCCCGAGTTCGACAGCGGGGTCATCTCCAGCAGGATACCTGATTGCGAGGGCTGACCGGGTTCGAGTCCCTCGTGATAGCGTCCGGGACGCGGGTGGGTGTAGGTGTCGATCCAGGGGCCGTAGTCGGCGACCAGTTGGTCCAGCTCGTAATACCAGTGCGGCCCAACGCCCAGGGCGTCACCAATGAAGGCGCCCATCAGGGCCCCCATCGCCCTGTCACGGAGTCTGTCGTCGGTTGAGGGGGTGTTGTCATGCGCTGCCATGGGGTTGCCTCACTCGGGTATGTGCAAATGTCACCTGTAGTGTAGACCCTGCAGCAGGGGGCACCTCCTTCGTCCTGGGTTCTCGGCCAGCCCCGGCGCTATCCATTCATTTTCCCCAATTCTGTTTAGTCTCAATGGACGATGAGACGCTGTACCTCCCTCCTGATAATGGGCAAAAGAACAAGACCCCGGAGGGATGTGATGATCGATATTCGCGAGTTGGGCTACCTGGTTGCCCAGTCTGAGAACCTGAAGGAATGGCAGGACTATGCCGAGAACGTACTCGGCATGATGAGCATGGACGCACCGGAAGGCGGGCTCTACGTCAAGATGGACGAGCGCCCCTTCCGTATGCTGATTCTGGAAGGCAACGAGAATCGCTATCTGGCCTCCGGCTGGGAGCTGGCGTCCGAGGAAGCCTTTGCGGCGGCCATCGCCGAGCTGGATCAGAAGGGCATTGCCTGGGAAGCGGGGGATGCCCGCCTGTGCAACCAGCGCGCGGTGCAGCAGCTGGCCATTGTACGTGACCCGGCGGGCAACCGTCATGAACTGTACTGGGGCCATCGCTCCGAGTTCCTGCCGTTCGTATCCCCCCAGGGCGTGCCGCGCTTCGTGACCGGCGCGATGGGTCTGGGGCATGTCGTGCTGCCGGCGCCCAACTTTGACGAAACCCGCGACTTCCTCAAGAACGTGCTCGGTTTCGGTCTCTCCGACATCATGAATCACAAACCTGCGCCGGATGCCGATCCGCTGCGCATCCATTTCATGCACTGCAACAACGCTCGCCATCACAGCCTGGCCATTGCCGAGTTCCCGGTGCCGTCCGGCTGTGTTCACGCCATGGTGGAAGTCGACTCCATGACCGAAGTGGGGCGCGCCCATGACCGCATGCAGGCGCATGGCGTGAAGCTGTCCGCCACCCTGGGCGAACACCTCAATGACCGCATGACCTCCTTCTACATGAAGACGCCGTCCGGCTTCGATATTGAGTATGGCTTTGGTGGTCTGCAGGTGGACTGGAACGAGCACAGTGCCTTCGAATTTACCCGTGTCAGCGTTTGGGGCCATGACTTCTCGATCGGTTTCAAATAAGCGGCCCTGAGCAAGGAGTATTGAATGAACAAGCAGATGACAACCGCTGAAGCGGTAGCCCAGCTGCGCGATGGCATGACCATCGGCTTTGGTGGCTGGGGGCCGCGGCGCAAGCCGATGGCGATCGTGCGCGAGATCCTGCGCTCGGATGTAAAGGACCTGACCGTGGTGGCCTATGGCGGCCCGGAAGTGGGCATGCTCTGTGCGGCCGGCAAGGTCAAAAAGCTGATTTTCGGTTTTGCCACTCTGGATGCGATTCCGCTGGAGCCCTGGTTCCGCAAGGTGCGTCAGGCGGGCGAGATCGAGGTGATGGAGCTGGACGAAGGCATGTTCCAGTGGGGCTTGCGTGCCGCCGGCATGCGCGTGCCCTTCCTGCCGACCCGCTGTGGTCTGGCGACCGATGTTGTCAAATACAACGACCTGCGCACCATCCGTTCGCCCTACGACGACGGCGAAGAGCTGCTGGCGATGCCGGCGCTGAATCTGGATATGGCCTTTGTTCATGTCAACAAGGCAGACAGGCTGGGCAACACCCTGATCACCGGCACTGATCCCTATTTTGATCATCTGGTAGCTCGCGCCGCCGAGCGTTGCATCGTCTCGGCGGAAGAGGTGGTCGACCGCCTGGAACTGGATCGTGACACCGCTCGCCTCAACCCCTTTGAGCGCTATCTGGTACAGGGGGTGGTGCATGCACCCAAGGGCGCTCATCCGACCATGTGCGCGCCGAACTATGGCTGGGACCTGAGTCACCTCAAGCGCTATGTCGCCAGTGCCAGCGATGACAACGGCTGGCAGGTGTACATGGATGAGTTTGTGAACGGTGGCGAAGACGCCTATCAGGCCGCCAATGGCGGCGTTGCAGCGATGGGCAGCCTGCCGCTGCCGACATTCTGAGGAGAGGCACACAATGACGACCCACTGTGAATTTACGCTGGCCGAGCTGATGATTGTGGCCGCGTCCGAAGCCTTCCGCGGCGACGGTGAAATCCTTGCGTCCGGTCTGGGCATCATCCCGCGTCTGGGGGCCAGTCTGGCCAAGATGACCCATACCCCTGAACTGATGATGACCGACAGTGAGTGCCTGCTGGTCGAGGAGCCGATTCCGGTCGGCCCCCGTGGCGACTATGTACCGAAATACTCCGGTTACATGTCCTTCGAGCGCGTGTTCGAGTGCGTCTGGGGTGGCAAGCGTCACGCCATGATCGGCCCGACCCAGATCGACCGTTTCGGTCAGACCAACCTGTCCGTGGTCGGTGACTACGACAAGCCGAAAGTGGCCATGCTGGGGGTGCGCGGTCTGCCGGGCAACAGCATCAACCACATCAACTCCCTGTTCGTGCCCAACCACAACACGCGCGCCTTCGTGGCAGGCGAGGTCGATATGGTCTCCGGCGTGGGCTACAACCCGGCGCGCTGGTCCGAGCATATGCGTCAGGACCTGATGGAGATCCGTCACATCGTCACCAACCTGTGCGTGATGGATTTCGAGGGGCCTGATCATGCCATCCGCGTGCGCTCCCTGCACCCGGGCGTGACCTTTGAAGAGGTTCAGGCCAATACCGGCTTCGAGCTGCTGAAGGCGCCGGACATGGGCGAGACCGCACACCCTACGCCTGAGCAGCTGGCGATCATCGCCAGGCTGGACCCGCACAACCTGCGTGCCCGTCAGCTCAAGGATAACCCGCCGGGTATCCGCACCGCGTCCACCGACCAGTAACAGGAGCCTGTCATGACAGCAGCCAATCAAACGCAGGAATTCGTTCAGCGCGAAGACAAGTCGGTCTACGAGACCGAGCAGCCGGTGCTGTACAGCGTCAAGGATGGTATCGCCACCGTGACCATGAACCGGCCCGGGTTCAACAACGCGCAGAACTCGCAGATGACCTACGCCCTGGATGCGGCGTTTCGTCAGGCGGTGGATGACGACAGCGTCAAGGTGATCGTGCTGCGCGGCGAGGGCAAGCACTTCTCCGCCGGTCATGACATCGGCACCCCCGGCCGCGATATCAACAAGGAATTCGACCGCAGTACGCTGTGGTGGGATCACACCAACAAGCCCGGTGGCGAATACCTTTATGCCCGCGAGCAGGAAGTGTATCTGGGCATGTGCCGCCGCTGGCGCGACCTGCCCAAGCCGACCATCGCCATGGTGCAGGGCGCCTGTGTCGCCGGTGGTCTGATGCTGGCCTGGGTCTGTGACCTGATCATCGCCAGTGATGATGCCTTCTTCCAGGACCCGGTGGTGCGCATGGGGATTCCGGGGGTGGAGTACTTCGCCCATCCCTATGAACTCAACCCGCGTGTGGCCAAGGAATTCCTGTTTTTGGGTGATCGCATGAGTGCCGAGCGTGCCCGCGAAATGGGGATGGTCAACCGGATTTTCAGCCGCGATGAGCTGGCCGATGCCACCTATGAGATCGCGGCCAAAATCGCCCGTCAGCCGCGCATGGGGCTGGCGCTGACCAAGCAGGTGATCAACCACGTTGAAGATCTGGCCGGCAAGCGCGCCGGGATGGAGGCGGCCTTTGCCTGGCACCACTTTGCCCACGTACACAATGAACAGATTTCCGGCGACCTGTTGGGTGGCTACGACGCCAAGGGCATGGTGAAAGCGAACAAGGCAGAAGCATCAGCCAACGGAGAGAAAGCATGAGTCCGCTGTTGCAGACCGAGCTGACCCGGCGTCTGGGCTGCCGCTATCCGATCATCCAGACCGCCATGGGCTGGGTATCGGATGCCAATCTGGTGATCGCTACCACCAAGGGCGGCGGCTTTGGCTTTCTGGCCGGTGCCACCATCGAGCCGTCACAGCTGGAAGGCGAGATCAAGAAAGTGATCGAGGCCACCGGTGGCAGCAACTTCGGTCTCAACTTCCACATGTTCCAGGAAAACGCCATGCAGTGCGTGGAACTGGCGATTCAGTACCGCCTGAAAGCCGTGAGCTATGGCCGTGGCCCGGACAAGGAAACCATTGGCCGACTCAAGGCGGCTGGCGTGCTCTGTATCCCCACCGTGGGGGCGCTCAAGCACGCCGTCAAAGCGGTGCAACTCGGTGCGGACATGATCACCATTCAGGGCAGTGAGGGGGGCGGTCATACCGGTGGCGTACCGACCACCATCCTGTTGCCGCAGGTGCTGGATGCGGTTGACGTGCCGGTGATTGCGGCGGGTGGCTACTCCACCGGTCGTGGTCTGGCTTCGGCGCTGGCCGCCGGTGCCGCCGGTATCGCCATGGGCACTCGCTTCATGATGACCTCGGATTCACCCACCCCGCAGCAGACGCTGGAACGCTACCTGGCCGTGCAGGACCCGCAGAAAATCCGCGTCACCCTGGCGGTGGATGGCATGCGTCATCGCATGGTGGAAAACGCCTTTATCCACAAGCTGGAAGGGGCCAGCCCCCTGCGCAAGCTCTGGATCGCCCTGAGCAGCGCACGCCAGTGGCAGCGCGAGACCGGCATGACCTTTGGCCATATGGTGAAAACCTTCATCAAGGCAGTGAAAGAGGACCCGGCGCAGATGTCGCAGGTGGTGATGTCGGCCAATCAGCCGGTTCTGTTGCAACGCTCCATGGTTCAGGGCTTTCCTGACGAGGGCATTCTGCCCAGCGGTCAGGTGGCCGCAGCCATCAATGAATTGATTAGCGCACCGGAACTGATCGCGTCGATCGCCGGTGAAGCTGAAACCTGCCTGGAGGCGCTGTGTGCCCGCGCCAATGGTCAGGCTCTGGAGGAGGCATCCTGATATGAGTACTGCTTTTACGACCCGGATTGAAAACGGTGTGGCCGAGCTGATCATTGCCAAGCCACCGGTGAACGCGCTGGACAGCCGCGAGTGGTTTGAGCTGGCCGAGGGCATCGAAGCTTTGGGCCGCAACCCCGACGTGCGTGTGGTGCTGATTCGTGCCGAAGGCCGCGGCTTCTGCGCCGGCGTGGATATCAAGGAGCTTGATCAGCACCCCGAGCGCATCGTGGCCGTCAATGGCGGCAACTACGCCACCTTCAAGGCGGTGCATCGCTGTGAGGTGCCGGTGATCGTGGCCGTGCATGGCTTTGTGCTGGGCGGCGGCATCGGCATTACCGGTGCGGCGGATATCGTGTTTGCGTCCGAGTGTGCCACCTTTGCGCTGCCGGAAGTGGATCGCGGTGCCATGGGGGGCGGTGCCCACCTGCAGCGCCTGTTCCCGGTACAGAAAGTGCGCCAGATGTTCTTCACCGGTGAAACCGTCACCGCGCAGGAAGCGGATCGCTACAACTTCATTGAAGCGATTGTGCCCAAGACGCAGCTGCGTGAAACCGCACTGGCCACCGCGGCCAAAATTGCGGCCAAGAGCCCGGCCATGATCCGCATCGCCAAGGAGGCGCTGAACGGTATCGAGGACGGCAATCTGGAAGACAAGTATCGCTGGGAGCAGGGCTTCACCCTGCAGGCCTATACCAGTCCGGACTCGGCGGAAACCCGTCGTGCCTTTGTCGAAAAACGTGACGCCAGTTTCTGAGGTTCGCCATGGATCTGAATTATACCCCCCGCCAGCAGGCGTTCCGCCAGGAAGTGCGTGCGTGGCTCAAGGACAACCTGCCGGCACAGAAGCTGGCAAGCTATGACACCCGTGAAGGGTTCGAACAGCACCGTGCATGGGAGCGCAAGCTGTTTGAAGCGCGCCTGTCGATGGTGATGTGGCCGGAAGAGCTCGGTGGTCGCGGCTGTGACCTGATCGAGTGGCTGATCTTCGAAGAGGAATACTACGGTGCCGACGCGCCCATGCGCGTGAACCAGAACGGCCAGCTGCTGCTGGGCCCCACGCTGATGGAATTTGGTACCGAGGCGCAGAAAAAGCGCTTCCTGCCGCGCATGGCGGCCAGTGACGACATGTGGGCGCAGGCCTGGTCCGAGCCCAACGCCGGGTCCGATATGGCGGCGATCTCCTCCAAGGCGATCCGTGATGGCGATCACTACGTGATCAACGGCCAGAAAACCTGGTCCACCCGTGCCATCTATGCCGACTGGGCCTTTGGCCTGTTCCGCTCCGATGCCGACTCCAAGCGTCACCACGGCCTGTCGTTCCTGATGGTGCCGCTGGATGCCGAGGGTGTGACCATTCGCCCGATCAAGGCGCTGAACGGCAAGGACGCCTTCGCCGAGATCTTCTTCGACAACGTGCGTGTGCCGGTGGAAAACCGCATCGGCGAAGAGGGCAGTGGCTGGCACGTGGCCATGGCCACCGCCGGTTTCGAACGCGGTCTGCTGTTGCGCTCGCCGGCCCGCTTCCAGCAGCCGGTACGCAAATTGATCGAGCTGTACAAGGCCAACCAGACCACCGCTGACCGTGACCCGAGCATTCGTGATGCGGTGATGGATGTCTGGGCCGGTGCCGAGTCCTACGCGCTGTCGGCCTATCAGTCCGTTGGTCGCCTGGCCCGTGGCGAGAAGATCGGTGCCGAGTCCAGCATCAACAAGATCATCTGGTCCGAACTGGATCTCAAAATCCATGAAACCGCGATGCGCATTCTGGGTGCACGTGGCGAACTGTTGAGCAGCGCACCGCAGAACGAGGATGACTATGGCTGGCTGGAGGGGTTCCTCTTTGCCCAGGCCGGACCGATCTACGCCGGTGCCAACGAGATTCAACGCAACATAATCGCCGAGCGCATGCTCGGCCTGCCGAAAGCCTGAGGTGCGCCATGGACTTCACTTTTACCGATGACGAACGCGCCTTCCAGGAAGCGATCAGCCGCTTCCTGATGACCGAAGCGGCCCCGGAAGCACTGCGCGAAATCTGGGAAACCGACAGCGGCCGCTCGCCGGACCTGCGCAACAAAATGGCCGAACAGGGGCTGACGGCGCTGTCTGTGCCGGAAGAGGCCGGTGGTCTTGGCATGGGGGATGTGGCCTGGTCATTGATGACCCAGGAGCTGGGATACTACGGCATCCCCGATTCATTGGCCGATACCGCCTATGTGGCAACCAGCATGATTGCCGCACTGCCCGAGTCGGTCAGCGACCGCAACGGCTGGCTGGAACAGATTGCCGACGGCAGCCTGCGCATCGCCGTGGGTCATCCCGTCAACCCGCTGGTGGCGGATGCGCACATGGCGGACTTTGTGCTGCTGAACCACGAAGGTGAAATTCACGCCGTGCCGCGCTCCCTGATCGACGTTGAGCAGAACCCCAGCATCGACTCTTCGCGGCGTCTGTGCCGCGT
>CAYMHL010000117.1:0-7609 GCA_964390205.1 uncultured Marinobacterium sp.
CGAATTTGACGGAGATGTTTTCAAACAGCGGCTTGGCGCCAAACTGCATGGTGATATTCGCAGTGGTAAGCAATGGAATCTACTCGATTGATCTTGAATGGGTATGGCGGGCCGACGGTTGATAACCGGCAGGGGATGCAACCAAAGAGGCGAATTATCGCATAAAAGCGGCATCGAGTAGAGGGGCACACAAACACACATTTTTAATCTGTATTTCGTTTACACCTTAAAGGGTATGATGCCCCCTCGGACGCCCGTATCGGGTGTTGCTTTCAAGACCTCAAGTGAATTCAGTCGTGCCGGAATAGTCAGACAGCCGTATCCATCGTTACTGTCAGTGGATGGGCCTGAGCCCCAACACCACCAGTCATACCGAAAAGCTGATCTCGGGCCTGGGTGCCGTCATGGGGATCGGGCTGGTGATACTGGTCTCCAGCTGGTGGCTTGATTCAGAAGCCGCCATTCTGCTCACCGCCTCAATGGGTGCAACCGCCGTTCTCCTGTTCGCCGTACCCCATGGCGCTCTGTCCCAGCCCTGGGCGGTACTGGGAGGACATGGCATCTCTGCCCTGATCGGCGTCAGCTGCCAATGGCTCTGGCCCGACGAATGGTTTACCGCACCGTTGGCGGTTGGGCTGGCGGTCACCGCCATGCACTATCTGCGCTGCATCCACCCTCCCGGCGGCGCAACCGCCCTGACCGCCGTCATTGTTGGCAGCAGCATTCACCAGCTCGGCTATACCTACCTGCTGTGTCCGGTACTGCTCAATGTGGCCAGCATCCTGCTGGTAGCCCTGCTGTTCAACGGCCTGTTTCATTGGCGCCGTTACCCCGCCTGCCTGGCGCAACACCAGCACCCGCCACTGCCGACACGAGCGGTCAGCATCAATGCAGATGACCTGACATCCGCCATGGAACAGCTGGACTCCTATATCGACGTAACGGAAGAGGACCTGCTGGAGCTGTTTGAACTGGCGCAGGAGCATGCGGGGCGGAGGAGCCGATAATTACGATAAGGCCAATAACTGTTAATCTGCGTCAGCCAATTGTCCATGACGGAGCCTGTAATGTCTGACCCCTTTACCCTTGAACCCCGCAATCCCGAACAGTTCCGCCAGGAAACCCGCAAGAGCAACCTGATTGTGATGGGCACTTTTGCCGTGATCGCAATGATCCTCGCCACGCTCAGTGTGAAAATTTTTGGCAGCCCTGAAGGGGGTAACTTCCGCTGGAATCTGGCCGGTGTGATTGCCGGTGTCGTTGTGACCAGTGCGATTTTCAGGCTGGTTTATCTGCAACAACCCTGGATGGAATCAGCCCGCTACAACTGGCAACTCAAGCGCAGCCTGATGAGCCTGACCAACATCATGCACCAGCTTAAGGCGGGCGTTGAAGTGGAAGACCCGGTGGCGATGAAAGCGATGCGGTTCTATCACCAGGGCCTGGAGCAGATGTATCGACTGGAAAACAACGAAAGCGCCTTGGCCGATCTGCTGCCGGAGAGTCGAGCGCACGCGGCCCGGCTTGAAACGCTGGATATCGACACGGATCAAGCCACTTTTGATCCCGACTGGGTCGAACAGCTGAAAGCGGCCTATAAGAAACGCTGACAGCAGGTTGTCCCTTGCGGTTCACCTCTCCTGTGCCATGCTTGGATCACGCGATATTCAACGCTGAACAAGCTACGCAAGGAGATCGTCATGAACACGCACACGATGGCCCGTTCACTGTTTGGCCTGGCACTGGGGCTTGGGCTGAGCGCATCGGTTGCCGCCCAGGGTTACATGGGTATGGGCACTGGCCCACACATGCAGGGGCAAGGGCCTGGCATGATGGGAGCATATGGCCCCATGATGGGTTATGGCATGGGAATGGGCATGATGCACGGTGGCCCGATGATGGGCGGCATGGGCATGATGCCCTGTCCGATGATGGGGGGCCTTCAGGGAGGTGCCGGCTATGCTGTCGAGCTGGACGAAGCGCAACAGAAACAGATGAGCAAAATCCAGGAGCAGCTCTGGCAACAGCAGCAATCCCACATGCAGGAGATGCAAGCCCACCAACAGGAAATGATGAAGCTGTACCAGGACGGTCAGCCCGACAGCAAACAGCTGCTGCAGGCACACAAGCAGATGCAGGAACGTCAGCAGAAGCTGTTTGAGGCACGCCTCAAGGCACAGGACGAGATGAACAAGGTGCTCACCGAAGAGCAACGTCAGCAGATGCAACAGATGCAACGGCAGATGTTCCGCGGCTGGCAGTAATCACCCGGCTCCGAACGGGACTCTAGACCAGAGTCCCGTTGCGGTAGTCTTTAATGGCCTGATCGATCTCTTCAGGCGTGTTCATAACGAAGGGGCCATACTGGGCAATCGGTTCGTTCAGCGGCTGCGCTGCCAACAGCAGGATGGCGGCCCCGTCCGGCCCGGCCTTCAGCTGTATCCTGTCACCCGCACCCAATTCAGCCGCTTCATGCAGGTTCAACCTGTCTTCTCCCAGTTGTGCAGCCCCTTCAAACAGGTAAGCAAAACCGGCCCGGTCATCATTCAGCGGCAGACTGAACTCGGCGCCCGCCGGCAGGCGCAGATCCAGCATCAGTGGATCGCGGCTGATGCCACTGACGGGACCCTGGTACGTCTGGCCATTCAGGCTGATATCACCTGCGATCAACTTCAGCCGTGTGCCGCTGTCGGTATCCTCAATACGGGTGATCTGTTCGGCCGCAAACTCCTGGTATTTGGCCGGTATCATTTTTTGCGCTGCCGGCAGGTTGATCCAAAGCTGAAAGCCACGCATCAGTCCTTCACTCTGCTCCGGCATCTCTTCATGAATCACCCCGCGTCCGGCAGTCATCCACTGCACGCCACCGCTGCCCAAAACCGCTTCGTTGCCCAAGTGGTCACGGTGACGCATCTGGCCATCGAGCATGTAGGTCACGGTTTCAAAGCCACGGTGCGGGTGAGCAGGAAAGCCGGCCAGATAGTCGTCCGGGTTCTCATTGAAAAAACAGTCCAGCATCAGAAAGGGATCGATGCGCTGGGCCGGAGACTGACCAACACTGCGCAACAAACTGACACCGGCGCCATCCCTGCTGGGACGGGCGGTGATACGACGCTTGATGGTACGACTGGTCATTGCGAGCTCCTCGTGCACGCGGCACTGCTGAATGAATCGAATGACTGCATTATCGTATCAACATGACCGATCAGGAATGGCAAAATACTACGCGTAACGAACTGTTTTTTTGATGATCAGCCATCTACCTTGCCGCGCATCGCCTTGATATTGCCACGCTGCTTCTTTTTTTCGATCCGTTTGCGTTGCGAACTGCGTGTCGGCCGTGTGGGTCGGCGGGCTTTCTCCACCCGAACCGCACTGCGCACCAGCTCGGCCAAGCGCTCAAGCGCATCATCACGATTCTGCTCTTGAGTTCGATACTGCTGTGCCTTGATCACGACAACGCCATCCTGAGTGATACGGTTGTCGCTCAGCGCCAGCAGGCGTTCCTTGTAGAACTCGGGCAGTGATGACGCTCGAATATCAAAGCGCAGATGGATCGCACTGGCGACCTTGTTGACATTCTGCCCGCCGGCGCCCTGCGCCCGGATGGCATGCAGCTCGATTTCGTTGTCGGGGATGCTGACTGCATTCGAGATCCGTAACACTCAAGGCTCCTGCTGTTCAGCGCCCAGCACTGCCAGTGATGCCACAACCTGAATGGAGGCATCAACGGCTGCCGCTGTCGTCAGCGTAAGCTCAAGCCGCTGCTCGGCGCCCGCAGCAGACCAGGTCCAGCTTTGCTGACGTGCCTGACCGCTGAGCGGGGTGCGCACGGACCGGTCACTTACCGGTTGAACCACCAGCGGCTCCGGGGCTGTTTGCGCCAGCACTCTGAACCAGCCCTCGGTCTTGGCTGGATCGGCACGACGCGCCATCACCGCGCACCGGTTATCCCCTGCCGGCAGTGCCAGTACAAACTGGCCGAACTGCCCCTCATAAGGAACGGGCCAGGCATCACCCTCTTGCCCCTGCAGAAAATGCGCCGCCTGCTGTGGTGGCAGTTTGGGCAGTCGCTGGTCGATCAAATCGGCCCTCAAGGCGGCATAATCGTCAAAGTGTTTGAGACAGAACGACATGTACACCTTCTGCAAAAACAGCGCACGCCCTTCAGCCCGGGCAGTGGCCGGTAACAGTACCAGCAGAGCCAGCAGAACGGTGGAGAGTTTCAGCTTCATCGACAGCTACCATTGACTTCAGGAATCCTGACGTCAGTTTGACCGCTGGCAAGGATGCAGGCAAGTCGCAAAAACTGACAAGCATCGGTATCTGGGCTAGACTGCAGCTCACAACAAGAAAACATGCATTTCACAGGGATATTTATGCCATGTTCTGGATCAAGGCGCTGTTGATACTCACATTTGCCGGTTTGGGCGTTGTTGTCAGTTGGGCGGTGACCGACACCGCCATCAAGCTGACCTCTGATCAGCAGTTCTGTGGCAGCTGCCACAGCATGAAGCCGATGCAGGCCTCATTTCTGCGCGATCCGCATGGCGGTCGCTCCACCACCGGCATCCAGGCGTACTGTTCCGACTGTCACCTCCCCCATGACAACTACGCTCACTACCTGTTCGAGAAGGCACGCAGCGGCGCTTGGGATGTGTGGATGGAGTTTGTCATCGGTGCCGAAGACGTGGACTGGCATGCCAAACGGCTGAGAGCCAATGAATATGTCTACGATTCCGGCTGCCTCAAGTGCCATAACAACCTGCAATCAGGCTCCGAAATGGACAGTGCCCAGTTCGTGGCTCATAAGCCTTACTTTCTCGGTACGGTCAACAACACCTGCATTGACTGCCATCAGGTCGGTCATACCGATCTGGAGCGCTTTCTGCCCCCGCCCCCACAACCCTCGCCCATGCCGGCGACTGAAGGATGAGGAACCCGTCATGTTAGTGATCAAACTACGCTGGCTACTGCTGAGTCTGATATTCGGTGCCACGCCTGCCATGGCCGAGCAACAGACTGGTCTTGATATGAATCCGCTGCGCAGTATCGTGTTCAGCAAAAACCTGACCGAACTGGACCAGAAGTGCGTCAGCTGCCACCAGGAAGAGCACCCCGGTGTTGTGGCCGACTGGAAGAAGAGCCGCCACAGTCATGTCGGTGTAGGCTGCAATGACTGTCATGCCGCCAACAAGGGCGATGTGGATGCTCAGTTGCATGCCGAAGAGGGATTGAACAACGTCTACATTACCCCACTGGTCTCTCCGGATACCTGCGGTCGCTGCCATGCACAGGAGCAGAACGAGTTTAACCACAGCGGTCATTTCCGTGCCTACCGCCAGGTCATTCCCAAAAACAGTCTGCACGCGCTGGTCAAAGTCCACGAAGGCCGCAACAACCCCGAACTCGGCAATGCGCCGGACGAGACCGGCTGCATGCAGTGCCACGGCACCGAGATCAAGCTCATGGCCGACGGCAAGCCTGATCCGTCAACCTGGCCCAACTCCGGCATGGGCAACATCTACCCGGATGGCGCCACCGGCAACTGCGGTGCCTGCCATACCCGCCACCGTTTCTCACTGGCGGAAGCCCGCAAACCGGCAGCCTGTGCCAGCTGTCATATCGGCCCCGACCACCCGGATATCGAAGTGTTCGAGAACAGCAAGCATGGTCAGATTTTTGCCTCTGAGGGTCACGAATGGACCTGGGACAGCCCTGCCGATGGCTGGGAGCCCGGCGATTTCCGTGCTCCTACCTGCGCCACCTGTCACATGAGCGGGATCGGCAAGCTGCGCTCTACCCACAACATTACCGAGCGCCTGTACTGGAACCTTTGGGACGAGCGTTCTGAAAAACGCAACTCCACCGACGTGATGAGCCCGCTGCTGGGCGATGGCGATCGTGGCCGCAAACTGATGATGCAGGTCTGCAGCTCCTGCCATGGCGAGTCGCACACCACCGGCTTCTTCTCTCAGGGCGACAAGGCGGTCAAACTGTACAACGTGGAGTATTACGACCCGGCCAAAAAAATGCTGGATGACCTGGATGCGAAAGGTCTGTTGAAGGACAACCCCTGGACCGACGAATTCCAGATCACCTTCTACCACCTCTGGCATCACGAGGGACGACGCGCACGCCATGGCGCCATGATGGCGGGGCCGGATTATGCCCACTGGCACGGATTCTTCGAGCTGCAACTGGCGATGTATAAACTGCAGGGACTGTACGAGAAGCGGATCAAAAGCGGAAAGATCGAGGATTGATTCCGGTGACCCCGGTGGCCGCCCTCAGTGACGAGGGCCGGTCACCGAGTCCATCAGCAGCTGCACATCTTCGGCAGTTGTCTGCTCGAAGTTGTGCCAATCGAGATAGTACTCGCTCAACAACGGATTGAGGTGAACCTGATCCGCTTCCCCCCGGGACTTGTGCAGCTCAATGCGCAGCGGGGAAATTTCCAGTACCCGCTGTTCCTCCTCCCACAACACCTGCTGCAGGTCATAGAGTGCATTCATGATGATGAAGTGCTTGCGATACAGCGCCAGCGAGCCGTCTGCATCCAGATCATCGAACGCATGCTGCTGCTCCAAAGTACGCATCAGATAATATTCACTAACCCCTTCAGGGTGTTGCCGCAACTCGCTCAGCACCTGCGGCAGAACCGGATTGATCATACCTCACCCTCTACGCCTGTCTTTCGCTATAGTGTTGGCTGCATTATAGTCAATCAAATCGGCGCGCCGACATCAGGCGCCACCAGGGAATCAGAAGAGACGGATTATGGATGAGCTTTGGCTGCTGTTGCTGGCTTTCCCCTTGTTTTTGCTGATTGGAGCCAGCCTGGGTATTCGTGCCTGGGTGGTTACGCGCCAGCTGCGCGAGCAGGTCACCGAACTGCAGCACCGATTGCAGCAACTGCAGCCTCAGCGACCGGATAGCGTCCGGCCCGACACTCACTCGGCCGCAGCCGGCACCCCACCGCACACCACGGCAGAACCCGCAGCCAGCCCTGATGCCAACTGGGGCCCGGTCTCATCCGCCGCTTCTGCCCCCTCTGCCTTTGCCACCCCCGCCTTGCTCGATCGATTGCTACAGAGCATCAAGGCCAACTGGATGATCTGGCTCGGCGGTATCTGTGTCGGTCTTGCCGGTGTGTTCATGGTGCACTACTCCATCGAGCAGGGGCTGCTGGGACCCGAAGCGCGGGTCATTCTGTCACTGATCGCCGGGACCGGACTGCACGGGCTGGCCGAGTGGCTCAGGCGCAGGCGCGGCCAGAACGATGTATTCGCAGCACTGGCCGGGGGCGCCAGCATTATCCTCTATGCAGCGCTGTTTGCTGCCTTCAAGCTGTTGCAAGGGGTTTCACCCGGGTTGATCTTCAGCGGTATGGCGCTGGTCTCTTTCGCCACCCTGGCGCTGGCGCTGCGGCATGGCCCGGTATTGGCTGCCCTTGGCATGCTGGGCGGTTATCTGGTGCCCATTCTGGTCAATACCGGCTCCGGGCAGATCGAGCTGGCACTGATCTATATCGGTATCCTTACGCTGTTTTCGCTTTGGCTGCTGGCCTATGTCGAGCGCCTCTGGCTCTGGATCGGTGTCATCATCG
>CAYMHL010000118.1:0-7575 GCA_964390205.1 uncultured Marinobacterium sp.
GGTTCTTCGCGGTATCGTGGGGAAGATGAGGTAGACAGACAGAGAAGAAGGTAAATTGGTAGTCGCCAAACAGACCAAACCTTCGACTCTGCTGTCACTATGCATCCTATTCTGTTCGACTCATTCTGGCCAGGTTTTCAACCCGGCACCTACACCACGCTTGATGACCAATCGCTGATTATTCAGCTCGAACCTTGTCCAGCGATGATCCCGCGTTGCAGCCGGTGTCATCAGCCAAGCCCCCTCATCCATGATCGGCGGATCCGCAAAATTCGTGATCGTGACCTGTTTGATAAACGTGTCGAACTTCACCTGCCAGTCCGGCGTGTTGATTGCCTTAACTGCGGCCGTGTGACCGAGCATATCGACTGGCTACTGCCAGGTTCACGTCTGACACGGCGGATGGTGGCCTGGGTTGAAACGCTACTGTCACTGCTGCCGATCAGTCACATCAGCCAGCTCACGGGGTTGCATTGGCATACGATCAAGACGCTTGATAAACGGCGTTTGGAGGCCTCTGTGGGTGGCTTTGATCCGGGTGATGTTCGACGCCTGGTCATGGATGAGTTTGCGCTTCAAAAGGGGCATCGGTATGCCACCGTGATCATGGATGCCGAACGTACCCGGGTACTCTGGGTGGGTGAAGGCAACAGCCGCAAGGCGATCCGCCCGTTCTTCGAGCAGTTGGGCGAGCGCTGTCAGCAGATTGAAGCGGTCGCTATGGATATGAATACCGCCTTTGACTCCGAGGTCCGCCAACACTGTCCTCAAGCGGAAGTAGTGTTCGATCTGTTCCATGTCGTGGCCCTGTATGGACGCAAGGTGATGGACCGCATACGGGTCGATCAGGCCAATGCATTAAAGGCGGACAAACCCGCCCGGCGGGTTATCAAGCAAAGCCGTTGGCTGTTGCTGAGAAACAAGGAAAACCTGAAGGAAGAGCAGCGGGTCCGGCTGGAGGAGATCCTGGATGCGAACCAGTCACTGGCGACCGTCTACGTGCTCAAGGATGCCTTGAAAGAGGTCTGGTATGCACCAACGGTCTGGGAAGCCGGGTGTCGCTGGAGAGCTTGGTTAAGGTATGCCGAAGAAAGTGACCTGGAGCCGCTGCAGCGCTTTGCCCGTAACCTGAAGCGGTACACGCGTGGCATTCTCGCCAGCGCAAAATTCCCGATGCACACCAGTCTGCTGGAAGGGGTTAACAACAAGATCAAGGTGATCAAGCGCATGGCATATGGTTACCGGGACAAGGCGTACTTCTTCCTCAAAATCAAGGCAGCCTTCCCCGGTAAAACGCGATGAACCTTTTTTTATGTACAGGATGTACGGTAGCTCGCGGGTGCATGGGTGCACAGGAGCGACGCTGGCAGGATGTACGGACGCTCGCGCTTTTTTGACCTGGGTCAGTCCCGGTCACTGATCCAAAAACGGCACATACACCTTCTGCACATATGGGATAAAGAATGGCACTGGCTGGATAGTGACCACTGGCACCGCCCTCTAATCTGAGACAAACAATAAGGAGGGCATAGCATGCAAGACAATCTGATAGCCAAAGTTGGCGGCATGATGGAGGTTGATAAAGAGAAGGGGCTTTATCGCGGCCGTCGTGACATGTTCACTGATCCCGAGCTGTTCGAACTGGAGATGAAATACATCTTCGAAGGCAACTGGATCTACCTGGCGCACGAAAGCCAGGTCGCCAACCCGAATGACTACTTCACCACCTACATCGGCCGTCAGCCGGTGGTCATTACCCGCAACAAGGATGGTGAACTGAACTGCTTCATCAACGCCTGCAGCCACCGTGGCGCTGTGCTCTGCCGCAAGAAGAAGGACAACAAGGCCATCTTCACCTGTCCGTTCCACGGCTGGAGCTTCAATAACTCCGGCAAGCTGGTCAAGGTCAAGGATCCCAACGACGCCGGTTACCCGGACTCCTTCAACTGCGAAGGCTCCCATGACCTGAAAAAAGTGCGCATGGAAAGCTATCGCGGTTTCCTGTTCGGCTCCTTGAATGACGATGTCAAGCCGCTGACCGAGCACCTGGGCGAAGCCGCCAAGATCGTTGACATGATCGTTGATCAGTCACCGGAAGGTCTGGAAGTGGTTCGCGGCTCTTCTACCTACACCTACGATGGCAACTGGAAGGTTCAGGCTGAAAACGGCGCTGACGGCTACCACGTATCGGCGACTCACTGGAACTATGTTGCGACGACCGGTCGTCGCAAGGCCGGCATGTCCGCCGACGACGTCAAGGCAATGGATGCCTCTACCTGGAACAAGCAGAAGGGCGGTTTCTACGCCTTCGAACAGGGTCATATCCTGCTGTGGATGAACTGGCCGAACCCGCAGGACCGTCCGCTGTACGAGCGTCGTGACGAGCTGGTGGAGAAATTCGGCGTGGACCGCGCCGACTGGATGATCGGCAACCTGCGTAACCTCTGCCTGTACCCGAACGTGTTCCTGATGGACCAGTTCAGCTCGCAGATCCGCCATTTCCGTCCGATCGCGGTCGACAAGACCGAAGTCACCATTTTCTGTATCGCGCCCAAGGGCGAGAGTGCGGAAGCCCGTGCGCACCGTATCCGTCAGTACGAAGATTTCTTCAACGCTTCCGGTATGGCGACCCCGGATGACCTGGAAGAGTTCCGTTCCTGCCAGGAAGGCTTCAAAGGTATGAACCTGCCCTGGAATGACATGTCCCGCGGTGCCGAGCACTGGATCGAAGGCCAGGATGAAGACGCCAAGAAGATCGACGTTCACCCGGTGATGAGCGGTGCCAAGTCTGAAGATGAAGGTCTTTACATCATCCAGCACAACTACTGGAAGAAAGTGATGACGGAAGCGGTCCGCAAGGAACAGGAAAAGGGGGAGTAAGCCATGACTATCAGCTACGAAGAAATCCGTGATTTTCTGCATTCCGAGCAGCGTTGCCTGGATGACAAGGACTATGACCAGTGGCTCGAGCACTATGCCAAGGATGCCGAATACTGGGTGCCGAGCTGGGACGTGGATGGCGAACTGACGGTTGATCCCCAGTCCGAAATCTCGCTGATCTATTACGCCCGTCGTGACGGTCTGGAAGACCGTGTGTTCCGCATCAAGACTGATCGTTCCAGCGCCAGTTCACTGCCGGAGCCGCGTACCCAGCACATGCTGAGCAACCTGGAAGTGCAGAACGCTTCCGCCGGCGATGCTGAAGTGCGCTACAGCTGGATGACCAACAGTGTGCGTTACAACAATGTGGATACCTACTTCGGTACCGCGTTTGTCACTCTGGTGCGTGGCGATGATGGCAAGCTGAAGATCAAGCGCAAGAAGATCGTGCTGAAGAACGACTATATCCACCATGTCGTTGACATCTACCACCTCTGATCCTGCCCAACATAACAAGTGTTCCCTGGGGTGTCGCCGACACCCCTCAAGGGGACCGAGGTAGCACACAATGTATAAAGTAGCTTTGAATTTTGAAGACGGCGTAACCCGTTTCATCACCACTTTGCCGATGGAAACGGTGGCCGATGCGGCCTATCGTTCCGGCCTCAATATTCCGCTGGATTGCCGTGACGGAGCCTGTGGTACCTGTAAATGTCACTGCGAGTCCGGCAGCTATGAGATGGATGGCTACATCGATGATGCGCTGTCCGATCAGGAAGCGGAACAGCAGTTCGTGCTGACCTGTCGCATGATCCCGGAATCCGATTGTGTGGTTACCGTGCCGGCATCATCCGAAGTCTGCGTGCGCAGCCAGCAGGCGGATGTGCATGCCAAGCTGACCGACATCAACCGACTGTCCGAGTCGACACTTTCTTTCACTGTTGCCGGTGATCAGGTACGTGCCATGCACTTCCTGCCGGGGCAGTACGTCAATGTTCAGGTGCCGGGTACCGACCAGTCCCGTGCCTACTCCTTCAGCTCCATGGTCAATCAGGATGACGAATCGGTTTCTTTCCTGATCCGTGTCGTGCCTGAAGGCCTGATGAGCACCTACATGGCCGAAAATGCCACTGTCGGTGACAGCATTACCCTGCGTGGCCCCTTCGGCAGCTTCTACCTGCGTGACATCAAGCGCCCGGTGTTGATGCTGGCCGGCGGTACCGGTCTGGCGCCTTTCCTGGCGATGCTGGAAAAGATCCAGCAGGACGGCAGCGAACACCCGATCCATCTGATTTACGGTGTTACGAATGACACCGACCTGGTGGAAATGGGCAAACTGGATGCTTTTGCCAGCGCCATCGACAACTTCACCTTCAGTGCCTGCGTGGCGTCTGAAGACAGCAGCTGGCCGCAGAAGGGCTATGTCACCAACCACATGGAGCCGGGCCATCTGCACGACGGCGATGTGGACATCTACCTGTGCGGTCCGCCGCCGATGGTTGAAGCGGTCAACAGCTTCATGCAGGAAAAGGGCATTCAGCCGGCCAGCTTCCACTACGAGAAGTTTGCCGCGAGCAAGTAAGGGGAGCACCATGCGAGCTGAACGTTTTGAAAACAAGGTGGCCGTGGTCACCGGTGCGGCCCAGGGAATCGGCCGTGCCGTAGCCCTGCAGATGGCGGCCGAAAAGGCCAGCCTGCTGCTGGTGGATCGCTCCGAGATCGTCAAGGAAGTGGCGGAAGAAGCCCTGGCCGCCGGTGCGGCCCAGGTTCACACCATCAACGTGGATCTGGAGCAGTATGCCGGCGCCTGCAAGGCGATGGATGCGGCCGTGAGCCATTTTGGTCGCATCGACATTCTGGTCAACAACGTGGGCGGCACCATCTGGGCCAAACCCTACGAGGCCTACGAAGAGGAACAGATCGAGGCCGAAATTCGCCGTTCGCTGTTCCCGACCCTCTGGTGCTGCCATGCGGTGCTGGCGCTGATGCAGAAGCAGCAGAGCGGGGCGATCGTCAACGTATCCTCCATTGCGACCCGCGGCCTTAACCGGGTGCCCTATGCCGCAGCCAAGGGCGGTGTTAACGCCATGACCGCCTGTATGGCGTTTGAAAATGCCCGTCATGGTATCCGTGTCAATGCGGTCGCACCGGGCGGCACCGATGTGGGCGAGCGTCGTATCCCGCGCAACAGCGAAACCATGAACGAACAGCAACAGGAGTGGTACCAGACCATTGTTGATCAGACCATCGACTCCACGTTCATGAAACGCTACAGCACCCCGGACGAGCAGGCCAATGCGATCCTGTTCCTGGCCTCGGACGAGGCCTCCTATATCACCGGAACGGTGTTGCCGGTGGGCGGTGGTGATCTGGGCTGAATACGATAGTCTCAACAAGCAGGGCCTGGCCCTGCTTTTTTGCGTTTAAAGCCCCTGTCAGGGGCGTTTAAAAACGAGCCCGGATACGCACTCTGCCATCCGGGCATCTTTCTATGCTGAGGAGAACATCATGGCAACAAAAACAATAATCGTGCCTGAAGGAATGGAATTTATCCGTGACGAAATCGGCTATGCCCCGGCGGTGCTGGTGGACAAGCGGCTCTACATCGCCGGCCAGATCGGTCGCAATGATCGGCGTGAACTGGTGGCCGACAAGGAAGCCCAGTTCGTGCAGGTGTTCGAGAACATGAAACGTGTCCTCGATGCTGCCGGTGCCCGCTTCGAGGATCTGGTGGAAGTGACCAGCTATCACACCGACATGCGTGACCTGCCGCTCTACATGGACGTGCGCAACCGCTACATGCAAGGTTGCTACCCGGCCTGGACCGCCATCGGTGCCGCCTCTCTGTGCGGCGCGCCGGGCTATTTCCTGGAAGTTAAAGCCATCGCCGAGCTGGACTGAGGAGGTGGCACTATGCTTAAGGACCTTTCCATCTCGACTCTGATCGCCGGTTTGATGGCGGTGCTGGTGTCCTATTCGGGGCCGCTGGCGATCTTCTTCCAGGCGGCACAGAATGCAGGCATCTCTACCGAGATGATGACCTCCTGGGTGTGGGCCATCTCCATCGGCGCCGCCCTGACCGGGATTATCCTCAGCCTCTGGTTCCGTATCCCGGTGATCACCGCCTGGTCGGCACCGGGTACGGTGCTGCTGGTCACCCTGTTCCCTGAACTGTCGATCAATGAAGCGGTTGCCGCCTATATCACCGCAGCGGTGATCATTTTCCTCATCGGCATTACCGGGTTGTTCGACAAGGTGGTGCAGATGATTCCCAAAGGGGTGGCGGCGGCAATGATGGCCGGCATCCTGTTCGATTTCGGTTTGGGAGCCTTTCGGGCGCTGGATTCGGTGCCGCTGGTCACCACCGCCATGATCGTCGGCTTTGTCCTGTTCAAGTTCGTCAGTCGTGCCTATTTTCTGGTACTGATGGTCGGGCTGGGCATACTGCTGTCGCTGACGGCGATGGACGCCAACCTGGGACAGGTGACGCTTAAACTGGCTACGCCGGTGTTGATCGTGCCGGAATGGAGCTGGAGCTCGACGCTGGGTCTGGCACTGCCGTTGGTGATTGTCAGCCTGACCGGACAGTTCCTGCCCGGTTTTGCCATCCTCAAGGCCTCGGGCTATACCTTTGCCTCACGGCCAATCATCAGTCTGTTGTCGCTGGTGTCGATCCCCACCGCCTTTTTCGGCGGTATCACCACCGTGATCGCGGCCATCACCGCATCCATCTGCACCAGTCCCGATGCCCATGAAAATCCGGACAAACGCTACTGGTCCGGTGTCGCCAACGGCGTGTTCTATCTCATCGGCGGCATCTTTGCCGGCACCATCGTGCTGTTTTTCACCAGTTTCCCCGGTGAAATGATCGCGATCATCGCCGGCCTGGCGTTGCTCGGTGCCATCAGCAACAGCCTGAGTTCGGCACTGGAGGACAAGGAGCATCTGGATGCCTCGCTGATCACCTTCATGGCAACCGCCTCGGGTGTCAGCCTGTTCGGTATCGGTTCGGCATTCTGGGGCGTAGTGCTGGGTTCCCTGGTCTATGCCATTAATCATCTGCTGCGTAACCGCCGCGAACAGCGCGCGCAGGCAGCGACCAGTGGCCGTGAAAAACAGGCATGAATGCCATATACGGGATTTTGCACCGCCAGATTTGCGTGTTTCATCCCGTTTTTGCAAGGCTATACTGGATTTCAATTTGGCTGGCAGCCCCGGCACAGGGGCTGTTGCAGTGTGACCCAACAATAAAACGATCGGCCCGGTTAACTGGCCGAAACTGATCAAGGTGAGCCATGAAAGAGTTCAAGCATTTTATTAACGGCGAATATGTCACCTCTGCCAGCGGCAAGACGTTTGAAAACCGCTGCCCGGTAGACAACAGCCTGATCGGCATGGTCCATGAAGCGGGCGAAGCCGAAGTCGACGCTGCTGTACGTGCCGCCAAAGCCGCCATGAAAGGCCCTTGGGGCAAGCTGACTCAGGCACAGCGCATCGAGCTGCTGAACAAAGTGGCCGATCGCATCAACGAACGCTTTGACGAATTCCTTGAAGCCGAATGTCTCGACACCGGCAAGCCGCGCTCCATCGCCAGCCATATCGACATCCCCCGTGGCGCTGCCAACTTCAAGGCCTTCTCCGAAACCCTGGCCAACCATCCGACCGAAGGCTTCCGCATGGATACGCCGGACGGCA
>CAYMHL010000119.1:0-7452 GCA_964390205.1 uncultured Marinobacterium sp.
TAACGCAGGTTGCTCCAGCCAGATTTTAATTTGGTGGCCAGGTTCTTTGCAGTCACAGGCACCAGCCTGGATTTGAATCGAGCCTGGCCGCTTCCTGTGTACAGCCTGCGTACCAGCGCCGGTTTGATTGACATCATGATCCTGTTGCTTGAAGGCATACGGAACTGTGTGTTCCTGACCGAGGCCAGCACCCGGGCACCCGCGTACAAATCCATGTGCGGAGGATAATAAGTTTTCGCAAAAGCCTTGGAGACGTAAAGTTTCCTGGGCTTTTTTTGGTACGTGCGTCTCGGTTTCTTGGGTGCGTAGTACCGCTGTGCATAATACTTTCTGGCATAGCGGGGATACACCTTCTGGTTCAGGTATGCTATTGCGGTGTGGTCTTTCATTTCATCCACGGCAAGCGCACCCTTGTTTAACATGGCTTCAAACTTCTCTTTGTTCTTGGTCATATAGATCTGTTCGTTGCCGGGGAACCCAAAGTAATATTGACGTAGAACGCCACCGAAGACAGACGGCAGTGCTGCAGGGAACCACTTGCCTGTGCGCTCATAGATAGCCTGAGCGGTACCCATCTCATAGGGATTCACCTCACCGCTGATCAACCCGGACTGCCAGCCTTTTTGTATAGCCGGTCCTACTCCAGGCAGGTTGGTGAGCAGTGTCTTCCACAGGTTCTGTCTATCCAGTGTGCCTGCACGTTTGGCTTGCCACAGGTCAACGGGTATCCTAATCCAGGGCACCACCCTGTTCTTGGCTTCAGTCGGATCGGTCAGCAACTGAACAGCATCCATGATGGAAGGGTTCAGCTTGAACACCACACCATCAGGGAATACGATATTCCCAGCCAGGATGTGGTACTGTAACGAACGGTTGTTCTTCAGCTCTTCAGAATCATACCCATCCGGATTCATGCTGACTCTGAGGAAGTCACCGAACAGTCCGGCCAGCCAGCCTATCTTATCCAGGCTCTCCACCCAGAATACCATGTTGTTCGTAATGAAGGTGGAGAACGGGATAAAGTAATCGGCAAAGAGATGTCCCTTTGTTTTGAATCCATAATCGAAGTGATAGCGCAGAACTTTATCCATCGCCTTGTCAACAGAACTGCCGTGCATGATCTCCCAGGTGTAGCCTGACAACCTGAAGATCTGCTCCATCTCACCGTTGACATTCATGATGTTCCGAGTCCAGGGGTTCTCCCAGATGAGCTTCTTGAACAGCTCACTCTTCTTGGACTCCGCACCAATGAGCTGCTTGTATGCTTCCTGCTTGGAACGCAGCACATCGTACTGGTACTTGGACAGTCCAGCAGAGGGGCCCTGACTGATGAAGTCATGCACCATCTGGAACATGTCCTTGGACAGAGGACGGTTGGGATTGATCTCATACATGCGATCAAGCACTCGCTTGGAATAGGTGTGCGTCTTGTTCTGCACCAGATCATCAGCGTAGTCCTGCAGTTCCCTAAGAATATTTTGATATTCTTTATATACCCGCCACGTCTCCCAGGTGTGCCGCAGCATATGTCCTGACTCTGTTGGGCTACCTGTCATCATTATATTCTTCAGGGTGCTGTCAATAAGGTTGCGCATCATGAAACCTATCGAAGAAAGGTAGCCCGCTTTAAGTGGAGAGATCAGGTAGTTCTGAAGGAAACGAAGGACAGGCCCTGCTGAATCAAAGTTATTGATCAGCTTGTATGCCTGAAGGAGACTCTGAGAAGGAAGCAAAGAAACTTCCACACCGGAGGATCTGAGGAGAGCGACATCCTTTGCGTTGCCCACATGGAACTGCTTGACGATTGCACCGTACTTCTTATCTTCGACAAGCCCTGCCAGGTGAACATGGGAATTATTCCGGAGCATGTCAACGATATCTTCGTCACTCAGGTCTTTGTATAGCGGGCCATTGAGCTGCTGCAGATCGTCGAAGAAAAGATAGCGGGCTTTGATCCGGCCATCCAGCATGGGGGCCAGCGTCTGTCCAGCATTCATGTAGTTCTTGAACGGCATGTTGGATATGCCCTTATTGATTTCTCTGCGGCCTGATATCAGCCCTATATTGGAGCGGTTGAATACTACAGTGTGCTCGAAGAGCCCGACTTCCTTGAAGGTCTCAATCGGGATCATCATCTTGCGGATCTCCGGAGGAGCCATCATCTTCAGCGCCTCGAAGTCAGCGGTGTCAAACATGTCACCCATGGTACCAACGGCCCGGCCATCTGTCAGGTCAGCCAGGGTCTGCTCCAGCTCCTCCAGGACATCCAGCATTTCCCTGGGCAGCGTCTCTTCCTGCGCCAGCAGCGGGGTGTGCCTGACGTAGAACCTGGCATAGGGATTATCCTTGACTCCTGCCTTGTAGTTCTTCAGCTTCCAGGCTTTGTCATAGGCAATCTTGTTGGTGGTGTACAGCTCATCGTTGTTGATGAACAGGAACATTCTGTTCAGGGCCTTGTCCTGATAGACAGTGACACCTGCGTCAGCCAACTCCTTGGCCCGGTCAAGCCAGCGTTTGTTGATGGCGTTCATGTAGTTGGCGTAGGGTGCACTCGTCCAAGTGGGTGTGGAGAATGTGACCACACCTGCTGAGTACCACAGGTAATCCTTCAGCTCATCAGTGGGCAACGTCAGCATCCAATCCAGTTCCGCCAGCGCCTTGCGGTTGCCGTAGTCCACTGAAGCGTACTGGTATCCAAGCAAGGTGTCTTCATCCACACCCTCGATGAATGCCTGCAGCTTCTGCCAGGGCCTGTGCAGGCGCTCAAGTACAGACGCAGTCATCTGTGTCATGGCATGGTCAATCCTGTTCTGGCTCTTCAGCAGGGCCAGGTTGTCCTGCATGTTGGCTATATCCATCTCACCCCTGCGTACAGCAGCAATGATCTCGTCACGCAGACTCTCATTGTCTGAGTAGGGCACGGTCTTGTTCAATTCCCACGGGCCCTTGGGGAACGTCTCCTTCACCGGGCGCGGACCGGGATCAAACTGGAACATGCGCCGGGGATCTCTCAGGATCTTGGCAGCCTCGTCCTTCTCCAGTGCTTTCCAGAAAAGGTTGTACTCCCTGAGGAAGCCATACTTCTCAGCGTCCTTGTACATGTTGTGCTGCAGCTTTTGTGTGGCGGCGTAGCGATCCACGGTGCCCAGTATCCTGGTGTCAAACAGCTCAACAGACTTGGGCGGTGTTACGTTAGCCTTGCGGTACCAGTCCAGCATCGTGGCCTTCATGGCCTCCGCATGCCTGGCGAAGTCGTCGTAGTATTCCCCTGCCAGATCCATCCGCTTGACGGACTCACCCACACGCTCGACAGCTTTGCTGAAGTAGAAGAGATCCTGTTGGTGCTTGGCTGAGAAGGTCGGGCCCAGCTGCTCGATGTTCTTAAAGAACCGTTTGACCAGCATGGTTGAGCGGTAGTCCATCTTGGTGGACAGCAGCATGAAGTCCCCCGCCTTCTGAGCGAACAGCTGCGTAGGGAACAGCGCCCCGGCCACGTTGAGGATCTTGCCATCAGCACCGCGCATAACCTTATCCGCATCCATGGTGATGGTGCTCATGCGGTAGGTGTCATTGGCTTTGCCTATATCATTCAGGATATCCCAGATGTTCTTGGAGTAGCTGCGCAGGCTTTGCTCCAGCTCCAGGTACTCCGTCATGTTTGCCTGCTTGAGCATGGCAGCCAGCTCTTCCATCGTGCCGGCCATATTGCCATTCACGGTATTGATGAACTTCCTGCCCTTGGTGCCGAGGACGTAATGATTGTGCTCCATCCCGCTGAAGTAGGACAGCAGCTGGTTCCTGATCGTGGTGGTCTGCACCTCTGTCAGGTGTGAGATGCCGTGCTTCTTGTGCAGTTCCGTCAGGGTGTCAAACATCTCCATGGTTTCAAACCTGCGGAGCACACCGTTGGGGATGTTGTAGTTGCGGTTGCGCATCCGGTTGGTGATCATCAGCTGGTCGAAGGCTGTGCCGTTGTGCGCCACCAGCACGACCTGCTTACCGGTCTGTTCCCTGAGTGTGTCAATCTCCTGCATGAACTGCTGCAGAGCTGCACCCTCATCCGGAAGCTGAGGATCGAAGTGCCTTGCCTTGTAGCTATCCAGAGTCTGATTGGTTTTGCGCAGGACTTCTTCTGAAGGAAAGACGTTATCTCCGGCACGGATGAAGATGTTGCCCCCCTGTGCCACGTCATCTGCCCTGCACCAGCTGATTTGAAGGAGCTGATCCCGAAATGTTTCAGTGCCTGTAGTCTCGATGTCAAACACCAGATACACCTTATTGGTGTGATCCAGACTCTTAAACGTGGCCCCCAGCCCTTCTTCAGCTTCAAGCATATACATGACACGGAGTATGTCTGTACGTGCATCATGCGCACGCAGATCTTTGAATCCACGCACTGCTGCCCAATCTGCGAAACCTTCTGTGTATGCGCCCTTGTCTCCGAAGAGAACATCCAGTCCAAACCGCTGACGCTGCTCGATGGATGTTACCTGCGCCTGCAGTTTCTTAATGATCTCGCTGATGTAGTATTCCCGGTAGGCCAGCATGCTGTCGAGATCCCGGACTTTGAAACCTTCGATGGTATCGAACAGGTGCACCTGCAGCGGGTCCAGCTCAGGCGTACTGAACAGTGTGTTCAGGAAGTTGCGATAGGTCTGGTGGTCAAACGCCTGGCCCTGGATCTTCTCTACGATCTCACGAAACTCCGGGATGCTGTGCAGGGCTTTGAGCAGAGCGCCTTCCTTCTTGCCCATCAGCACATTATCCAGCAGGTCATCCACACCGGCGTGCTTCATCAGCAGCTGCGCCGAGTACGCCTGTGCCAGCTTGTAGTGGTACACCGTCTCATCAGCCAGATAGCTGCTGTAAGATGCCCTGGTGTATTCCAGGTCCAGCTTGCTCAGTTCACGCTGCACGCCCTCCAGCATTTCAATCAGCTGCTGGTACGGGCTGGCATCTGCTCCGGAAATAATGTCGGTCATCTCCAGCATATCCCGGATGTCCCTGCCAAACTGACTGGTCGGGGGCTGCAGTGTTTCAAGCGTTTCATCCACCCTGTTAAGCAGGCGCTGCATAACCATGCCCCGCTCATTGGCAGTGGTGGCCTTGTCAATATCATTATATAGATCTTCAAAGATCTCACGCAGGTAGCCACGCTGTGTCACCTCAGTTGAGGGATCTTGCAGGTAGGTCAGGATCTTGCCCAGCTCACGCCGAATGTACTGGTAGTCCGCAGGTGGGATCGCATTGTACCCTGGCATCTTGCGGGTCTGGTCCTCAGCCATAGAGAGCACACGCTCCAGTGTGGCCTGTGCGTCCTGAGCCAGCTTGTCCAGTTCATTGAGTGCCAGGCTGCGCTTAGCCAGCAGTTCTTCCTGGGTCTTCAACAGCTTGGCATGTTTACGCACAGTTTCCTGAAGGTGCTTCTTGACCCGCTGCTCAGCGTTGCTCATGATGTCGGCGGTGCGTCCCCACGACTGGATCAATGATGCCGGTGGGGTGAACTCATACCCTCTGTCAGTGATCCTGGCTGCATGCCGCTTCAGGTTCTCCACATGCGTGAACACCACGTCACCAGGCGCAGGGTTCTTGACATACTTGTGCACGACCCGGCCTGAAGTAATGGTGTCCTCGGTCATCTCCATGAATTCAGGAAACACCGTCTTCAGTTTGGGGCGCAGCCTGAACACATTGGATATGGCATCCTGTACGTCTTCCACTTCATTCCAGGTCATGTTTGGGAAGTCCTTGTTCATAAGGTACTGCTGGACCTGCAGCGCCTGCTGGTATTCTTCAGGAGTGAGCAGACGTTCCGCGAACTCATTCATTGTGTACAGGCGCTTAGCCGCCACATCATACTGTGCACGATACAGGGCAGTGACAGATGCGTCATCCAGGAACACGCGCTTTGCTGTAAGGTAGGACTCCACCTCTCCGATCAGCTCATCCAGATACTCCAGTGTGCTGGCCTGATAGGTGTACGCCTGAGCCAGATCCCCGCCGTCTGTAATAGAACGCAGCGCAGTGCGCAGACCCAGTGCCTCTTCCTTGAGCCGGAGCAGCGTGGCCTCTGTCACACTAGCCAGCTTCTTAACAAAGCGTTCCCCGGATATGGTGGTTATCTCATGTTCCAGCTCTTTGCTGATCCGCTGGATAGCCTCATGGATGTTATCAATCTGCTGTCGAACAATGGCTGCCCTCTTGAATTCCACCAGGGTATCGAGGTGCGTCTTGACTGCACGGAGCTGTGCGGCGAAGTGATCGTAGTTCGGATACTTCTTTGCGAAGTCGTCGATGAATGTTACGAAGTCGTCGAAGCCAAGCTCTCCCGTTTCCTTCAGGAAGAACTCATCGAGCTTGCTGCGCAGCTTGGCCGGGTCCTTCTCCATGAGTATCTTACTCAGGGCAGTCTGCTCATACAGCAGCGCCTCGACCCGCATGCTCAGAGCCATGTCCCTGACCGAGTCAGATGGCGCAGACGGATCGAGCATCTTGTATTCAGTGACAGACTCCCAGTTCTTCAGCAGGGATTCAAACTTGGTCAGCGGTACGCGGGCGTCATCCAGGGTTATGCCCTTCTTGGCTTTGCTGAACAGGTTCTCAAGGAAAGCCTTGGCCGGGTTGTATGCCCCCGTCTTGAGCAGCCATGCCGCTGGCTTGAGCGGGATGCCTGACGTAGCCAGTGCCGTGTGCATCAGGGTCTTTTCCAATCCTTCAGAGACATTGACCAGCCTGCGTACAGCTTGAAGAGATCCCATAGCCAGCCCATCTACGCCAGCCTTGGAGACTTCCTTGACCAGCTCAGTGGTGAATCGCTTCATGATTGCATCATCAACATTTGTCCAGGACTTCAAGGTGCGTTTGGCCAGGGCTCCTGCCTGTCCGGCTGCTTTGCCGATACTGTCAGGTTCACGCACTGCTGCCCGGATCATACGCTTGGCGATGTGTGTAACCTGCTCATCTGTGAACTCAACCGCTGCACGGGCGGCAACTTTTCGGACTGCTGCTTCAGCACCTTCCATGCCTACCTTGCCAATGCTTTTGCCAATAGCAGCACCGCCCATGCTGATCCAGTTGAACGGGTCGGATATCATTTCAGCTGCGAGGTTCGCGATAAAATCCGTTACGCCCCAGCCCGTCTTGAAGTCCCAGTCATAGTTCTTACGGCCCAGGTCTTTCCGGAATCCAAAGTTAGCGGTAAAGCCCTGCCAGCTGTAGGGATGCCAGTCCGGGCGATCCGCAGTTTCCTGCACCCACCCCTTGTATGCGTTGCCGAAGAAGTCTGAAGTCTCAGCGAGATTGATGAAGGCGTTGCGCAGAGCGGAATCCCACTGCGGGTCCCACTTGCCTTCGGCATTCCTGTTGGATACAGGACGCAGGAACCCCTGGTTGATGACGTGCCAGATTCCCTGAAGCTGTTGCCAGGGGACTTCATACAGTGCATGCAGCGTG
>CAYMHL010000120.1:0-7444 GCA_964390205.1 uncultured Marinobacterium sp.
CATCCATCTCAAAGCTCTGAGGAAATCCGATCTCGTTCAGGCCATCGCACTCAGCCTGCAGTCTGGCCTCCTGAGCCAGAGTCACGATCAGTTGCCCGCGAACTATACCCAGCTCCGCACGGGTCTGGGTGTCATCCAGGACCAGCAACACTTCACCAGCTTCAACCTGATCACCATCACGCACACGGATTTCGTTGACGATACCGCCCTCAAGGTGCTGCACGGTTTTGCGATAGGTTTTAACGGTCACCACCCCCGGCGCCAGAGCCGCGCTGTCCAGCGGCGCAACAGCGGCCCAGGTGCCGAACATGCCGAAGGTAACAAACAGAATCAACAGACCGATCAAGCGTGGCGTTCGGTCCGACACATCCAATTCAAACTGGCCTTCACGAATGGCTTTCAGTGCATCTTTACTCATTTCACTTGTTCCTTCAGGCCGGCCGACTGGTAGCAGGAGTTGCCGCGCGTGATGCCTTGCTCAGCTCGGCCAACACCTGATCCCGCGGGCCAAACATCGCCAGGGCCCCTTCTTTCATTACCATCAGTTTCTGCACCTGAGACAACACGCTGGAACGGTGGGTAATGATGAAAACCGTAGCGCCGGTTTCTTTCAAATTCTGTAGAGCAACCGCAAGTGCCGCTTCGCCCTGATCATCCAGGTTGGAGTTAGGCTCATCCAGCACGATCAGTTTAGGGTGGCCGTAAATGGCACGCGCAAGACCAATTCGCTGACGCTGCCCGCCGGACAGCGCACCACCGGTCGCACCAATGACCGTGTCATACCCTTCCGGCAGACGCAGGATCATGTCATGCACACCCGCCATCTGTGCCGCACGCACCACTTCCTGAGAGTTCACCTCCCCAAAGCGGGCAATGTTTTCACTGATACTGCCCTCAAACAACTCAATATCCTGCGGCAAATAGCCGATATGCGGCCCCAACTCTTCGCGCTTCCAGTTAAAGATATCCGCCCCATCCAGGCGCATTTTGCCGCCAATTGTTGGCCAGATACCCAGAATCGCTCTTGCAAGAGTCGACTTGCCTGCTGCGCTGGGCCCAACAATCCCGACCATATCACCCGGCTCGACAACAAAGCTTACTCCTTTGACAACCGGCGTACGGCTGCCGGGCGGCGCCACCATTACATTCTCGGCACTGACAATACCCTTTGGCTCCGGCAACGACATACGTTCAGGCTCTTCAGCGACCTGCGTCAAGATTTCATTCAAGCGCTGATACTGGGAGCGGGCACTGACAAACTGCTTCCAGACACCAATCATCTGATCGATCGGTGCCAGCGCACGGCCCAACAGAATGGAGCCGGCGATCATCAACCCCGGAGAAATTTCCTGCTGAATCGCCAGATAGGCACCCAGCCCCAGGACCAGCGACTGCACGATCAAACGGGTGGTCTTGGAAACCGAGGTCAAAATCCCCGCACGGTCACTGGCTATACCCTGCAGTGCCAATACCTTGCGATTTTTTTCCTGCCAGCGGTCGCGAATGCGGGCCAGCATCCCCATGGACTCGACCACTTCGGCATTGCGCAAATTCTTGTTGGTAAACTGGGTCGCGCCCATGTTTTCCTTGTTGGCTTCGGCCAGCATCTTGCCGGTCACTTTCTCGTTGATCACCGCCAGGGTCGCAAGAATAATGACACTGATGATCGCCACTACACCAAACCAGGGGTGGAACATGAACATGATGGCGATATAGATGGGCACCCAGGGGGCATCGAAGAACGCAAACAGACCATTGCCGGTCAGGAACTGACGCAGCCCGGTCAAATCACTCAGTGGCTGAGCGTTGGCCTGCATACCGCCGGTCTGCAGTGCCTGCTTGAAGCTGGCATCATACAGTCGGTGTCCCAACAGGGTATCGATTTTGGTACTGATACGTACCATAATGCGAGAACGTACCCATTCAAGCCCCCCCATGGTGATCATCAACAACAGCATCACCAGCGTTAACATCACCAGCGTAGACACACTGCCACTGGTCACTACGCGGTCGTAGACCTGCAGCATGTAGAAGGCCGGCACCAGCATCAACAGGTTGATAAACATGCTGAACAGGCCAAC
The DNA here is from genome assembly GCA_964390205.1 of uncultured Marinobacterium sp. Taxonomy (GTDB): domain Bacteria; phylum Pseudomonadota; class Gammaproteobacteria; order Pseudomonadales; family Balneatricaceae; genus Marinobacterium. Next base: position 2,082 of record CAYMHL010000120.1, read on the forward strand.
GTTAAAGAAGCTGGAACGGCAGTTATGCAGCACCGCTTCCAGATCAGTACGTTTTTTCTCCATGGAGTACTCCAAAGGGGGATCGGACAGTGTATGTCCGCAATCAATATGTATGACCCCGGCCGATTTCAACCTGACACATCAAAATCAACCCGGATATCGTGAAATTTAACAGGCGCGCATACTATCACAGACGCGCTTGAGTCAACACCCCTCAGGGGGGTACGCAGCGAACACCAAGACCATCCAGATAATACAGCTCGCCCTGCTGCAGCGGCCCAACGGAACACCCCTGAACAGTGCTGCCTGCCTGCTCCACACGTTGAGCCAGGAATGCCTCTTGCCCAACCTTGAAATGGGTCGCGCGTATCACTGGCCTATAATCGAGCACACCAAGTACCAGACTCAGCTGATCCGCCGTCATATGACCGCTGTCGGCAGCCAGATCGGCCGAGCCCTCGGTAAACGACACATCAGCGATGATCAACTCAGGACGCAGAACGTTGACCTGCCGCCAAAAAGGCGGATGAAAACCGGAGTCACCCGTAAAGGCAAAGCTGCCCCCAGTCGCCGCGCTTATCCAGAAGCCGACTGCAGGTGTCGGATGAACAGCAGGCAGAGGCACCACCTTATACCCACCCATCCTGTATTCTTCTCCCGGTATCACGGCATAAAATTCAAGGATCGGTCGCCCTTGCGGTAAACGGCTGAAATCAGGCCAGATGACCCAATTGAACACATGCCGGCGCAGAGCATCCAGCACTTCGGGTATGGCAAATACCTTCACGGGGCGGCGATGCAATTCATAAATAGTGCCCAGCATCAGCGGCAATCCCAGAATGTGGTCAATATGGGCATGCGTAATCAAAACATGCTCGATGCGCAGCATCTGCTCGACGCTCAGCTGATCGAGACCACTACCTGCATCAACCAGCAACACCTCATCAACCAGAAACGAGGTTGTTTTCCCTCCCGGCCCCAACCCTCCACTGCAGCCCAGAATATCTATTTTCACCTAAGGTTCAGCCCTGCAAACTAACTAGTAGACCGCAGTTTGCAGGCATGATTCGCCTCTGGCAAGCGCACAGCTCCTGCTACTGCCGTTACAAGGTGGACTATCACCGGCGCATCCCTGATAATTCTGTTCCGCAGCAGTTATTCGAACCTTCAGGACGTAAAATGTTTACACCCGTCATCATGGCCGGCGGCACCGGAAGCCGACTCTGGCCACTATCACGCCAGAATACCCCCAAGCAGTTTCTCGACCTTGATAACAGCGGTCGCACCCTGCTGCAGCGCACTCTGGAACGACTGAATCCTATCGAGCACCACCGTGCACTGATCGTCAGTAATGAAACTCATCGTTTTCAGATTGCCGAACAATTGCGTGAGCTTAAAACCGCCGGGCGCATCATACTGGAACCTGCCGCACGTAATACAGCGCCGGCCATCGCGCTGGCTGCGCTGACACTGGTACAGCAGGATGACCCCATCATGCTGATCCTCGCTGCCGATCATCATTTTGAACAACCGGACGCATTCGTCAGCGCCATCACCACGGCTCATGCGCTGGCAGTCGAAGGCAAGGTTGTAACCTTTGGCATCGTACCCGACAGACCGGAAACCGGTTACGGCTATATCCACAAGGGCAGCCCACTGACGTCAGATGCCTGGCAGATTGAGCGCTTTGCCGAAAAGCCTGATCAACACACCGCCACCGAATACGTCAACAGCGGACAATATCTCTGGAACAGTGGCATGTTCATGGTGCGGGCGTCCGTTTACCTGAAGGAACTGGAAGCCCATGCCCCCGATATCCTGTTGCACTGCAAACAGGCTCTCAAGGAGGGCCTGAGTGATCCTGACTTCATCCGCCCGGATCATGCCGCCTTTACACACTGCCCGGACGACTCCATTGACTATGCCATCATGGAGCACACCACAAATGGCTGCGTCATACCGCTGGCCGCAGGCTGGAGCGACATAGGCAGCTGGCACGCCCTGTGGGAGATCAGCAACAAGGATTCCCACGGCAACCACAATGCGGGTGATACCTGCGTGATCGACTGTGAAAATTCACTCATCCATGCTCACCACCGCTACGTGGCAGCACTGGGGCTGGAAGACTGTATCGTGGTTGAAACCAAAGATGCTGTCCTGGTGGCGGCCAGAAGTCACTCGCAGCAAGTCAAGGACGTCGTTTCACGACTTAAACAACAGGACAGGCGCGAGTACGCTGACCATACCCACATCCTGCGCCCCTGGGGGGAGTTTGACACCATTGATGTAGGCCAGCGCTATCAGGTCAAACGCATCACGGTACAACCGGGCGAGCAGCTGTCGTTGCAATTGCACTACCATCGTGCGGAGCACTGGATTGTGGTGTCCGGCACCGCCCATGTTATTTGCGGTGATCAGGAGATGATTCTAAGTGAAAACCAGTCAACCTACATCCCGGTTGGTGTTAAGCACCGTTTGGGGAACCCCGGAAAAATTCCTTTGGAACTGATTGAAGTACAGTCCGGCAACTATCTGGGTGAGGATGACATTGTTCGCTTTACTGACATCTATGGGCGCTGTAGCGGCAGTACGGAGCCATGAAAATATTGGTTAACACCAGCTCCATCGGCCCGCCACTGACGGGCATAGGGCGTTACACGCTCAATCTGATCCAGGAACTTCTGAAGCACCCGGATGTAAGCGAAATAGTTGGGCTCACCCCCACCGGGCTGATCTCACAAAGCACCTTACTTCGCCTGACACAACAGTGGGACCAGCATAAGGCACACTCAACTCAGGCAGCTCGTACTCGAAGAAGCCTGCGCACGCGCGTTGCCGCACTTCCGGGTGCTCGACTGCTATGGAGAAAGTTGCGTCACTTTCAGGCCTGGTACAGTTCAGATCAACTGAAAGGGTTTGTGTACTGGGAGCCAAATTACCTTTTACTGCCCTTTGACGGCCCCAGCGTGGCAACTATCCATGACATTTCACATTTGCGCATGCCCGAGCACCACCCTTCGGCTCGCATCACTGAAATGAACACACACCTGCCACATACTCTGGCGCGGGCGACCCGGTTGATTGCCGTTTCAGCATTCACACGAAACGAAATCATCTCATGCCTGAAACCGACTCAGCCGATCGACATTGTCAGCCCTGGTGTAGATCGCACCTTTTTTGACATCAGCACCCAGGACTGTCTCGGCGTCAAGGGCCGTCACAACCTGCCGCCGGAATTTATACTGTCGGTGGCAACCCTGGAACCGCGTAAAAACCTTGTTCGCCTGGTAGAAGCATTCGCAGCATTGCCCGAATCATTGCGCTCACGCTATCCTCTTGTATTGGCGGGCAGTCGTGGCTGGCATACTCACAAAATTGAAAGCCTCATCAACCCATTGCTTTCCAGCGGGCAGGTGCGCCTGCTGGGGTATGTGGATCAGGCTGACATGCCGGCGCTGTACTCCAGCGCCACTCTGCTGGCATATGTCTCCCTGTATGAAGGTTTTGGCATGCCAATTGCCGAAGCCATGGCGGCCGGCACTGCAGTATTGACATCGGCAACCAGCGCCATGCCGGAGGTTGCCTCTGGTCATGCCACACTTGTAGACCCGGAAGACACACACGCCATACAGCAGCAGCTGTTTCATCTGCTGACGCATCCTGACGAGCGCAACCTGCAGGCCCAATCTGCACGCCAACACGCAAACACCTTTGACTGGGCACACTCCGCACAACAGCTTCTACACAGCCTTCAGGCTGCCCAACAGGAACACAACCAATGAACCTGGCTCTCATCTTCAACTTTGCCCGCCAGGATTTGAAAGACCGCTATGCCGGCTCCGTACTCGGAGGCCTGTGGTCATTCATTATGCCACTGATCAACATCCTGATTTTTGCCCTTGTATTCTCTAACGTAATGGGGGCAAAGCTGGAGTCATTCGGCGTTGAATTTGCCAAGTATGGTTACAGCATCTATCTCATCTCCGGCATCCTGGCCTGGAATGCATTTGCCGCCACAGTTGTGCGGGTAACACATATTTTTCATGAAAAGCGTACCCTCATAGGCAAGGTCAGCCTCTCTCTGCGGGCACTGCCACTCTACATATTGATCACGGAGACGTTCATCTTCGCGGTATCGTTCGCCTTTTTCACTCTCTTTTTACTGGCGATAGACTTTCCAGTGAACCGTTATTGGCTGTGTATACCCCTGCTGTTTGTGATACAGCAACTTTTTGCCTATGCACTCGGCTTCGTACTGGCCATACTCAGTGTATTTATTCAGGACATCAAAGAACTCACCGGTGTTTTGATGCAGCTATGGTTTTGGCTGACACCAATTGTGTATGTCATCAACATTCTGCCTGACTCAATTCGCAGCTATTACAGCCTCAACCCTATGCTGCACTTCATTGAAGCCTGGCGCAGCATCATCATTGCCGGTGAACTACCGCAACTTCAGCCACTGGTGATTCTCCTGACAATCGCAATCGCACTACTCGGAGCAGGCTTCTGGCTGATGCACCGACTTGAACGCGACATTCGTGATTTCATTTAAAGGTAGATTTGCATGATCCATGTGCGCCAACTGAGCAAAAGCTTTCGCCTGTACCGAAAGCCCTCGGACCGCCTCAAAGAAATTCTGTTGCGCAAGCCTTACCATCACAACCACAAGGCGTTGGACAACATCAGCTTTTCCCTTGGTAACGGCGAAACCCTGGGCGTTCTGGGTCAAAACGGTGCCGGCAAATCCACCCTGCTCAAGTTGCTTACCGGCGTACTAATACCTGACAGCGGTGAAATTCAGATTGAAGGGCGCATCACTGGCCTGCTCGAACTGGGGACCGGTTTCGACCACGCCCTGACCGGTCTTGACAACATCATGGCGAACGGTCTGCTGATCGGTATGAACCGGGATGAAATCCAGGCCGTCAAAGAACAGATCATCGAGTTCTCCGAACTGGGTGACTATATCCATGAACCCGTCCGTACCTACTCATCCGGCATGGTCATGCGCCTGGCGTTCTCCATCGCCATTCATGCCAGTCCTGCCTGCTTTGTAGTGGATGAAGCCCTGTCGGTCGGTGACGGCCACTTTCAGCAGAAGTGCATGCGCCGCATACGCCAGTTTCGTGACAGCGGCGGCGGCATCATTTTCGTATCCCACGACCTGAATGCTGTCAAAATGCTGTGCGATCGCGCCCTGGTACTCGACAATGGTAAAATCGCATTCGAAGGCGATGCCGAAGATGCCGTAAACCACTACAACCGCATTATGGCGCGCCTTGACGAGCAAGATGCGCAGCTGCAGGAACATTCAAGGCGCAGTCAAAGCTATGGCACGCGCGAGGCTGAAATTATTGATG
>CAYMHL010000121.1:0-7428 GCA_964390205.1 uncultured Marinobacterium sp.
GTTCCGCGCAGCAGCCTGCCGGCCTGCTGCAGGCGCAGCGTACGCCAGTAGCCAGTTGCACTCATCTGGCTGTATTGCTGGAATACGGCATTCAGCCGCCGGGGGTTCACACCCACGTCCCGTGCCAGATCCTCAAGCGTCAGGTCACTGCCCATCCGCACCTGCATGCTGGCGGTCGCGGTATGGAACAGCAGCTTTTCCGGGCTGGCATCTGTTTCCCCTGGCAAACCCCCATGCACCGGCTGCAAACCCTGCAGCGCACGGCTGGCTTGCAGGTATTGCAGATGCACATCAAGGCGCAAGGCCACTTCGGCCAGGTCATAGGGCTTGGTAATGTAGTCCACTGCGCCCATCTGCAAGCCGGCCACCCGTTGCCAGGGCTCCGCGGCGGCAGTCAGGAAAATCACCGGGGTTTCTGCCAGCGCGGCAATCGAGCGCATGCGCAATACCGCCGCGTGGCCATCGCACAGCGGCATGTGCACATCCATCAGGATCAGGTCGGGCAGCACCTTGCGCGCAATCTCGATGGCCTCGATGCCATCCATCGCCAGGTACAGGGTATAGCCTTTGTCCATCAGAAAATCTGCCAACAGGCGACGGTCTTCCTCAAGGTCTTCCGCCAGCAGGATCTTGGCTGATTGTGGCTGTGGCACCGGGCTATCTCCTCCAGGTTGGTTGGGCAGTCATTTTATGGCGTCATCCGGAAAACCACAAACCGGCATGGCAGGTTACCTGCCACTGTGGGTGCGAATTTATTCGCACAACACAGGTGAGCCACCATCATGTGTGCAAATCATGTGCGCGGATATGTGTGCGAATAAATTCGCACCTACGCGGGCCATGCACGGCTCTACTGTAGGTCCGGATTTATCCGGACAAAGCCCGGTCTGGCCAGACCACGGGGCACGTGTGCGAATAAATTCGCACCTACATGCCGGGCAGCAAGGCAAAACGGCAAACAAAACAGGCAATCCGGACTGCCGCAAAGCAAAGGGCCCTGCAATTGCAGGGCCCTGGCAGCGGTATCAGTACTTGCCGATGGCGTTGATGAACCAGCCACGGCTACGGTACGACAGATCGGTCAGGTCATCGCTGAAGTCACTGAAGTTGTAACCGACACCCATCTTGAAGTGGTTGCCGAAGTGGCGATACACACCCACCAGCGCACCGTCCTTGCTGTCCTGTGCCAGCGACTCCTTGCGGCGGCGGGCCTCGACCATCAGGTCCCACTTCTTGACCACGTGCCAGTCGACACGCGCTGCATACAACTGACCACGGCTGTTGAACCACTTGGCCGAGCTGTCACGGCTCATGCGCAGCTGGCCATGGCGGTAGGCGTACTTGCCGCCCACGCTCCAGCGCTCGGTCAGGTCGTAGATGCCGTCAATCGCGAACAGGTGGCTACGCTGGGCGTAGTCGATGTTCTGACCCGTGGCGGTCGATACCTGATCCGGTGGCGGCAGATCGGCCAGATAGGTGTACTTGATCAGCATGTTGAGCCGGTCGTGCATCACCGGACGGTAGGCATAGCCCACCGAAGCCTCGACAAAGTCACCGTCGTAGTAGCTGCCACGGCTGGAGTCACCCACCGAGAAGTCCAGACGGGTCAGCAAACGCCAGTCCGGGTTGATCTGGTAGCTGAGGTTGTTGCGCATCAGCCACACCGACAGGTCCTGCACTTCGCTCTTGTCCTTGCGGTATTCAAGACGGCTGGCATAGCGGATATCGCCATGGCTGTAGCTGATCTTGCCACCGTAGGCGCGACGCTTGAGCTGGTAGTCGCTGTTGTTGTTGAAGCTGCCAACTTCAGCGGTGATACCGTAGCTCCAGCGCTCGTTCGGCGCAAAATCCAGACCATAGCCCTGGATCACGCCGGCCTGATCACCGTGCTGGAAGCGTTGCTCGGTGTACACGCTGACGCTGTCGGTCCAGCGCGAGCGGGCACCGGCCACCGCCTGCCCGGCACGGCCACTGTCAAAACCGCTGCGGCTACCCAGACCGTTGTCGGCACGGTCGCTGTCCAGCTGGTAGTTCAGGTAGTAGTTGGTACGCTCGGACTTGTCATAGTTGACGCCCGCCGTGGCTCCCACGCCCAGGTTACCGCCGGAAACCTCGCCGTTCAGGGTGGTACGCTCGCTCACGCGCACGTCACCGCCGATGCCGACACGGTTGTTGGCCTGGCGGCTGTCGTTGCGGTTGACGGTGCCCTGCACAAAGCCGTACAGCGACCAGGCATCCGCGCCCAGATAATGGGCCTGTGCGAACACATCGGTGCGGCTGCCTTCGTCACGGTCGGCCCGGTCGTAACCGGCGTAGGTACCGGTATACAAGTTCTGGTAACGGCTGCCATAGCGGATACGGTCATTGCGCACGCCTCCGTACAGGCGCCAGGCTTCGCTCAGATCATAGGCCAGGTTGGCCTCGACTGCGCGGCGCGAGTTGCCGCCGTCCTCGTCGATGCTGTCGCCCTTGACGGTCAGCTCGGTGCGCTCGCCAACTTCCGTGGTGTAGCTACCGCCCACCTGGGTGGTATCCAGATCGGTCAGACGGCCCGGCGCGGTAAAACCGGCCTCGCGCTTCTCGTAATAGAGGGTACCGCGCCCGCTGGCGTCATCAATGGCATCGCTCAGGTCAAACGCCGTCTCGATACGGTTGGCACGGGCACGGGAATTCTTGCTGACCCCGTACTCGCCAAAACCGAAACCGCCGTCGAAGGAGAAGCGCTGGTCAAAGGCATCACCCTTGGTCTGGGCACTTTCCAGTTTCAGCCAGGTGCTGTCGCTGTGACGCAGAATCACGTCGCCACCCACCAGCTGCTGGGTTTTCAGGCCGGTTTGCTCCTGCTCGCTGCCGGTCACGCCCACACGCACGCTGTCATTGGCCCAGTAAGCCACCCGGCCACCCAGCGCCATGTCGTTGGTCTTGTCCATGCCTGGCGAGTATTCATAGCCCACCACCAGATAGGCCGGATGGCCGGACAGGCTGCCACCGGAGCGGATCAGCCCGCTGCCATCTGCCGTGGACGACAGCGGCTGGCTCAGAATGATGCGGCCCTGAATCGAGTTGACCTCGTAATCCAGCCCGGACATCAGGTCCTGGCTGTGGATGACCAGACCGGAGTCCTTGTCGCGTACCTCGATGCGTACCCGCTCACTGCCGACGGTAATATCCTGGTGGCGCAGGTAATACAGCGAACCACCGGTACCACGGAAGTCCTCACGGGCCGACAGGGTGCCGGGCTCGGCGACAAAGCCTTCCACCTGCAGGCGGCGTTCGCCAAAGCTGGTGAACTCGTCACTGCGGTAACGGCCCTGGGCACCGTACAGGCTGCGGTCGATCTGTGCCAGATCGGTATCACGGGTCTGCTGGCGGAAGTTGCCCCACATCGCATGGGATTTCTCGTCCTCGATCCGCGCGTAGAACTTGCCGCGGGTCGGGGCGTCCTCGATCATGGTCGAGTCGTCACCAAAGGTGGTCCAGCCCTTGTCCGCCTCATTGTCCATACGACGCAAAAACTCGCGCGGGTCCTTGTCGTTGAAGTTGCTGAACAGGCTCTTGACCGGCTCTTCACCGGTGTCGGCGCTGGCAGTCACGGTGTACTTGTCGTTGATCACGCCCTTGCTGTAGAACGCCAGACGACCATCGGAATAGAAGCTGTCATCGTAATAACGCTTCTCGCCGGTTACCAGACGGGCCGGGCCGGTGGTCTTTTGCTTGCCCACGGTAAAGTCGGCAATGGCCACGGTGAACCAGTCCTGCGACGGCAGGCGCAGGTCACGGCGGTAGATGCGGCCCTTGCCCTCGTCGTCCAGCACTGCCACCTCGACGGTATGCACACCACGCGGAATGATCTGGGCATTGGCAAAGCTGCCATTCAGGTCCACCGGCACCGGACGGCCGAGCACAAACACATGCTGGTCATCACGCACCTGCTTGCCGTTGACGGTCACGGTACCACCGGCCACCGGAATGTTGTGACGGGCCAGACGGTTGCCGCCGTAACCGGCGATCAGGTTGTCTTCACGCTCGTCTTCCTCGGCGGCTTCACGCTGGCCACGGGCCACCTCGATGGCCTGCGGATGGGTTTCGTCAAAACGGCCCTTCTCGTCATATACGCGCAGCTGGTAGAACACGCGATCCGGCAGGCCGGCAGACGGCGTCCACTCGCCTTGCAAAAACTCGTCCAGCTCGATGGTTTCCAGCAGTTTGGGGCTGCCGAAACGGCCTTTCTTGCCCAGAATGCGGACTTCGCCACGCTCGATCCAGTGCATGTAGTTGCTGTAGCCACGGAAATTCAGCGGCTGCTCCAGACGCGCCACGCGGGCATCGCTGACCACGTTCAGGCGCGGCTTGGTGGACAGGTTGTCGTACTGCACCTGCAGCAGGTCACGGGCCAGCGCCACGTCGACACAGCGCTGGGTATCGGCACTGCCGGCACCCTGCCCGCCCTGCGGCTGGCCGTCGATGCTGAGCATGAACGGCTGCACATCCTGACCGGCCACTTCACCAGCGGCACACTCGTAAGGGCTCTCGGGGGTGCTGACCAGCGACTCGTCGTACCACAGCTCGACCTCGACCCGGCGGTTGAGCGCCCAGGCTTCGGCACTGTTGCCGGCCATCAGCGGCTCGTTGGGGCCGCGGCTGTCCAGGCTGATCTGCTCGGGCCTAAGGTTGAGGCTTTCGGCAAAAATTGCCGCCACCTCTGTAGCCCGCTGCAGGCCAAGGCCATAGTTGTCTTCATAGATGGCGCGGGTACGCGCCGACAGGTGCTGCGGGTCGGTATGGCCGACAAAACGCACACGCAGGTTACGCTTGTCCTTGAGGCGCTGCATCAGCTCGGCCAAGGTGTCGCTGTCGCTGCGGGCGATTTCCGAACGGCCGGAGGCAAAGCGCACCACCGGCAGGCCATCACTGAGCTTGATGGTGTCGATGGTTTCCTCATCCACATTAAGCAGCTGATCGCGCTGACCCAGCGGGCCTTCCACCTGCCACAGGATAAGCTTTTCCCGTGGCAGCTCGCGCTCGGCGTTGTGTGGAATGGCGGGCAGGCCGCCCGGGGTAAAGGGGCGACGCTGCAACAGCGACTCGTCGTGCATGGCACCACGGGCACCTTTAAGGCCGCAGCCCTCGCCTTTTTCACACTGGTCGGCGGCCAGCGCCACTGCGCTGGCCAGCGGGCTCAGGGCCAGTACGGTTACGCTACTGGCCAGATACTTGCGCACGCTCATCGCACCACCTCCACGCTATCGATCGCCGGCACGATTTCTTCCTCCAGCTGCAGGTCATAACAGCATTCCTGCGGTTCCCAGTTTTTCTTCACCCACTTGGTCACCGACTTGATGCGCTCGCGGGCTTCTTTTGGCTTTTCACCCACCGGCAAGCGGTAAGCAATGCGCAGAATGGACGGCTCGGCATGCAGGGCCTGCATTACGGTACCCATCTGCTCCTGGTAACCCGGCTTGAGCTCTTTGCCATCAAAGGCATCCGGCGTCAGGTCCAGGCGTACCACGCGGTGAATGCTGGCACCGAAGTTGGCCTTGACCAGACGGCCCTGGCTCAGGCGCACCACACGCGGGTTCTCGGTGACGACACGGTAGCCGCTTGGCAGCGTGCGCTCGTCCACCTTGACGATGAAGTTGCCGCCACGCATTTCATTGGGCACATCGGCACAGGCAATGTGGTAACGGCCGTGGTTGTCGGTGGTCACCAGCCAGCCTTTCGGCGTGGCCACGCGCACACCCGGCAGGCCCGGCTCGCCTTTGTCCTGGTAGCCGTTACGGTTCTTGTCGTCATAGACGGTACCGATCAGGTCCGAGCATTCGAAGGTCGGGTCGGCCACCACCCGCACGGTGGCGGTTGCCACGTTGGAGATACGGCTGTTGGCCACCTCGTTCATCGCCCAGGTCTGGTTGACGTACTCGTTGTAGCCAACGCCGGTACCAACCACCAGCAGCATCTTGAAGGTCAGCTTCTGGCCCGGATTAAGAGTCAGGTTGCTCCACTTCAGGTGACGGCCATTGACCACCGGCTCGTTGGGCAGGCTGTCAATCTGGGACGAGCCCTTGACGTACTTGAAGCCGGCTGGAATCTGGTCTTCTACTGCCACGTTGACCAAAGTACTGGTCAGGGTGTTGGTTGCAGTCAGTACATAAGGCACCATCTCGCCGCGCACCACGTTCACCTTGGGGGTGGTTTTGGTCATGATGATGGCACCACCCAGGATCGGGTCCAGCGGGATGTGGTTGTTCAGCACATCATCACCGCCCAGATTAAAGTCCAGGTAATACTGGGTAGTACCAGCTCCTCCACCCAACGCTGCAGAAGTTGCAGGACAGGTTTTCGGGTCGTGCTCGGGGACTCCACCAGCAGGCTGGACAGGACTATTCTGAACATAAGCCGGAGCCCCGGTGTTACCCACTGTCAGCTCGGTTTCACAAGCGGGCAGGATCGCAGAGACTCCTGGGGTATAACCAGGTGGCGATGTAACAATCAGCTGATATTTCCCGGTCACGCCCGGTTTCAGCAGGAACTGATAAAAGCCATCCGAACCGGTAACTTGCTCATCGGTACCGACCAAATCACTGGATGCGTCAGAGCCATCAGCGCGCACAATTTTGACTGTTGCTCCGCTTACAGGCTGACGCGTGACCGAGTCATAGACCACGCCTGAAGGATCCACCGGCAGGTTTTGTTCCACGATATTGTTGCCCGGTGCTACCGTCACCTTGATGGCACGGTTGTCAGCATCCACTGTACCGTTGATACCAGTATTCGGATCTTGCGCAATCGGGGTACCGTACTGCGCACCGCTGACCGGGTGGAAGAACTTGATCTCCCAGTTTCCAGGCACCAGGTTGGGGAAGCTGTAGGAACCGTCCGGACCGGTTTCAGTTGTCAACGTTTGCGCACCATTGCTGATCTCGACGCGCCAGCCCTCCAGGCCTTTTTCGTTGGCGTTCTGCTGCTGGTCCTTGCTTTGCGATTCAAACCAGACCTTACCAGCCACAGAGCCACTGCCAGCAAATGGCTCATCGCGTTCACCAAACAGATAGCCATCAATATCTGCGCCATCAATCACAACGCCAGAGATCGTATCAGTACCTGGTCCTCCCGGTACGCCGCCACCGCTCCCAGCAGTGTCCTTGCCATCCAGGAAGCCTGCTGGCTGCGTTTCAGTAACCTCATAAGTTCCATTTGGCAAACCGGAAAACTCATAGCGTCCATCCGGGCCTGTTGTTGTGGTACAGGCGGACATTGGCAAAAGGTTGCCACAGATGTCTACGCCATCAGGCGTCTTCCCGGTCAGTGTAATCACAACACCTTCGATACCGGTCTCGTCTGGATCACGCTCGCCGTTGTCGTTGCTGTCTACATAGACCAAACCAGACAGTTTGGAGCCGGTCTCGCCAAAGTCATAGCCGGTACCGT
>CAYMHL010000122.1:0-5731 GCA_964390205.1 uncultured Marinobacterium sp.
CCGGCCGCGACATCAACTGGGACATGAAGCGTCTGGAAGGCTACCGCAACTTCTGTAACAAGATCTGGAACGCCGCACGTTATGTCCTGACCAACACCGAAGGTCAGGACTGCGCCCAGAACAATGAAGAGGTTCTGCTCACCCTGGCCGACCGCTGGATCATCAGCAGCCTGCAGCGCACCGAAACAACCGTGATCAAGCATCTGGACGAGTACCGCTTCGATCTGGCGGCCCAAACCCTGTACGACTTCATCTGGAACCAGTACTGCGACTGGTATCTGGAGCTGTCCAAGCCGGTGCTCTGGGATGAGTCCGAAGGTGAAACCGACGAAGAGAAGGAGCGCCTGGCCGCCCTCCGTCGCGGTACCCGCGGCACGCTGGTGCGCGTGCTGGAAGCGATCCTGCGTCTGGCGCACCCGCTGATGCCGTTCATCACCGAAGAGATCTGGCAGCAGATCAAGAGCTTGGCCGGCAAGGAAGGCGACACCATCATGCTGCAGAGCTACCCGAAACCGGTAGCCGAGCTGATCGATGAAGCCGCCGAAGCCGACATTGAATGGCTGAAAGAGGTGATCGTCAGCGTACGCAACATCCGTGGCGAGATGAACATCGGCCCCGGCAAGGAGTTGGAACTGCTGCTGCACAACGGCAGCGATGAGGACTTCCGCCGCGTACAGGAAAACTACGTTGCCCTGAGCAAGCTGGCCAAGCTGAGCGAGATCAAGTGGCTGGAAGCGGACGAAGAAGCCCCCATGTCCGTCACCAAGCTGGTCGGCAAAATGGAAGTGCTGGTGCCGATGGCCGGCCTGATCGACAAGGACGCGGAACTTGCGCGTCTGCAGAAGGAACTGGATCGTCTGACCGGCGAGATCAAGCGCGTCGAAGGCAAGCTGTCCAACGAGAAGTTCGTTGCCAACGCACCGGAAGACGTGGTTGCCAAGGAGAAGCAGAAGATTGCCGATGCACAGGAAGCGTTCGACAAGCTGAAGGTGCAGTACGCCAAGATCGAGGCGCTCTGATTCCGCTTCTGACTGTCCCCGGGGCCGGCATTCGTCGGCCCCTTCTCCCCACCCGCTTTCCTATTCCCGAATTTGAACAATACTTGTGTTGATGCAGGACTCACCTGCCAATGCAAGCAATCCAACAGCGGGAGAAGTTATATGGCTACCTGGTATGTCGTTGCCGATGCGGCCAAGGCGCGCATCTTCCAGCAAAACAGCCCCCGAGATGAGGCTGAAGAGATACACACCCTGGTCCACCCTGCCGCACGCGCTCCGCAGTCATCACTGACCAGTGATGCGCCCGGCGCTCAACCCAACGGCGGCTCTGGCAGCCACGGCATGCAGGAAAAGGTGACGCCGCGTCAGGCGGAAGATCAGCGCTTCGCCCGCGAGGTGATCGATCGGGTACGTCATGCCCTGAATGACAACAGCATCCGTCAGTTTTACATGGCGGCACCGCCCCACTTTCTCGGTCTTCTGCGCGGCGCCATGGATGATCGTGTTTCCAAGGCATTGGCCGGTGATCTGGACAAGAACCTGTCCACCGCAACCGCCACCGAAGCCTGTGCGGCGTTCAAACCCAAATTGACCTGACAACATTGACCCGAGTTGTCCTGCCCCATCAACAATCAGGCCCGCCTATTGCGGGCCTTGAGCGGGAACGTCGACCGACGCTGCGGGCCCGGCCTGTTCAATCGCGGTTGCGGATCATATCGGCGATGGCAAACATCGGCTCTTTCAGCATCTGCTTGAGCTCATCGTCGGCTCCGATCTGCTCCAGCGCCTTGTCCATGCACAGCAGCCATTGGTCGCGTTCGGCAGACCCGATGGAATAGGGCTTGTGCGGGCTGGTCATGCAGACCGAACCGTACTTTTCCGCATAGCGCTGCGGCCCACCCATCCAGCCGGTCAGATAATCGGCCAGCCGCTCTTTCATGGCAGTCAGATCCTTGCCGTGCATGGCACGAATCCCCGCTACTTCAGGGGCACTGTCCATATAATCGTAAAAAGCATTGGTCAGGTTTCTGATCCCTTCTTCACCCAAGGCTTCGAAAGGGGTGTTGTAGCCACTCATGTTGTTGTCCTCTGCAGCATTATTGTTATCCATAACAACCTAACCGAGCACAACGCTGGAGAAAAGCGGCTGACTGCATCCGTATATCCAGCCACTGCGTTTTTACGCCCTTTCAGGACGGTTTGCTGATCCAGCTCAGCTGACAGGAATGGTACCGAACAGTCGAACCTTCACAGGACTCATGAGTCTCATCTGTACCAGACACAAGGAGAATGACTATGTTTGAACTGACAGGACAAACCGCCCTGGTAACCGGTGGCGCCAAGGGAATCGGCAAGGGCATCGCTCAGACACTGGCCAAGGCGGGTGCTCGGGTGGTGGTTGCCGATATCGATATCGAGCAGGGCGAAACCTGTGCCAGAGAACTCAACGGCCACTTTGTCTACTGTGACGTCACCTCTCAGGCCGACTGCAAGGCTGCAGTAGCCGAGGCTGTTCGTCTAGGCGGCTCACTGGAGATTCTGTGTTCCAACACCGGCATTTTCCCCCAGGCACGCCTGGATGCGATGACCGAAGCCGACTGGGACCAAATGCAGAACATCAACCTCAAGGGTATGTTCTTTATGGTACAGGCGGCACTGGCGTCCATGCGCCGGCAGCGCTACGGCCGCATCATCATCACGTCCTCCATTACCGGCCCGATCACCGGCTTCCCGGGCTGGAGCCATTACGGCGCCTCCAAGGCCGGCCAGCTGGGCTTCATGCGCAGCGCCGCCCTGGAAGTGGCCAACGAGGGCATTACCATCAATGCCGTGATGCCCGGCAACATCCTGACCGAAGGCCTGGCCGATCAGGGGGACACCTATCTGGACCAAATGCGCGCTGCCATTCCCACCCACACCCTGGGCGAGCCCGAGGACATCGGCCATGCTGCCTGCTTCCTGGCCTCGCGCGAAGCCCGCTTCATCACCGGCCAGCAGATCATCGTCGATGGTGGCCAGATCCTGCCCGAGTCGCCGGATGCCATCGAGTAAGCGCGGCAAACGATTATGCCTGCTGGCGGCAGTAGCCCTGCTGCTGCCGCCGGCTTGGCTCTGGTTTACCCTGCTCAGCCCCTGGGGCTACACCGCCCCGGCCGGCATACCTTCCATTTCCCGCAACAGCACACATCACGTCTTTGTTTACGGCACCCTGACCCATGCATGGGTGCGCTGGCTGGTAACCGGAGAACACCTGGCCACCCGGCACGCGCAATTGTCTGGATACCGCCGCGAAGGGCTTAACCTGGCACCGGATAGCCGGGCGGTGACTCAGGGACAGCTGCTGACCGTAACGGCAGACCAGCTGATCGCTCTGGATCGTTACGAACGCCTTGGCATTCGCTACCAGCGCATCTGTCTGCCGCTCGCCAGCGACCGGCATGCATGGGTCTACACCCGCCTGCCAGCCTCAGGAAACCAGCTTGAGCCCGACCAGGGAGCACAGCAGCATTGCCAGAAAGAATAGCCGTATGCCACTGGCCGGGTCGCCAAAGAAGGCGATGCCAACCAGTACGGTACCGATCGCGCCTATGCCAGTCCAGGTGGCATAGGCAGTACCCAGCGGAATGCTGGCCATGGCCTTGGTCAGCAGCACAAAACTGATCGAAGAGGTCACTGAAAAACTATTGCAACAGGAAGCAGAACTGCTGAAAAAAATCGATCAACCACAAGTACTGGAAAAGCAGCTCCTGCAATGGCTGCAGCGGGTAGAGGCTGACTGACTCAAGCCGTCAGCATATGGCCAACAATTCCGAAAGCGAAACCGAACACTGAGCCCATGGGTGGCCCCAGTGGCATGCTCAACCCCGCCAGCAGTATCTCCAGCAACAGCATCAAGCTCTCCTTGTCTGTGAACCATTGCATGGGGCCATCCAGGGGACCAGGATGCCAGCGAGCGCAAGGTTGGCAAACGGGTTATCCGGCTATGGGCGCAAAACGGCCGGACGTCAGTCGGCAGAGATCATCCGGTGCCAGTTCAATCTCCAGACCGCGACGACCGGCACTGACGTGAATAGTGGCAAACTGCTGGGCACTGGCATCGATAAACGTCGCCAGACGTTTCTTCTGCCCCAGCGGACTGACACCGCCCAGCACATAGCCGGTCACGCGCTCCACTTCGACCGGATCCGCCATGGCGGCCTTTTTGGCCCCGGCGGCCTTGGCGATCTGTTTCAGATTGAGCTTGCCGGAAACCGGTACGACGCCCACCGCCAGCGCCTTGCCATCCAGACTCACCACCAGTGTCTTGAACACCTGCTCCGCGGCAAGACCCAGCTTTTCCGCCGCCTCGGTGCCGTAGGACTCGCTGGACGGGTCATGCTGGTATTCATGGATGCGGTGGTCGATTTTGGCCTTGCGCGCCTGATTGATGGCGGGTGTCATCCTGGGTGCTCCTGTTAGCGGTTGCCACAATCTCAATGATTACTTGTTGAACATGGAGGGCCTGAGCCCCGGCCGCTTGGGCGCGCCGACCGATTGCTCGGGCTGGGGTTTGGACGCTTTTCCCGCCTTGGCCTTTGCCGTAGCCTTGGGCTTTTTCTCCACCAGCACCGCACCCTCGATCATGCGACCGTCCTCGAAACGAGGCACCGGCTGTACCTGCAGCGGCTTGCCGATCAATGCCGAGATCGCCTGCAGGAAACGGCGCTCCTCGGGCGCTACCAGGGATACTGCCCAGCCGCGCTTGCCGGCACGACCGGTACGGCCGATACGGTGGACATAGGCCTCGGGCTGGTTGGGCAGGTCGTAATTGACCACCTGCGGCAGGGCTTCTATATCCAGCCCGCGTGCGGCCACATCGGTCGCCACCAGGACTTGTACCTCGCCGTTGCTGAACGCCTGCAGTGCCGCCAGTCGCTCGCGCTGGGCACGGTCGCCGTGGATCGCCAGCGCACTGATGCCCTCTTCCTGCAGCTGCGCCGCCACCAGATCGGCCCGGCGTTTGGTACGGGTGAACACCAGCGTCTGCTGCCAGTTGCCCTCACGGATCAGGTAGCTGAGCACATCGGTTTTGTCGGCATTGGTCACCGCGTAGGCACTCTGCTTCACCTGCTGGCTGGCCGCGTTGCGTCGCGCCACCTGAATCCGTTCCGGCTGGTTGAGCAGCGACTCGGCCAGGGTTTCCACCGGGCCGTTGAGCGTAGCCGAGAACAGCAGCGTCTGCCGCTGCGCGGGCATGTAGCTCATCAGCTTGCGGATATCGTGAATGAAGCCCAGGTCCAGCATGCGATCGGCTTCGTCCAGCACCAGCATTTGCAGATGGGCCAGCGACAGTTTTTTCTGCGCCAGCATATCCAGCAGCCGTCCCGGTGTTGCCACCAGAATATCGGCACCGCGCTTCATCTTGCGGATCTGGTTGTCGAAACGCACACCGCCAAAGATGGAAATCACCCGCATGCCCAGCAGACGACCGTACTCCAGCGCATTGTCGCCGACCTGCACCGCCAGTTCACGGGTGGGCACCAGCACCAGCCCGCGGATCTCGTGGTAGTCGCCGCTTGCCGGCTCGCGGCTGAGCTGCTGAATCATCGGCAGCGCAAAGGCCGCCGTTTTGCCGGTGCCGGTCTGTGCCTCGGCGATCAGATCCCTGCCTTCCAGAACACGCGGGATCGCCTGCACCTGGATCGGCGTGGGCTGTTTATAACCCAGTTCTTTCAGCGTCTGGACAAGCTCAG
>CAYMHL010000122.1:5831-7398 GCA_964390205.1 uncultured Marinobacterium sp.
ACTGCCCCTGCGAGCGCAGGTATTCTTCGTAATCGCCGTGGAAGTCGACAATGCCGTTGGGGGTCAACTCGATGATGCGAGTCGCCAGCGAGGAGACGAATTCGCGGTCGTGGCTGACAAACAGCAGCGTACCCGGGTAGTTCTCCAGCGCCAGGTTGAGCGACTCGATCGATTCCATATCCAGGTGGTTGGTCGGCTCGTCCAGCAGCATGATGTTGGGCTTTTGCAGGATCAGCTTGCCGAACAGCATTCGACCCTGCTCGCCACCGGAGATCACCTTGACCGACTTGTCGATCTCCTTCTGCGAGAACAGCATGCGACCCAGAGTACCGCGGATCACCTGCTCGTCATCGCCCTCCTGCCCCCACTGGCTCATCCAGTCATACAGGTTCATGTCACGCTCGAAATCCTGAGCATGATCCTGAGCGTAGTAGCCGATTTCGGCATTTTCCGACCATTTCACCGTACCGGCATTGGGTTCCAGATCACCGACCAGGCACTTGAGCAGGGTCGACTTGCCGATGCCGTTGGGACCGATGATGGCGACACGCTCGCCCACATTGACCTGCAGGTTGAGGCCGGTGAACAGCTCCTCGTCGAACGACTTGGCCAGCCCTTCCACCTCCAGCGCGGTACGGTGCAGCTTTTTTGCCTGCTCGAAGCGGATAAACGGGTTCTGACGGCTGGACGGCTTGATCTCTTCCAGCTGGATCTTGTCGATCTGTTTCAGCCGCGAGGTCGCCTGGCGCGACTTGGAGGCGTTGGCGGAGAAACGGCTGACAAATGACTTGAGATCGGCAATCTGCGCCTTCTTCTTGGCGTTGTCGGCCTGCATGCGCTCGCGCGCCTGGGTGGAGGCGGTCATGTAATCATCGTAAGTGCCCGGGTAAACCTTCAGCGTGCCGTAGTCGATATCGGCCATGTGGGTACAGACGCTGTTCAGGAAGTGACGGTCATGCGAGATGATGATCATGGTGCAGTTGCGCTGGTTGAGCACGCCTTCCAGCCAGCGGATGGTGTTGATATCCAGGTTGTTGGTTGGCTCGTCGAGCAGCAGGATGTCCGGATCGGAGAATAGCGCCTGCGCCAGCAGTACACGCAGCTTCCAGCCCGGCGCCACTTCGCTCATCAGACCGAAATGCTGTTCCACCGGAATTTCCAGGCCCAGCAGCAGCTCACCGGCGCGGGACTCGGCGGTGTAACCGTCCATCTCGGCAAACTCCGCTTCCAGTTCACCGGCGCGGATGCCGTCCTCTTCGGTCATCTCCGCCTTGGCGTAGATGGCATCACGCTCGGACTTGATCGCCCAGAGTTCTTCGTGGCCCATGATCACGGTATCGACCACGGTGTACTGTTCATAGGCGAACTGATCCTGGCGCAGCTTGCCCAAACGCTCGTTCGGGTCCTTGGACACGTTGCCGGAAGAGGGTTCCAGGTCGCCGCCCAGAATCTTCATGAAGGTGGATTTGCCGCAGCCGTTGGCGCCGATCAGGCCGTAACGGTTGCCGTTGCCGAATTTGACGGAGATGTTTTCAAACAGCGGCTTGGCGCCAAACTGCATGGTGAT
>CAYMHL010000123.1:0-7352 GCA_964390205.1 uncultured Marinobacterium sp.
CCGGAAACGGCGGATGCTTGTAATAGCCCCACTGCCATTCCTGCCCCCAGTAAACCCCTTCCACCACATCCAGCGGCAGACTCTCGACCAGCAGCCCCGGCAGCAGTGCCCAGCCAGTCAGCTGCAGCGCCAACAGCCACAGCAGCCCACGGTAGCAGATCGACTGTGCGGTCTTCATCCCTGTTACTCCGTATCGGTCTGCAGAATATGGAACTTGGAATAGGCCCCCTGCTGCTCCAGCAGTTCGGAGTGGGAACCCTGTTCAATGATGCGCCCATCCTCCATCACCACGATGATGTCAGCTTTTTCGATGGTGGACAGTCGATGCGCAATGACCAGCGTGGTTCGACCACGCATCACCTCTTCCAATGCATCCTGAATGTGGCGCTCGGACTCAGTATCCAGTGCCGAGGTGGCTTCATCCAGAATCAGAATCGGCGCATCCTTGAGAATGGCGCGGGCGATGGCGATGCGTTGGCGCTGGCCGCCCGAGAGAAGAACGCCATTTTCACCTACACGGGTATGAATTCCCTCCGGCAGCCGCTCGACAAACTCGGTCACATGGGCTGCTTCCGCTGCCGCCAGAATCGCGGTTTCACTGGCACCGGCCATGGCACCATAGGCGATGTTCTCGGCGATGGTGCCGTTGAACAGCACAACATTCTGATTCACCAGTGATATTTGGCTGCGCAGGCTATCCAAGGTAAACGACTCCAGCGGCTCACCATTGATCAAAAGTTCGCCACTCCAGCCGTCATTAAAACGTGGCAACAGACTGGCCAGTGTGGTCTTGCCGCTGCCGGAGCGCCCCACCAGCGCCACGCTTTTCCCCTGCGGCAGGCGCAGGGAAATGTTATTCAACACCTGCTTGTCCGTGCCGGGATAGGCAAAGCACAGATCGCGGAATTCAATATCTCCTATCTGCTCCAGCGTGCGGTTGCCTCGATCCTGTTCCACCGGCTCATCCAGTACTTCAAACAGACTTTCCGCCGCCGCAATCCCCTTTTGCACAATGGACGTCACATCGGTGAGCAGGCGCAAGGGTTTGGTGATCATGCCCGCCGCGGTCAGAAACGCCACAAAACCGCCGGTGCTCATGCTGCCCATCACATCCGGGTGCATCGCCAGAAACAGCAACGCCGACAGTGCCAGCGCGACCAGCAACTGAATGATCGGAGTATTGAGCGACTGGGTGACCACGAGCTTCATGAACTGACGCTTGTTGTGCAGGCTGGCCTGATTGAAGCGTTCACGCTCGGCGTCCGCACCACCAAAGATGCGCACCACCTGATAGCCCTTGATCGATTCGGAGGCCGACTCGGTAATATCACCCACTGACTGCTGAATGCGGCGGCTTAACTTGCGCATCCGCTTGGCAGCTACCGATACCACCAGCCCGATCAACGGCCCGGCAGCGATGAAGATGAGCGTTAGCTTCCAGTTCAGGTAGAACATGTAGCCCAGCAGACCGGCAACCGTCAGCCCCTCGCGGAACAGAACCTTGATTGCGTTGGTGACGGCGCCAGTGACCTGCTCCACGTTGTAAGTCAGTTTGGCGAGCAGCTCGCCACTGGATTTGTGACTGTAGTAATGTGACGGCAGCAACAGCAGGCGCTCGAACACCTGAGTTCTCAGATTGTGAATTACCTCGCGCCCGACATAGGCAATGCTGTAGTTGCCAATAAACGCGCCTAGCCCTCGCAAGATGAAAATACCCAGCACCGCGGTTGCCAGGAACCAGCGCTGATCATAGTCATTACGCTGTACCGTATCGACCACCATCTCGAGCCACTTGGCAGACAGCGCCTGACCTGCGCCATAGATGGCAAAGCCGACAAAGCTGACCAGGAACATCAACCAAAGCGGTCGAACATAGATCAACAGGCGTTTGTAAATGTGCCAGGCGCCGGTATCTTCAGCGCTGGCTAGCAGTTGCTTGGCTTGCTTATCACTGTGCATGCGCTTCCACTTTTCTGTTTTGCTCAGGAATCACTACCGAACAGGTCTCGTGTGAAGACCTTGGCTTCACAGTCCTGAATCTCGTCCGCCAGCCGGTTGGCCAGAATCACATCACTGATCTGTTTGAATTCGTCCAGATCACGGATCACACGGGAATTGAAAAAGAGATCATCGTCCAACACCGGCTCATATACCACCACCTCAATTCCCTTGGCCTTGATCCGTTTCATCACCCCTTGAATGGCAGAGGCGCGGAAGTTATCCGAGCCGGACTTCATCACCAGGCGATAGACACCCACTACCTTCGGGTTGCGAGCAAGGACGGAGTTGGCAATGAAATCCTTGCGTGTAGTGTTGGAGTCCACAATGGCACGAATAAGGTTATTCGGTACCTGATCATAGTTGGCCAGCAACTGCTTGGTGTCCTTGGGCAGGCAATAGCCGCCATAGCCGAATGAAGGATTGTTGTAGTGATTGCCGATACGCGGATCCAGCCCCACGCCTTCGATGATCTGACGGGTGTTCAGACCATGAGCCTGAGCATAGGTATCGAGCTCATTGAAGTAGGCAACCCTCATCGCCAAGTAGGTGTTGGCGAACAACTTGATCGCTTCGGCTTCGGTGGAGTCGGTAAACAGAACAGGCACATCCTGCTTAATTGCCCCCTGCCTGAGCAGGTCAGCGAAGCGTGCGGCTCGATCAGACTGCTCGCCCACAATAATGCGCGAAGGATGCAGATTGTCATACAGCGCCTTGCCTTCACGCAGAAACTCCGGCGAGAAGATCAGGTTATTCGTACCCAGACGTTCACTCAACTCGCGGGTATAGCCCACCGGCACCGTGGATTTGATCACCATCACCGCCTGGGGATTGATCGCCAGCACATCCTGAACCACGGCCTCGACACTGCGGGTGTTGAAGTAATTGGTTTGAGGATCGTAATCGGTCGGTGTGGCAATGATGACAAAGTCGGCATCAACATAGGCTTCATGCTTGTCCAGTGTCGCGCGCAGCTGCAGCTTGCCGGAGGCCAGGTACTGGCTGATCTCGGCATCCTCGATCGGTGATTCGCCTCGGTTAATCTGCTCAACCTTGTCCTGGAGAATGTCCAGTGCCACCACTTCGTTGTGCTGAGCCAGCAACACCGCGTTGGAAAGCCCGACGTAGCCTGTGCCTGCAACTGCTATCTTCATCTGCAACCTGTCGAAATTTGCTCTGGATTTGGTGGGAGATCATATCATGAGAACAGCAACTGCGGATGTTTCGACCGTCCGGCGTTTGCCGCATGGTGCACGCCGCTTTACAATCAATGCTTGTTTCCAAAGACTGCTTGAGTACCCGTGAGCCAAGAATCAGCCCCTCGTCATCGTCATCTAAGTCCTCGGTTCTGGCCAGCCAGAGTCGGTATTGGCTTGCTGTGGCTGCTCAATCGCCTGCCCTGGCGCTGGCAGATTCGCATTGGGCGTATATTGGGTGGTTTTCTGTACCATCTGAGCCCTCAACGCCGCCATGTCACTCAAGTCAATGTGCGTCTCTGCTTTCCGGAGCTAAACCCAATCGAGCAGGCCAAAATGGTCAAGCAGGTCTTCGCCAACAACGGCGTGGGCATGTTTGAAACAGCCATGGCCTGGTGGACACCGCTCGAGAAACTCCGCGGACACTTCACTCTGAAGGGCAGAGAACACCTTGAAGCCGCACTGACGCAAAACAGGGGCGTGATTCTGCTGGGTGCTCACTTTTCTACACTGGACCTAGGTGGTCTGCTGTTTTCGGATTACTACCCGGTAGATGCCATGTATCGTCGCCATAACAACCCAATGCTTGAAGACGTAATTACCCGAAACCGGCTGCGGTATTTTGGGCAGGCGATCGAACGTTCGGATATTCGCAGCGTCATCCGAGCACTGCGCAAGAACCATATCATCTGGTATGCACCAGACCAGGATTTTGGCCGCAAGCAGTCGGTTTACGCGCCTTTCTTTGGCGTGCCGGCAGCTACCATCACCGCCACGTCACGCATGGTCAAGCTGAACAATTCGCCGATATTGATGCTGGCTCAGCATCGCCTGCCGGATGATTCCGGTTATGAGCTGGAGCTGTTTCCGGTAATTGAACCCTTCCCGACGGGTGATGATGAAGCCGACGCCACTCGTATCAATGCCGAGATAGAACGGGCCATACGGAAAGATCCGGCTCAGTACATGTGGGTACACCGACGTTTTAAAACGCACCCTGAAGGAAAGAATTACCTCTATCGCAAATACAACAGCGAGTCTCGCCACCCATGATGACTGTAATGCAGGTATGCGGTGCCAACAAACCCGGTGGTGCCGAAGCTCACTTTCTTCGTTTCTGTCTGGAAATGGAAAAGCGAGCAGAAATCAGGGTCATTGTCGTTGTACGCAAAAAATCCTGGCTGGCTGAGCAACTTAAAAAAAGCTCGTTAACGATATATGAATTGCCGTTCTGGGGTCGTTGGGACCTATTGACTCGATTACGATTGGGGCAAATTGCTCGACAGGAGCAGGTGCAGATTGCGCAGTGCTGGATGAGCCGCGCCGCGAGTTTGATGCCCCGCATTTCCGGCACTCTGAACTTGGGTCGTTTGGGTGGTTACTACGCGCTGAAGAACTTTACCAGCATGCACTGGCTGGTAGGCGCAACCGAAGACCTGGCCAGACATATCCGTGATCACGGCCAAGCTGCAGAGCGCACGGCGGTGATCCCTAACTTCGTTAACCCACCCCAGCCTGAGGACCCGGACACCTCGGCACGGCTGCGCCACCAACTGCAACTGAAGGACAAACGGGTAATCTTCACCCCTGCGCGACTACATCACGTCAAAGGACTGGACACAGCACTGAAGGCACTCTCGATGCTGCCACGGAATTATGTGTACATTTTGGCAGGCCAGGGACCTGAAGAACCCAATCTGCGCCAACAGATAGCACAATTGCAGTTGGAAGACAGAGTCCACCTGGTCGGCTGGACCGATAATATCTCTCAGTACTGTCAAGTCAGTGAGGTGTTTCTGGTGCCTTCACGCCATGAGCCTTTTGGTAGTGTTCTGCTGGAAGCCTGGTCCCATCGCCTGCCGCTGGTAAGTTCAGACTCCCAAGGAGCCACTGCCATCACGCGCCAGGGCGATACTGCTCTTATCTTCCCCAAAAATGATGCCGCAGCACTGAGCAAGGCCATACTGCAATTGGCCGAGGACAAAACACTGGCAAACCATCTAGTCCAGTGCGGATATGAGGAATATCAGCAAAATTACACTGCAGCCAGCGTCATGGATGGATATATCGCCTTGTATCAGCGCATGCTGGGGACGGCGGGCAGGAAGCAAGACGAAACCAACTGTTAGCGTTGGTCGCGCTCTTCACGCTTGCTTCGAGCAATGATTGCTTTCTGCGCCGTACGCCATTGACCTGGGCGACCATCCAGCTCCCACTGAATACGCAGGTTCATGTTACGGATCTTCCGCTCAATGTAGCCACGCCGCCAGTGAGCCAGAGGATACAGCAAGGCAAGAAATTCAGGGGCACCCAGGCCATCGATAATATATAACCTCAACCCATTGCCGGTCTGCTTGACCGCCAGATTATGCGGCAACAAATTGCGCGTCAGGATCTGATGCTTGCGCAACCAATTCTGAAATTCGGTTATGGCCTGTCGAGTGTCATCATCCAAGCCATGCATCACCAGCCACTGCGACAAATTCGGTGCCACACCACCCTCAGGTGTTCGTATCAACTCACTGACATTTGCCCAACCAGCGCTGGTTTGCTCACGGCCAAACAGACGGGGAATATGGGCATACAAATCAGGGCTTGAGCCAACCCTTTCTAACTGCCGGTAGCCTTTAAGCTCCTGTAAATTGTCATCCAGACGCGCCACGCCCAGCAGCTTCTTGAACCAGGGTTGACGAGAGAAACGCTGTTGCATGACCTCCTCACGCGCAACCTTGACGCACTTGTCGTTATCGTCCGGATGTATATAGCAATGACGATTACCACCGGTTGCAAAGGGGGGCAGGCCTCTCAAATCGATCACGCGACCGCCTCCTCAGGCGAAGCATCCCATGTGCGCAAAAAGCTCATGACAATGAGCATGCACATGATTGATGACGACAATGTCGAGTAGATACCCCAATGAGTGTTAAGCGGCATTGACATCAATACGGCCGCAAATACCAATGCAAAGTCCCCACAACGCTTGGCGCAGGCCGTGCGCCAAGCGCGCCATAGCAGTACGGCAAAAGCCGCCATATAAGTGACAAATCCGATAACCCCGGCATACATGAGCACATCCAAACCAAAGAAGTGCGCGTGTGGATAGCCACGACTGGCCAACTGTTGTTCTTCAGTCATAGCCGCCATCGCCCCTTGGCCTATGCCATTTATTGGATCATCCTTGAACAACGACCAGGCAGCACCCCATACCTCTCCCCGCATGGATGTGGCAGCATTCAGCGAGTCTTCGGTCATCTCGAAAATTTGCGCCGTACGATCCACCCGCTGCTGAAACTGAGGTACAAATTGGTAAGACAGCACAGCAGTCGCCAATGCCAAAACGCTGCCCACTACGAGCATCCTGATCGACAGCATACCCTGCCAGACAAAGAACAACATGTAACCGATGATTGCCAATGCAGCCACCATCCAGGAGGAACGACTGCCACCGATGATGATGACAAACAGAATGGGGATCAGCAGCAGCCACACCAAGTGACCAACCGACCAGCGGAGTGACAATCGACGGCAGGCTTCTATAGAGAATGGCAGCAGGTGCGCCAGCACGATGCCAATACGCATTTTCGGGTGAAACACACCAGTGACACGGTGGTGGTTGTACTCAAATCCCAGAATGTTACGTCCTGTCATATACTGCAGGATGGCATCCAGACTCCAGGCCAGCGAGATCAGCAAGATTAGATAGAAAAGTACATCCGACAGGCGCAGTGAAAGGGGTTCTGAATTCAGCCTTAATAGCACCAAACCCGCATAAAAATAGAGTCCCATACGCACGGCATCGATCAGTGTTTTTTCCACATCACGAGCACCTATAGCTGCAATTGCCACCGGCAAGGTTAGCAAAAGGGCGATGACAACATAGTGGCCCATCGCTTCAAAGCGACTCAGCTGCCCCCACAATAGCAAGCTGCCGAAAATCAGCAGCACCGGAACAATATGGATTGGGACAATCCGATGTAAGGACGGACATTTACGCAATCGGAGTGGCAATGAATTATATGCTTTGTGGAGAATTTCCTGCAAAGAAATTATATCAGGGCAAAATCGGGACAATTATCAAAAAATGCACGGAGTCGGAACCGCAAAAACGATTTCAAAATGTAGAGGAGCTTTATGAAGAACTAATGAAAGCAGAGAAAT
>CAYMHL010000124.1:0-7288 GCA_964390205.1 uncultured Marinobacterium sp.
AACAGCCGGGGCAATGGCAGCGCCGTCGGATTCATCGCTGCAGCCGGTACAGGCCTACATCGATACTGCCGTGGCGGAAACCGGCCTCGCAATACGCCAGGTAGTACAGCCACATGCGGCGGAAGCGTTCATCAAATGCCTTGTCACCGCTCACCAGCGCCTGCACACGCGGCCACTGGGCGATAAAGCTGTGGCGCCATTCGCGCAGAGTATCGGCATAGCCAAGGGCAAAGGTCTGCTCGTGATCCAGCGTCAACTCGGCATCGGCGATGGCGGCACGCAGGCGTTCAGGGCTGGGCAGCATGCCGCCTGGGAAGATGTAGGTCTGGATGAAATCGGCACCGCTGCGGTAGCGCTCGAAGCGGGCCTCGTCGATGCTGATGATCTGCAGCACCGCCTGACCGCCGGGCTTGAGGCAGTGTTTGACCTGGTTGAAATAGGTCGGCCAGTGCTCCTCGCCCACCGCCTCGAACATCTCGATGGACACGATATGATCGTACTCTGCATTCACATCGCGGTAATCGGTCAGGGTAAAACGGCACTGCTCGTTCAACCCGGCGCGCTCGATGCGTTCGCGGGCGTATTTGAGCTGTTCCACCGACAGGGTCACGCCGTGCACCTGGGCGCCGTATTCCCGCGCGGCCACCTCGGCAAAACCGCCCCAGCCGCAGCCGATCTCCAGCACGCTTTGCCCCGGCTGCAGGTGCAGCAGGTCGCAAATGCGACGGTACTTGTTCAGCTGTGCCTGATGCAGCGCCTCGGGTCCGTGGTTTTCAGCGCCTTCGGCATAGAGCGCCGCCGAATAGGTCATGCTCGGATCAAGCCACAACGAGTAAAAATCGTTGCCCAGGTCATAATGATAAGCGATGTTGCGCCGGGAGCCGCGTTTGGTGTTGGCGCGCAGCAGGTGGCGCACCCGGTTCAGCCCGCGCAGCAGCGCATTGCCGCGCACCAGTGCCTGCAACTGAGCTTCGTTGCCCAGCGCCCAGCGAAACAGCGCCACCATATCGGGGCTGTACCAGTCACCCTCCATATAGCCCTCGGACCAGCCGATGGCACCGCCACGCAGCAAACGGCGCAGCGCACGATAATGGTTGATGCGGATCTCGGCGCGCGGCTCACCCTCACGGGCCTGACCAAACTGCATCAACTCGCCGGAAGGCAACTCCAGATCAAGCGTGCCGTAATTCATCGTCGGCAGATGTTGCAGCAGGGCGTTCAGACACCAGCGGTTCAGCCAGCCGGTACGCGGCAGGGACTGCAACCGGTTAACGGAGCGAACTTCAGATGGTTTCATGGCGGTGTTTTCCTTGGTCTGATACCAGCGTAGTGCGTTCAGTGGGCGGTGCCGGGCGTGGTTGCAACGGCACCTTCTTGCGCCAGATGCACAGCGCTTCCCAGTGAATGCCGACAATCACCTTCAGGGTCATCAGTGGATAGCGGAAAAAAGTCTTCAACAGGGCCGCGTCACTCAGCGCCCGACGTGTGCCGGTAAAGGTGGCATGCAACACAGGGCCTTCGGCATCGGTCTGGCGGATGCATACCGCTACGCGATCCCGAGGTGGCTGCAGGCGAAAGTGGTAACGAGTCGCCATGCTGATGAACGGCGACACATAAAAATCCTTGTCGCAGCTCTGGCGAATCTGATCGGCATTCGCATCGTCGACCGGGATCAGGTAATTGTGCTTCTGATTGAAGGTGTTGCTCACCTCATAGAGAATTGCCGCCAGCCGGTCCTGCTCGTCATAGCAATAGAACACGCTCAGCGGGTTGAACACATAGCCCAGCAGGCGCGGGTAGCACAGCAGTTCCACTCGGCCTTTGCCCAAGTCCAGCCCCTTGCTGCGCAGAGTGTCACGCACCTGTTCAATCAGCGGTCGGTCACTGCCGTCACCGTGATCCCGCTCATGAAAGGAAAACAGATTGAACCGGTTCAGCGAGAAAAATTTCAATCGCTGCGCCAGTGTCGGCAACTCCTCCAGATCCACCAGCATGGACACCACTCGGTAAATGAAGCGATGTTTGCTTGGCTTCATGCGGTGGTGCATCACCTGACCGGCATAGAGGCAGGAGCGGGTCATGCGACCGCTCCTCGCAGCCAGACCACGTTGGAGCGTTCGTTGGCCTGAACATGGATGCGGCTGTTGGGGTTGTCCAGCGTCCAGGGGCGCTTGAGGCCACCGAGCTGTTCCGCCACCGCCAGTCCGGACTGCAGGCCATCTTCATGGAAGCCGTAACCAAAGTAGGCCCCGCAGAACCAGGTATTCTGTCGGCCCTGCAGCGACCAGATCTCCTGCTGCGCGGCGATGGAATCCAGATTGAACACTGGATGGTCGTAGAGGAAACTGCGCAGAATCTTGCCTTCGGCCGGCTCCTGCAGCGGGTTCAGGGTGACAAATACCGGATGCTCCGCCGGCAGGTGCTGCAGACTGTTCATCCAGTAGGTGACGGAAATATCCTCCGGCTGGTCATTGGCATCGCCGCGGTTATCGGTGAGGTAGTTCCAGCTTGCCCAGGCGGCACGACGGCGCGGCATCAACTGTTCATCGGTGTGCAGCAGGGCACGATTACGCTGATAGGGGAACGCCTTGAGCAGGCGCTGTTCTTCACTGCTGGGTTCGGCCAGCAGCTCCAGCGCCTGATCGGCGTGGCAGGCCAGTACCACATGGTCGAAAATCTCACTGTCACCGTGCAGAAACTCCACCACCACCTTGCCGCCGCGACGGTGGATCTTGTGGATGCGACTGTTCAGGCGCACGCCGTCACCCAACTCGCGGGCGATGCGGTTGACATACTCACGGCTGCCACCGGTCACCGTGCGCCACTGTGGCCGGTCCTTAAGCTGCACCAGACCATGGTTCTGGCAGAAGCGTAAAAACGTCACCGCCGGGTACGCCAGCATCTGATCGGCAGGTGTTGACCAGATCGCGGCCCCCATGGGAATCAGATGACGATGCACAAACGCCTTGCCATAGCCGCGGCTGTCGAGCATCTCGCCCAGGGTCTGGTTTTGTACCTCGGGTGCGTCGATCAAATCCGGTGCTTCGCGATAAAAGCGCAGCAGATCGTTGATCATCTGCCAGTGGCTGAAGCGCAGCAGGTTGCGCGTCTGGGCAAACAGCCCCTTCAAACCACAGCCGCTGTACTCGACCGCGCCCTGATTGATCGACACGCCAAACGACATATCGGTTTTCTGGCTGGGTACGCCCAGCGTCTGGAAGAATTCAACCAAATTGGGATAGTTCACCGGATTGTAAACGATAAAGCCGGTATCCACGGCCAGCTCACCGCCGGGCGTTGACACGCTCACGGTATTGGAGTGGCCTCCCAGTCGGTCGTCCTTTTCGAACAACGTGACCTGGTGCTTCTGATTGAGCAGCCAGGCCGCCGACAGCCCGGAAATGCCGGAGCCGACAACCGCAATTTTCAGTGGCCTGATCACATTGATAGTCATGGGGAGTGGGGTCCTGTCAGTCATGCTAATTGCTCCCTGTTACGTGAATGATCCCCGCTGTAGATCATCAGGCCTAATCGTGTAATTCTGTAGTCATAAATTTGGGTGAGCTCGTTGATCCCTTGTCGCTTTAGATGCGTATGGAGAACACATGCAGGAATTCGATGCCGAAGGAGGCGATGTGAACACTGCCGCCATCACCCCACAGGAGATGACCGCCGAGGAAAGGAGAAAGCAGGTGCGCGACGAGTGGAGTGCCTGTCTTACAGCCCTGGCCGATACGCGGAGCAAAACCGACTTTGCCCGATTGTTCGCGTATTTCGCGCCGCGGGTAAAGGCCTACATTCTACGCCTGGGCATGCCCGACGCAACTGCCGAAGAGGTGACTCAGGAAGCGATGCTGCTGGTTTGGCGCAAGGCGCATCTGTTCAACTCCGCCAAGGCCAGTGCCAGTACCTGGATTTTTACCCTGGCACGTAACCAGAGCATTGATCGCATGCGCCGCGACAAGATGCCGCTGTACGAACTACCGGAAGAAGAACCGGACCCGGAACAGCGCGACATGGGCGAACATTCGATCATCGAAGAGCGCATGAAAGCGGCCATCGCCACCCTGCCGGAAGGCCAGGCGCAGGTGCTGCATTTATCCTATTACGAAGGCAAGAGCCATTCGGAAATTGCTGACCAACTGGGCATTCCCTTGGGCAGTGTGAAATCTCGACTCAGATTGGCATTCAGTAAGCTCAAGGCTCACTGGGGAGAAGACGCGTGAAGATCAGCCATCATTTTGACGACGCCACCCTGATGGCTTATTCCGCCGGTAGCCTGCCGCAGGGCATGGCAC
The DNA here is from genome assembly GCA_964390205.1 of uncultured Marinobacterium sp. GTDB lineage: Bacteria > Pseudomonadota > Gammaproteobacteria > Pseudomonadales > Balneatricaceae > Marinobacterium. The sequence continues at coordinate 4,299 of CAYMHL010000124.1, forward strand.
TGCTGGTGGCCTGCCATCTGCACTGGTGCCCCCAGTGCCGTGAGCGTGCCCGTGAAACCGACGCCGTGGGCGGTGCCATGCTGGACACCCTGGCGCCGGCCGCGATGAAAGAAGACGCCCTTAATGCACTGCTGGCGCGGCTGGACGAGCCGGAGCTGGAGTTCGCCGATGCCCGCCCGCAACCGGCTGTTTCTGTCGACAATAGCAGCGACAGCAGCAACGGCGAACTGCCGCCGCCACTGGCGCAGCTGCTGGGCAAACCCATTGATCAGCTGCCCTGGAAACGCATCGGCTACGGCGTGCGTCAGCTGGACCTGGAACTGGGTGGGCCGGGCGCGACCCGTCTGCTGCGCATTTCACCGGGGGTATCGGTGCCGCATCACACCCATACCGGCAACGAGTTGACGCTGATCCTGCGTGGCTCGTATAACGACGAGATGGGGCGGTTCTGCCGTGGTGATGTCGCTGATCTGGATACTGAGGTGAATCACCAGCCGATCGTCGACACCGACGAAGACTGCATCTGCCTCATCGCCACCGATGCACCGCTGAAGTTTACCGGCCTGATGGGGCGGCTGGTGCAGCCGTTCATCGGTCTCTGACCGTCAGTCGCCAGACAGGAGTCATGCCATGACGCAGACAACAGAATCGCCAGTAACGCCGGCGTCAACACCCATGAAGCGCAAAATTCCGGTCGGCATCAGCGCCTGCCTGACCGGGCAGAAAGTGCGCTACAACGGCGGTCACAAACAGTCGCGCTACTGTCTGACCGTGCTCGATGACTGCTTCGAATACGAGACCTTCTGCCCCGAAGTCGCCATCGGTCTGGGTATTCCCCGTGATCCCATCCGTCTGGTGGGGCTGGAAGGGGAGCATCCCCGTGCGCTGGGCACCAAGGATCCGGATCTGGATGTGACCGAAGACCTGCTGCGCGTCGGCAAGGACTTTGTCGAGCGCCACCGCCATCTGCGCGGCTTCATCCTGATGAAAGGCTCGCCCAGCTGCGGCATGGAGCGGGTCAAGGTCTACCACCCCAACGGCATGCCGCTACACGCCGACAGCGGCGTGTTTGTGCGTGCCCTGCGCGAGAATTACCCGGAGCTGCCGCTGGAAGAAGAAGCGCGGATGAATGATGCCGTGCTGCGGGAAAACTTCATCGCCCGGGTATTCGCTTACGATGACTGGATGACCAGCGTAGAGGCAGAACCCTCCTACCACGCTATTCTGCAGTTCCACAGTCGGCAGAAATACCTGCTGATGGCCCATCACTACGAAGGCTACCGCGAGCTGGGCCGTTACCTGGCCGAAGCGCATAATCGACCGCTGGACGAGGTCAAGCAACACTACCTGAGCGGCTTCATGCACCACATGGAACACAAGGCCACGCGCAAGACTCACGCCAACGTGCTGCAGCATATCCTCGGCTACCTCAAGCGCGACATCGACAGCGACTGCAAGCAGGAGATGCTGGACAGCATCGAACAGTACCGCGAAGGCCATGTGCATCTGGTGGTGCCGCTGACGCTGCTTAAACACTACGTCAAACGTTTCGGCAGCGAGTACATCCGCGAGCAAACCTACCTCAATCCGCACCCGCATGAGCTGGGGTTAAGGAACTATATTTGAAGGGACAACATCAGCATGCAACTGGTCTGGTTTCGTAATGATCTGCGATTGGCCGACAACCCGGCCCTCACTGCTGCCTGTGCAACGGGAGAACCGGTCAAAGCACTGGTCTGCCTGACACCCGCGCAATGGGCGGAACATAACGAATCCGAGGCCCGTATCGGCTACTGGCACGCCCGATTGGACTGGCTGGAACAGGCGCTGAATGACGCCGGTATCGAGCTGATCCGCCTGCCGCTGCAGTATTTCAAGGACTGCCCTGAGGCGATTCTGCAGCTGGCGCGTGAGCAGGGTGCCAACGCCGTGCATTTCAACTACGAATACCCGCTCAACGAACGCAACCGCGACCGTGCGGCCTGTCAGGCACTGGAAGCCGTGGGCATCAGCGCCCGTGGCTATCATGGCGACCTCATCGTACCACCGGGGCAGGTGGTGACCGGGCAGGGTACACCATTCAAGGTGTTCACCCCGTTCAGCAAAGCCTGGCTGAAACGCCTGTTGCAGATGGAACACGAGCCGCTGCCGGCACCCGGCGCCGTCCCGGATAATGGCCTGCAAGCAGAGGTTTACACTGTTGACTACCAAGGGAAAATCACCCGCTATCCCGTCACCGATGCCGAACTGCACGCCCACCTGCAAGGCTTCATCGACGAGCGCGAACCCGATTACCAGCGCCTGCGCGACTTCCCATCACGCAACGCCACCTCCGGCCTGTCACCGGCGCTGACTATTGGTGCACTCTCGGCTCGCCAATGTCTGGCTGCGCTCAAACATGCCTGCGCGGACGACAGCTGGCAACAAAGCACCTGGCTTAACGAACTGGTCTGGCGCGAATTCTACCGCCATCTGCTGGTCAGCTTTCCGGAACTCAACACCCTCAAGCCCTTCCGACCTGAAGTGGAAGCCCGCATTACCTGGCTGGACAACGACAAGGCGTTCGACGCCTGGAAAGCGGGGGAGACCGGCTTTCCCATTGTCGATGCTGCGATGAAACAACTGCTGGCCACTGGCTGGATGCACAACCGACTGCGCATGATCGTCGCCTCTTTTCTGACCAAGTTGCTGCGGGTCGACTGGCGCCGGGGTGAAGCCTTCTTCATGTCCAAACTGATCGACGGCGACTTCGCCTCCAACCTGGGCGGCTGGCAATGGAGCGCCTCCACCGGCGCCGATGCGGCACCTTACTTCCGCATCTTCAACCCCCAGCTGCAGAGCGAAAAGTTCGATCCCAACGGCGCCTTCATCGCTGAATGGCTGCCGGAATTACGCCATCTGGAACCCAAGGATCGCCACAAACCCGGCGCCGGCCAACGCTACGGCCGCCCGGCCCCAATCATCGACTACAAAAAAGCCCGCCAGGCGGC
>CAYMHL010000125.1:0-7266 GCA_964390205.1 uncultured Marinobacterium sp.
CGGGACTCATGGCACGAAAGCGTGGATCCTGACGCGCATCTCTGACCACCAGTACGTCGTGACCGAGAATGGCATGGTGACAGAAGGAGATACTGCGAGGGGTTTCGCATTCCTCCTTGCCCTGAGTCGATTTGAACCACTGGCGCTGTTTGTCCACCAGGGTGATCAACGCCACGGGCACATTGAATATTCGGCGTGCCATGCGGGTGATGCGGTCAAAGCGCTCTTCCGGCGGCGTATCGAGAATATTGAGCTGGTGCAAGGCCTCCAGTCGTCGGCGCTCATAATCGATCAGGTACTGGTCCAGCCAGGCATCCACCTCAGCCAGCGGCATGGGGCGGGCGATGTAAAAGCCCTGCGCCAGATCGCAGCCGGCCTGACACAGATAGTTGAGTGTTGCTTCGTCCTCGATCCCCTCCGCCGTGGTCTGCAGGCCCAGACTGTGGCCCAGATCGACGATCGACTTGATCACCGAGCGGGATTCCTGCGATTGCAGCGCGGTCAGTACGAACGACTTGTCCACCTTGATCTCGGAGAAGGGCAGACGCACCAGCTGCAGCATGGAGGAAAAACCGGTGCCGAAATCGTCGATCGACAGTTGGAAGCCCTTGACGCGCAGGCGGGTCAACAGATTCAGCGAGGCGGTGGCATCCTCCATGGCACTGGTTTCAGTCAGCTCAAGGACGATGTGCTGCGGCGGAATACCGTGCTCGCGACAGCGCTGTTCAATCCAGTCAAAGAGCTCGGTGTCCGGCATGGAAGCGGCGGAGATGTTGATTGCCAGACGCAGACCGGATATCAGGCTGCAGCGGTCCATCGCCTCGGGGCTGGTGCAGGTGTCGGTCCCCGGAAGGCGTGCTGCCAGCCAGGTGAGCAGTTGGTCAACCACCTGACGGGTCAGGGTGCCGATCAGCCCCTTGCGCTCGGCCAGGGGGATGAACAGGTCGGGCGGAACACTGCCCAGGTCGGGCTCCTGCCAGCGCACCAGTGCTTCAAAGCCGTGCAGGCGATGGCTGTTGCAGCTGACCTTGGGCTGCAGGTAGACCTGCAGTCGCTGGGCGGCGAGGGCCTCTTCCAGCCGCTGGGCATCGGGCAGCGTCCTGTCGGACGCCGTGCGTGGGGCGGGTTTGCCGTTTTCACAGGGACGCGAGAGCAGGCTGCGCAGCGCCGCCGGCGTGAATGGCTTGGCCAGAATGCCCTGCATGTTCAGGCCGTGCTCGCGGGCGGCGCGTGCGGCTGCGTCCAGTACCCGGTTGCCCACGCCACTGGTGATGATCAGGCGCGCCTGACACTGGCGTGCCGCCAGCTCCTCGATCACCAGCACCCCGTCCATTTCCGGCATGATCAAATCCAGCGCAATGAAATCCGGTTGCCACTCTTCGATCTGCTCGAAGAAGGGGGCAGGCGCCATCAAAAAGCGCACATCAAAGCCGGCAAACTCGGCAATGCTCTGAATGGTTTGCCCGGCCAGGGGATCGTCATCAAGGATCAGCAGTTTAGGTGGGTTCATGGTGCATCTCGGGTGTCATGGCGTGCTCGGATAGCGTGCCGTTGCGATCATTCAGTACCTCGGCGACCAGCGCCAGCAGGTCTTCGCGCTGATAGGGTTTGGCCAGCAGGTGAGTCAGCGGTGCGTCCAGCACCTGATCCATTTCTCCGTCCTCGAAAAAGCCGCTGGTGTAGATCACACCCAGTGTCGGCTGCAGCTGCAGGGCATGTCGGGCCAGCTCGGGGCCGTTCATTTCGGGCATGAGGACATCGGTGAACAGCAGGTCGAAGCTTTCATCCTGCAGCAGGTTCAGGGCTTCGGCACCGTTGACTGCACTGGTGACCTCATAACCTGCATTGCGCAGTTGCAACCCGGCATACTCGCGTACCAATGGATCGTCCTCGGCCAGCAGAATGCGTGCCGCTCTGAAACCGCGTTCAGCCCTGGGCACGGGTGAGGGGACTAATTCGACGGGGGCGTCGCTGACCGGCAGGTACAGCGCAAGACGGGTGCCCTTGCCCGGGGTCGACTCCAGGCTGATATGTCCGCCGGACTGGCGTACAAAGCCGAACACCATGCTTAGGCCAAGGCCGGTCCCCTTGCCCTTGTCCTTGGTGGTGAAAAAGGGATCGAACACCTTGCTCAACAGTTCAGGGGCGATGCCCTTGCCGGTATCCGTCACCGCCAGTTCCACATAATGCCCGGGCACCGCCTGGCTGTAACCGTTGGAGTCATCCGACTTCAGGGAGGTGTTCCTCAGGCTGATGTCGATACGGCCACCTTCGGGCATGGCATCGCGGGCATTGATACAAATATTGAGCAGGGCGTTTTCGAAGCGGGCCGGGTCCACCTTGATCGGGCTGACGCTGCCTTCGGCGGAAACCTGTAGACGGATATGCTCGCCAATGCTGCGTGTGAGCAGCGAGTGCATGGCGGCGATCTGCTGCTGTGGATCTATCACCTTGGGTTCCAGCGTCTGCTGACGGGCAAAGGCCAGTAGTTGCTGGGTCAGTTCGGCGCCGCGGTGGGCGGCCATGCTGATAATGCGGGCCAGGGGCACCAGGTGTTGATCCTGAATCTGTTCCCTGAGCAGGTCGGCATTGCCGAGGATAACGGTGAGCAGGTTATTGAAGTCGTGGGCCAGGCCACCGGTGAGATGGCCTATGGCCTCCATGCGCTGGGCATGCTGCAGCTGCTCCTCCATGGCCCGCAGGCGGGTAATGTCACGGGCGATGCCGGCAATACGTACCACCTCGTCCTTGGCACCCAGTACCGGATAAGCGGTGTCGTGGATCCAGCGCAGGCTCTGATCCGGCAGCACGATGCGGAAGGTTTCGTCAAAGCGGTTGCTTTTGGGGTCGGCCAGCATCGCCTGGAAGGCGTTGACGGTTTTTTCGCGATCATCCGGGTGCAGTGAATCGATCCAGCTATCTGGATTCTGCAGCAGCGCTGCACAGGGTTGTCCCCAAAGCGTTTCGTACGCTGGTGATATGTAGATGGTCCGGTGACTGCGGGCGTCCTTCAGCCAAAGCGCATCGGCAATGCGTTCGCTCAACTCGCGCAGGCGGGATTCGCTTTCCAACAGCCGCCGGATGGCATGCAGTTTGCCCTTTTCCGCACGGAACATCAGCACGCCGCTGCTCAGGATAACCAGCACCGTGAACAGGGTGGTGGCGCTGAACAGCCAGTCCAGCCGACTGCTGCGGGCTTCGAGCACGAGGCGGATCTGCCGGTCCAGCTCGCTGGCTTCACCGGTGTGATGGTACATCGCCTGCTGCAGTTCCAGTGGCGTGAACACACGCACTTCGGCCAGCATTTCGGTCAGGTGTTGTTGCAGATGGGTTAACTGGGCACTGACCTCGGCTGCATTGGCCAGAGTACCGGCCATGGCGCCGTATTGCCGGATCGCCTGCCAGATCAGTACCGGGCCGTTTTCATACTGCCAGGGCGAACTGTCTTCACGGCCCAGGTGCAGGTGCAGAAACCCCCGGTTCAGCTCATCGTTGGCGCGCGCCATATCGCGAATGATCAGGGTACTCTGTGACTGTTGGTTTTTGGTGTAGGTGTGAAACACCAGCAGCAGGGCTACGACCATAAGTAACAGGCTGATGCCGGCCAGCAGGCGTACCCCCTGAGCTCTTAAACTGTTGATACCCTCGGTCACCGGGTTCATCGACTGGTCTCCTCGGGAGTGTCATCGGCAAGGGGCGGGTCACTGAACCCCAGTTGGTGCAGCAGTGCGGACAGCTCCTGCTTCGATAGCACCTCGGCCTGAGTGCGGTTCCAGTCCGGCAACAAGGCGGCATCCTCGGGGTGGAAAGCGAAAGCCGAGGGCATGGTGGCCAGGGGTTGTGTCAGCCCTGCGGGCAGGTGAGTGACGGTTAGCTCAACCGATGCGCTTTCGGCCAGCCATTTCAGGGCCGGCACCGACAGGGTCAAGGCTGCGGCACTGCCGTCTATCACGGCGTTGCGTCCGGCATAGACATCGGCGACCGTCAGCAGCCGGTCAGCAGGCAGGGTGGCCGCCAGGTGTCGGTGTTCCACCGAGCCGGTCAGTACCGCAATTTTCCCGCGGCTGTGCAGCAGGAAGTCCCGATGACTGCGCCAGTGTCCCTGGGCAACATCGGCACGGCTCAGCATGCCTGGAGCTACCCATACGAAAGGGTCGGCAAACAGAATCTGTTGGCTGCGCGGCTCGGTCACGAAAATGCTGATGCCGATCATGTCAAAACGCCGCTCCAGCAGACTGGGAATGAGCTCTGCAAAGGGTACCAGCACCCATTCCACCCGATCGATGCCCAGACGCTTCGCCGCCTGCTCGATGACGGCAGGCGACTGACCACTGATATCGCCCTGTTCGCTCAGGTAGCTGTAGGGCGCCTCGACAGCAAAACCTACGCGCAAAACACCCTGGTCCCGGATTGGCTGCCAGCCGTTGTTCCGAGGTTGCTCCTGCCAGAGCAGCAGGACAAGCGCGGCGGCAATGGCAAGCAGTCCAAGTGTCAGCACTGTTATTTTCATGGTGCCCACCCTACCTGGCCAATGACGCCTGTACTATAGCCTGAACCGGGTGATCAGGGTGTTCAGGTCGTTGGCCAACACTGCCAGCCCCTCGCTGGAGCTGCTGGTCTGGCTGGCACCGGCGGCACTCTGGGTGGACAGATCCTTGATGGTGAGCAGGTTCTGATCCACTTCCCGTGCGACCAGCGCCTGCTGCTCGGACGCACTGGCGATGGCCAGGTTGCGCTCGCTGATGGCACTGATGGCAGCGGTGATTTCCTCCAATGCCTGACCCGCCTCACGTGCCGAGTCCAGGGTGCCGCTGGTCAATTGATTGCTGCTGTGCATGGCTTTGACGGCATGTTCGCTGTCGTGGTGGATCTTGCCGATCATCTTCTCGATCTCACCGGTGGATGCGCGGGTACGCTGGGCCAGGCTGCGAACTTCGTCGGCGACCACGGCAAAGCCGCGTCCGCTTTCACCGGCGCGGGCGGCTTCAATGGCGGCGTTGAGAGACAGCAGGTTGGTCTGATCGGCGATGGCGCTGATCACCTCAAGGATGGAGTTGATCTCGGTGACGCCACCGGCCAAAGATTCGATATCCCGGGTACTGGACTGGATGCTTTGCGCCAGCTGCTCCATCTGTTGCAGGGTCTGCTGGACCTGCTGCAGCCCCTTGCGAGCGCGGCTGTCCGCCTGCTCCGAGGCTTCCGAAGTATCGGTGGCATTGCGTGCCACTTCTTCAATGGCTGAGGTCAGCTCGGTGACCGCTGCGGCGGACTGTTCCAGCGCCTCGCTTTGCTGATGCAGGCCGCGGGTGGATTCTTCCGACACCGCGCTCAGTTCTTCCGAGGTGGCCGCCAGCTGGGTGGAGGAGTCAGTGATCTGCACCAGCGTCTGGCGCAGATTCTGCTGCATCTGCTGCATCGCCAGCAGCAGCTTGCCGGGTTCATCCTCGGCATCGGGGCGGATGTCGACAGACAGATTGCCGGAGGCAATGGTCTCGGCTGCCGCGACCGCATTGCGCAGCGGTGTGACGATGCTGCGGGTCAGGCGCCAGGCAAGCAGCAGCATGATCAGCAGGGCGGCGATGATCACGGCGCTGATCAGCCAGAGCGAGAGGTCATAGATCTCGTCCGTTTTGCGCGCCGAGTCATCCACCAGGGATTTCTGGTAGTCGTTGAGCGTATTCAGCCCGCTGACGATCTGCGTCAGCAACTCGTCGATCTGATCCCGACGCAAGTTGCGGGCTTCATCGCCCAAGCCGGAATCGAACAGCTCGATGGCGCGTTTCTCCACGGGCCAATAGCGGTTCAGGTCGTTATCCAGCTGCTGCAGAATCTGCTCGCCCTTTTCGGTGGTGATCAGGCCTTTCAGGCGCTGCTCCGCTTCGTTCAGACTTTCCTTGGCATCGTTCAGTCGTGTCTTGTACTGCTCGGCACTTTCGGCCGAACGCGCATTGAGCAGACTGATCAGATGGGTGCGGATGCGCAGAAATTCGCGGCGCATATCGCTGGCCGCTTCAAAAGAGGGGAGGCGGTAATCCTTGATCACGTCGATCTCGTTATTAAGGCTCTTGAGCTGACTCAGGCTGAAGCCGCCGAGCAGGACCAGGATCAGGCCAATGACGCCGAACGCGAGGGCGGAGCGGGGGCCGATGTTGAAACGTCGCAGCATAGTGTTCTCCTGCTGTAGACCTTGATAAGAGATGTGGGCGAAAGCGGGCGGAGTTATCGCATCCAACAGCAGTATAGAACCCGGTGAACGAAAAAAAAGTCGTGGAATTACTACAGTGGTTAGGTAGATCTACCTAATCAGGGTGTTTCTGCCAGCACCACCAGCCGGGTTAACTGGGCCACGGAGCGAATCGCCAGCTTGTCAAAAATGCGCGCCCTGTGCGCTTCCACGGTGCGGGGACTGAGGTTGAGTCGCTGGCCGATCTCCGGTGCCGACAGGCCTTGGGCAAGCAGTTCGCTGATTTGGCGCTCCCGTGCCGAAAGTTGCTCCAGCTGCTGCCGAGCGTCCTGCCTGGGTTGGTCTTTCTGTTGGCTCTGACGATGGTGGTGGATCGCTTCCTGGGCCTTCTGGATCAGCAGTTCGTTGCTCAGCGGTTTTTGCAGCAGGGTAAAGGCGCCTTCCGACATCACCTTGACCGCGACGTCTACGTCGGCATTGCCGGTGTAGATGATGACCGGCAAATCAATACTGCGATTGCGCAGTTCTTTGTGCAGCCAGAGCCCGCTGTTGGTGGGCATGCGCAGATCCAGAATCAGGCAGCTGTTGTCGGTGCAGACCTCAGTGTTGAGGAAACTCTCGGCGCAGGCATAGGCGTAGGTGATGAATCCGGCGGAGCGAAACACCTGCTCCAGCGTCAGCCGAACCAGTTCGTCGTCATCGACTATGTGAATGCTCATGTTCATTGGCTGTCCTCGCAAAAGGGGAGAGTACAACCGTGAAACTGAACCTTGCCCACGTGTGGGCCGGAGTGACGTGTCTGATGCAGCATTAGGGTCTATGGCTTCTGTTTTACAGCCAGTTATACCATAGATCGCGGTATTCAATAGCCTGGAATGCGTGCGGGTATTGTGCCGTTAAGGCAAGGCTGCAATCCCGCTCGTTCGACCCGGTGTCAGAGCAAAAGCGGCCTGGTACCTGCTCGGATCAGGCATAGGTGATTGCCACAATTTCCAGCCAGAGTTCATCCTGATCGCTGCGTTCTATGATGACTTCGTCGCCCACCTGTTTTTTCAGCAGCTGCCGCGCCAGCGGGGCGTCGA
>CAYMHL010000126.1:0-7258 GCA_964390205.1 uncultured Marinobacterium sp.
GCTTGAGTGCGTAGGCACCCAGCTCGAAGCGCACCTGGTCGTTGCCCTTGCCGGTCGCACCGTGGGAGATGGCATCGGCACCGGTCTCGTTGGCGATCTCGATCAGACGCTTGGCGATCAGCGGGCGCGCGATGGAGGTACCGAGCAGGTACTCGCCTTCATAGATGGTGTTGGCACGGAACATCGGGAACACGAAGTCGCGCACGAACTCTTCGCGCAGGTCTTCGATGTAGATTTCCTTGACGCCCAGGGCCTCGGCCTTGGCGCGTGCAGGTTCCACTTCTTCACCCTGACCCAGGTCGGCAGTAAAGGTCACCACCTCACAGTTGTAGGTGTCCTGCAACCAGCGCACGATTACAGAAGTATCCAGACCGCCTGAGTATGCCAGGACGACCTTTTTAATATCGGACATGTTGCTGCTCCAGAAACAATTACCGGCCAACCACCATGGTCAGCCGGCCGCTAAGATTCACTCGGCACAAGTGCTCGTAATCAAGTGCAGATAATATACCAGAAAGCCCTTTGCCGCTGAACTGCCCTGCACACTAGTCACGTTCCAGGCGAATCGCCACACGCCGGTTGCGCGCCCTGTTTTCGGCCGAAGTGTTGGGCACCACCGGATAACGCTCACCGTGATAGCGGGTGGTGATCATCTCTTCCGGCACACCCTGGCTGATCAGATAGTTGGTCACCTCTTCCGCCCGCTGTTTGGACAAATCACGGTTGAGCAGGCGGCGACCGTAGTTGTCGGAATGGCCATCGACATAGATTGACTTCACGCTGTCATCGGTTTTGACATACAGCGCAATCAAATCAAGGCGCTCGCGAGTAGCATCGGACAAGCGCCAGGTGGCGGAGGGGAACAGCACCGCCGTGCGTGCCACCTGACGGTAGTTCACCGGCAACAGCGTGGTCAGACAGCCAAGATAGTCATCATAGGCCGACTGAAAGTTGGCAGCGGAAATACCCACTTCCACCGGTTCGCCACTCTTGAACCAGCGCTCAGCGGCAAAGGTGGGGGTCATGCCCCGGTGCAGCGCCACCAGCATCCGGTTGGCGGCTTCACTGCCCAGGGTGATGCCCCCCGTTTCGGCATCGATATTGACCCGTGCAATATTGAACGGTGCCACACCAGGCTGCCAGGGCGAGGCTCTCGCCACCAGCACCATCTCGCCCTCAAGCTGATCCTTTTGGGTTGGCTGTAATTGAAAACGCAGGGATTCACCGGCCTCATGCTCGAACAGCGCACGACCAAACGCAGGTACCTGCTGGCTCAAACGGCAGAAGAAACGCGAGGTTTCCATCTCCCATACCGACTCGTCAATGGACGCCCGAAACACCACGGCCTGTGCCCAGCCCGGCAATAACAACAGCAGTAACAGGACCCAACTGCGGGTGTTCAATAGCGCGTCTCCCAATGATCGGTTATCTATCCACTGCTGTAGCGGCTGAACGGGCTTTGACTTGAGGCCGTTTTGACGCCGCTTGCGAGGCTGTTAGAATGCCTGCGGCCCTTCAACCCTTGCAAGTAAGGATTTTCGTGACTCAACGCCATAACGCCCCTCACCCCATGGCAGACCGCTTTCGCGGCTTCTTGCCGGTTGTCGTCGATGTCGAAACCGCCGGTTTCAATCCGCGTACCGACGCCCTGCTGGAGATCGCGGCCGTCACGCTGACCATGGATGAGAACGGCTATCTGATGATCGACCAGAGTTACGACGCCAATGTCATTCCCTTTGCGGGCGCCAACCTGGAAAAATCAGCGCTGGAGTTCACCGGCATCAACCCGGACGACCCGGCCCGCAACGCCATCGCCGAACAGTTGGCGCTGGAGCAGATTTTCAAGCCTATCCGCAAATCGATCAAGTCCCACGGCTGCAAGCGCGCCGTACTGGTCGGTCACAACGCCGCCTTTGACCACAGTTTTGTCAGCCAGGCAGCCGAGCGCAACAACATCAAGCGCAACCCTTTCCATCCGTTTTCGACCTTCGATACCGTATCGCTGGCCGGGCTCGCCTACGGCCAGACCGTGCTGGCAAAAGCCTGCAATCTGGCAGGCATCGACTTCGACGGCAAACAGGCCCACTCCGCCCTCTATGACACCGTCAAGACGGCGGAACTGTTCTGCACCATCGTCAACCAGTGGAAAGACATGGGAGGCTGGGACCTGCTGCTGGCAACACGGGATTAACAATCACCTGGTGGTTCAATGCGCAGAAAAAAGCCCGCACGGCGTTCGCCAATGCGGGCTTTTTTTGCGGATGGGTCAACGCACTCAGGCGTCGGCCGCGTCATCCTTGGCAGCTGCAGCGATCATCTCTTTCAGCTCACCGTTTTCAGCCATCTCGCAGATGATGTCACAACCACCGACCAACTCACCGTTGATCCACAGCTGAGGGAAGGTCGGCCAGTTGGCGTATTTCGGCAGCTCGGCGCGAATATCCGGGTTTTCCAGGATATTGACGAAGGCAAAGCGCTCGCCACAGGACATGACGGCTTCCACTGCGCGTGAAGAAAAACCACACTGCGGGAAACGCGGCGTGCCTTTCATGTACAGCAGGATTGCGTTGTTTTCGATCTGCTCTTTGATCGTGTCGACTACACTCATCTAACCACCTTTACATCTATTCTTGAGGGCCATCAGGACCTGGGACGGGCAATAGCTTAACATATAACCAAGTGTTCCACTCAAGTTAGACCTGAGTCGCGTGCGGGTGTTCGACCGAAAACCGCTCCTCGGAGGCTGATTATTCCCCCTCAACAGGAGCATCAAGACCGCTTTCATTGATCCTGCCCCGGAAGATGGAATTGCCAAACCGGGTTGCTGCTCATAGAATGGTCGTTTTATCGGCAGCCAAGGCTGCCTTTTTGCGTTGTAAGGGAGAGTCCCATGGCTACGCAGCCACTGATGAACGTTTTCAACCGGCTCTCGGTCGCCTTCGACCATGGCGAAGGTGCCTGGCTGTACGATACCGATGGCAACAAATACCTGGACGCGCTCTGCGGCATCGCCGTCACCGGGCTGGGACACGCGCACCCGGCGGTTACCCGCGCCATCAGCGAACAGGCCGGCAAGCTGATCCACTGCTCCAACCTCTACACCATACCTCTGCAGGAACAGCTGGCGGCAAAATTGACCCGCATCAGCGGCATGGACAACGCCTTCTTCGCCAACTCCGGTGCCGAGGCCAACGAAGCCGCGATCAAGCTGGCTCGCCGTTACGGCCATGGCCGCAATATCGACAACCCGGCGATCATCGTCATGGAACAGTCCTTCCATGGCCGCACCCTGGCAACCCTGAGTGCCACCGGCAATCGCGCCAGCCAGCAGGGGTTCGAGCCGCTGGTCAGCGGTTTCGTCCGCGTCCCCTTTGATGATGTGGAAGCCGTGCGCCAGGTCGCCCGCAACAACCCCAATGTGGTCGCCATTCTGGTCGAACCGGTTCAGGGTGAAGGCGGCATTCATATTCCGGCTGACGATTATCTGCAACAGCTACGTGAGATCTGCGATCAGCACCAGTGGCTGCTGATGTTGGACGAGGTCCAAAGCGGCAACGGTCGTACCGGCCGCTACTTTGCCTATCAGCACACTGACATCCTGCCCGATGTGGTCACCACCGCCAAGGGATTGGGCAACGGCTTCCCGATCGGCGCCTGTCTGGCGCGCGGCATCGCTGCCGAGGTACTGACACCGGGCAGTCATGGCACCACCTACGGCGGTAATCCACTGGCATGTGCCGCTGCCATCGCCGTGGTGGATACTATCGAACAGGATAATCTCTGCCAGCGGGCGACCGAACTGGGCAACCGCATCGCCGACGGCTTCCGTATCCAACTGGGCGGTGCTACATATGTGAAAGAAATCCGTAACAAGGGTCTGATGATCGGCATCGAGCTGGCCGAAGCCGGCAGCGAGCTGGCGGTCCTGGCCAAGGTCAAGGGCATATTGCTGAACGTGACCGGCGGTGGCCGCGTCGTGCGCCTGCTGCCGCCCCTGATCCTGTCCGATCAGGAGGCTGACCTGCTGGTCAACACCGTAGCTCAATTGATCCGGGTTTATGCCGGGGAAGAGCGTGACTGCGCCAACTGAGCATTTTTTATTCAACTTGCACCGGGAGCCGGCGACTCAAGTCGCCGTCCGATACCATTTATGAGTACACGACATTTTCTGACCCTGCTGGACATGACGCCGGAAGAACTGCACCAGATCGTGCAGCGCGCCATTATCCTCAAGCAGATGCGCAATGCGGGCGAGACCTATGAGCCTTTGAAAAACAAGGTCATGGCCATGATCTTCGAGAAGGCGTCCACCCGCACCCGAGTATCTTTCGAAGCCGGCATGGCACAGTTCGGCGGCCACGCCATGTTCCTGTCACCCCGTGACACCCAGCTGGGCCGTGGTGAGCCGGTCGAAGACAGTGCCCGCGTCATCTCCAGCATGGTCGACGTAGTGATGATCCGTACCTTCAGCCACGAGCTGGTGGAAACCTTTGCGCGTTATTCGAAGGTACCGGTCATCAATGCGCTGACCGATGACTACCACCCCTGCCAGCTGCTGGCCGACATGCAGACCTTTATTGAGCAGCGTGGCTCAATCAAGGGCAAGACGGTGGCCTGGGTCGGTGATGGCAACAACATGTGCAACTCCTACATCAACGCCGCACGCCAATTCGATTTCAAGCTGAACATCGCCTGCCCGGAAGACTTTGCCCCCAACACCGATCTGGTCGCCCGCAACAGCGATCGTGTCAACGTATTCGCCAGCCCTGAAGAGGCCGTCAAGGGTGCCCACCTGGTGGTCACTGATGTCTGGGCCTCCATGGGGCAGGAAGACGAACAGCGTGAGCGCATCCGTGAGTTCCGCGGCTATCAGGTATCACCGGCATTGATGGATCTGGCGGAAGAGGATGCCCTGTTCATGCACTGTCTGCCGGCTCACCGTGGCGAAGAAGTCAGCGAAGACATGCTCGACGATCCCCGCTCCGTGGTTTTTGAGGAAGCCGAAAACCGTCTGCACGCGCAGAAGGCACTGCTGGAATTCCTGCTGGTCAAATCCTGACCCCTACCTGCGGCAGCTGGAATCTCCGGCTGCCGTTGAATGTGCCGGATGTGAACATTCACAGCTGTACTATACTGGCACTATCCGCAATACAAAGGACCTGACGCGTGGGCATGATCGAAATTCGTCACCTGAAAACGCTGGCCGCCTTGCGTGATGCCGGCAGTCTGGTCGAAGCGGCCGAGCGCATTCATTTGACGCAGTCCGCTCTGTCCCATCAAATCAAGGACCTGGAAGAGCGCCTCAACTGCTCACTGTTCATCCGCAAGACCCGGCCAATCTGCTTCACCAGTGCAGGGCAGCGTCTGCTGACCCTGGCCGATGAGCTGCTGCCGATGGTGCGCAACGCCGAACGCGACGTGATGCGTCTGGCCGGAGGTGAGACCGGCCGCCTCAACATTTGCATTGAATGCCACAGCTGCTTTGACTGGTTGATGCCGACCATCGACCATTTCCGCCAGCACTGGCCTGAAGTGGAGCTGGATCTGTCTACCGGCTTCAGCTTTCAGCCGCTGCCCGCACTGGCCCGTGGCGATCTGGATCTGGTCATCACCTCAGACCCGGAAGAACGCACCGGCATCCACTACGCGCCTCTGTTCAGCTATGAATCCATCCTGGTCATGGGCCGCCAGCATCGCCTGGCTGCCAAGCACCATATTCAGCCCGAAGATCTGGCCCGGGAAACCCTGATCACCTACCCGGTGGAACAGAATCGGCTGGACGTATTCACCCGTTTCCTTGACCCGGCTGATGTGGAACCCGGCGAGATCCGCACCTCGGAACTGACCGTGATGATCATGCAGCTGGTAGCCAGCGGCCGTGGGGTGGCGGCCCTGCCCAACTGGGCGGCACACGAATACCTTGAACGCGAGTACATCGCCGCCCGCCCACTGGGCGAAAAAGGGCTCTGGTGTACCCTCTATGCTGCCATGCGCGAAGACCAGAAGGACGCCGACTTCATGATCGACTTCCTTAACACCGCCCGTGAAATCACCTTCCGCAACCTCAACGGTATCCGCTCGGCCTGATGGTTTCCCCACTCAGGGCAGATGGTTCGCCTGTCTGCGCTCCAGCTTCCAGATCATCACCACAACCAGCGCAACCAGCGATGGGACCCCTATTCCCAGCACCCACTGCAGCTGCAACAGGTATTCGGCGGAGGTGGCCAGCGCGATGCTGTACCAGAGATAACTGAGGTAGAGCAGCAGCAACAGCACACCTTCGCGCCGACACAGGCGTGCTCCGCTCAAACACAACGGCAGACAGAGCATGGATACGCCCAGCATCACCGGCAGATCCAGCATGCGCATCTGTGCGCCAGCAGTCAGCGCCTCAGGCGCAAACAGGCCGGAAAGACCCACCACACAGAGAATATTGAAAATATTGCTGCCCACCACATTGCCAATGGCGATATCACGCTGGCCTCGAAACGTCGCCATCACCGATGTCATCACCTCGGGCAGAGAGGTACCTGCTGCCACAATGGTGAGCCCGATAATCGCCTCACTCAGCCCCAGTACCGTAGCCAGCTCCACGGCACTGGACACCAGCCAGCGCGCCCCCAGCACCAGCAGCACCAGACCTGCCAGCACCAGCAGGAGGTTGCGCCAGGCAGGCTGGGGGTTGTGTACCAGCTCAGCCAGGTCCTCATCAGACGCATCGGCACCCTCCCTGAGCCCCTGCCTGAGAAGCCAGACGGTATAGCCCACAAGCCCCAGGCAGAGCGCACCGGCTTCCACGGCGCCTATGCTGCCGTTCCAGGCCATCAGCAGCGCAATCAGCGCCACCAGCGACATGACCGGCAGATCACGCCGCAGCAGCGTGCGCGAAACCGCCAATGGTGCCACCACTGCCGACAGCCCGAGGATAAACAGGATGTTGAAGGTATTACTGCCAACCGCATTGGCCAGTGCCAGCTCGGATTGTCCGGACCAGGCCGACTTGACACTCACCGCCAGCTCCGGCGCACTGGTACCGAATGCCACTACCGTCAGGCCAACCACCAGCGCCGGAATACCCAGCCCCAGCGCCAGCCTGGCCGCACCGCGTACCAGCAGCTCCGCCCCCACGACCAGCAACACCAGTCCTGCCACCAACTCCACTGCGATCATCGCTGCCTCCTTAAGGCATCTGTGCCAACTGCTGGCGAATTTCCTCTGTGGTCGGGCGCAGCTGTGCCTCGCCACGACGCGCCCGACG
>CAYMHL010000127.1:0-7141 GCA_964390205.1 uncultured Marinobacterium sp.
AACACCCTGGTTTATCGCTTGCCTGAGGAGTCTACCCGTAGGAGCTTGCTTGCAAGCGATTGATTAACCTTCCTTGTTAATCGAGATACGCTGCCGCACGCGGCGCAGCAGTGCGCCGATCAGCGGCAGTTTCAGGTAGATGGGGGCGCTGTCCCAGTAGTCGATATGTTCAGTGATCAGCCCTTCTGTGTTGACGCTGACGCGGCTGCAGCCTGACACATCGAGTTGACCGATCACCGGCAATTGCGCACTGAAATGCCAGCGCAGCCAGCCGGCCTCAATACCCGAGTGCCAGCTGATCTCGTCGACACTGAACGCCGGACGGCCGGCGCGTTCAAACATGTCCACCAGCAGGTGACGCAGGGCATCGCGGCCATGCAGATCATTGAAGGGGTCGCGAAAGTGAACGTCGTCGCTGACCTTCAGGCACAGCGCCTCGACACTGTCCGGCGTCAGATCGGCAAATGCGCGGGCATAGTCTTCCAGCGCCTGCTGCTGTCGCTGCAACTGTGGTTGATGCTCTGGCTGAAGCTCGATCCGGCTGGTCAAAATCCTGTTCCCCGTTTCACCCAACGAAAGTAAAGACCGTACGGCAGGTGCCGCAGCAGTGCCAGCGTCCAGGCAAAACCGCGCGGAAAGCGAATCTCGAAGCGGCGGCTGTGCAGGCCCTTGACCAGCGCATCAGCGGCCTCTTCCGGCGAGATCAGCTGCGGCATCTCGAAGGCGTTGCGGTCGGTGAGCGGGGTTTTGACAAAGCCCGGATTGATCACCTGCAGGCGTACACCACTGCCCTGCAACTCAACCTGCAGGGCTTCACAGGCGTTCACCAATGCGGCCTTGCTGCCCCCGTAGGCGGCTGCGGTGGGCAGGCCACGATAGGATGCCAGCGAAGCGGTACAGGCGATCTGCCCCCAGCCTCGCCGACGCATGCGTGGCAAGAGTGCTTCCAGCCCGGCCATCACGGCAAAGTAGTTGATCTCCATCAGCCTGCGGCAGGTGTCGGTGGACAGTTCATCCAGCGCCATAGGCTGGTGGTCGCCGGCATTGAGGATGACCAGATCGGGCAGTTTCCATTCCGACTCGATCTCATCGAGCGTGCGGCAGAAAGCGGCTGTGTCGGTCACATCCAGCACCTTGGGCAGGATGCGGCCATCCAGCTGACGCTGCTGCGCCTCCTGCTGCACGGAGGTCAGCGCGTCCAATCGACGCCCACTGACGATGACATCCGAACCTTCAGCCGCCAGTCGCAGTGCGGTAGCACGGCCAATGCCGCTGCCGCCACCGGTAATCCAGACCAGCGGCCAGCGGGGCATATGTCTATTCATGGTGTCTCCCTTTGAGCCAGTTCAGTGTAGGGCTGCAGGCGCACAAGGATGCGGCTGCCATCGCGGGCGGAAAACTCCATGCCGAGCCATCGCCCCTGCAGATCGTACCAGCTGAGGGTATCGTCCAGATCACCACCCAGGCGGTAGCGCAGGGCGGTGACCTGACGGGCACCGACCTGCAATTGCTCTTCCGCTTCCAGCTGCACATCCAGCCGACTTACATCGCCGGTAAGCGTATTCAGCAGCTGCGCCTGTTGCACCAGTTGAGGATGCCAGTGGTTGGACGTCAGCAACCGATCACCCAGTCGCGTTGCGCTGCTGTCATCACCCAGCCGATAGAGACCATCTGCTCGGCGCTCAAAGCGCAACGCGCGCCGGTCACCGTCATCATCAATGCTGACGGTCATGGCCAACAAACGATCCGGCCCTTGCCAGTGCTCTTCGGCACGATAGCTGAAATCATAGTTGAATAAGCCGAGCACACGCAGTTGCAGCTGCATGCTGACATCGACACTGAAGCCGCCGGTTTCGTTCTCTTCAAAGCTCAAACGGTAGTCACCGATGGGCTTGCCCTTGCGCTCGACGCTGTAATACACCTCGTCGCCATACAGCCTAAGCGGCTCCACAGCCGAAGCCGTTGATGCGAACAGGAGGCTCAACAGCGCCCCTTGCAACCCTGACCATCTTGGTAAAATGCGCATAAAAAATCCCCCTGTGTTGTGTACGCGGCGCTGCAGGCGCCGGTTCAACACAGGGGGATCGGGTACAGCCGCTGCTTCAGATCTTGAAGCGGGTTACCAGCTGATTCAGCTGTCGCTCCAGCTCACTCATTCGAGTGGCCGTACCGGCCAGCTCTTCGGCGTTGTGAGTCGCCTTGTCGGCAATATCGGCGATCTGCTGCACGCTCTGACTGATCTCGTCGGCTACGGCGGTCTGCTCCTCGGCGGCACTGGCAATCTGGGTGTTCATCTCGGTGATGGTGCTGACCGAGTGGGTGATCTGCTGCAGTGAACTGCGGGCGGTATCGGCCTGCACAATGGTGTCCTGACTCTGCGCCTGGGAGTTCTGCATTTCGGTGACCGCCCGACGGGCACCGTTCTGCAGGCTTTCAATCATGCGCTGGATCTCGTCAGTACTCTGCTGGGTGCGGGTCGCCAGCGTGCGCACCTCATCAGCCACCACGGAGAAGCCACGCCCCTGTTCACCGGCACGAGCCGCTTCGATGGCCGCATTCAGGGCCAGCAGGTTGGTCTGCTCGGCAATGTCACGGATCACGTTGATCACCGTACCGATCTGATCCGCATCGGAATCCAGGCTGGCGATAACCTCGGCGGAGCGATTGACGTCATCCGCCAGGCGGTTGATCGAGTCGATGGTCTGTTCCACCACCGCCTGACCGTTGACGGATTCACTGTCCGCTTCCCGCGCCGCTTCCGCCGCTTGAGAGGCGCTGCCCGCGACCTGCTGCACGGCAGCAGCCATCTGATGAATGGCCGCCGCAGCCTGAGAGGTTTCACCCTTCTGCATGTGGGCGTCTTCATGCGTGCGCGTGACTACCTGTTTCATCGACTCCGTTGAGCTGCTCAGCGCACCGACGGCAGAATGGACTTCTCTGACCAGCTGCTGAATTTTCTCGACAAAGTCATTGAAACTGCGCGCCACATCGCCGACCTCATCAGCGGAATCCACCGGCAAGCGGCGGGTCAGATCACCCTCGCCCTGAGCGATGTCACGCAGGGCCGCGGCGGTCTGCTGCAGCGGACGGGTAATGCGACCGGCAGCAACCAGTGTGATGACACCGATGATCAGCAGCAGGACGATGGAGGAGACCGCGATCAGGCTCAGAGTATCACTGATGGCGCTGCGTACACGCTGTTCGCCCTTGGCCACTTCGGCGTCAATATCGTCGATATAGAACCCCGTGCCGACCACCCAGTCGGTACCCGGCAACGCCTCGGCGTAGCTGAGCTTGGGCGCGTCACGCCCCAGGCCGGGTTTCTCCCACATGTATTCGACAAAACCGCCACCATTGCGCCCGGCATTGACCAGCTCGCGGGTAAACAGCACACCATTGGGATCCTTGAGTCCGGACAGGTCCTTGCCAACCAGACCAGGGTTGGTGCCATGCACCCGGGTAACGCCCTGGGGATCAAAGGCAAAGATATAGCCTTCACTGCCAAATCGCATGGCGCTGAGGAATTCGATCACCCGGCTCTGCTGTTCGGCGGCATTGAGATCGATACGGTCAAAGATCGGCCCGGTGGCGGTGATCGCCTGCTCAACATAGCGCTTAAGCTCGGCCTGACGCGCGTCCATCAGGCTGGAGCGGATGCTTGCAATCTCCTCATCCCCCATGGTTTCCATCTGCGTGCGCACGATCAGCATGATCGCAGCCACCAACAGTACCAACGGCAGCAATGCCATCAGTAACAGCTTGCTTTTGATCTTCAATCCTTGCATGACTCAGTTCACCTTGTGTTGTCGGGAGACGGGTGCACATTCTAATGCAATATAGCGTTCCTTTTTAATAACATTTTGCTGAACAGGTGTTTGAGGCCACCGGCAGCCTACTCCCTTGATCATTGCATCATCTGATCGACTGGCTTTTCAGGCGCCGGGCGTTGGTGACCACGGTCACCGATGACAGTGCCATGGCAGCGCCTGCGATCGCCGGGTTGAGCAACAGGCCAATCAGCGGATAGAGCACCCCGGCGGCAACCGGTATGGCCAGTGTATTGTAGATAAAGGCGCCAAACAGGTTCTGCTTGATGTTGCGCACCGTGGCCCGGGAAATGCCGATTGCATCCACCACCGATAGCAGGCTGGAGCGCATCAGGGTGACATCGGCGGAGCTGATCGCCACATCGGTGCCCGAGCCCATGGCATAGCCGATATCGGCCTGCGCCAGTGCCGGAGCGTCATTGATGCCATCGCCCACCATGGCCACGATTTTGCCCTGTTCTTGAAGGTCACGAATGACCGCCTGTTTCTGCTCCGGTTTGACTTCGGCAATCACCTGATCGATACCGGCTTCCCTGGCGATGGCATTGGCGGTCTGGGCGTTGTCACCGGACAGCATGACCACTTCCAGCCCCTGCCGGTGCAGCATGGCGACGGCTTCGGCACTGTCTTCCCGCAAAGGATCGGCAATCGCCAGCAACAGCTTCATCTGGCCATCCACCGCCATCCAGATCAACGAGCGTCCTGCTTGACTGAAAGTGTCAGCTTTGGCATCAAAGCCGGTGGTATCCACGCCCTGCTGCTGCATCCAGTCGCGATTGCCCAGCAGGATCTGCTGGCCG
Source organism: uncultured Marinobacterium sp. (assembly GCA_964390205.1). Taxonomy (GTDB): domain Bacteria; phylum Pseudomonadota; class Gammaproteobacteria; order Pseudomonadales; family Balneatricaceae; genus Marinobacterium. The sequence goes on from CAYMHL010000127.1 coordinate 4,628, forward strand.
TTGACTGAAGCACTGACGCCACTGCCGGCGGTCGCATCAAAGTGCTGACTGTCGAGCAGTTCCAGCCCCCGCTCACGGCTGTAGTTCACCACCGCCTGTGCCAGTGGGTGCTCGGAGTGCTGTTCAACACCGGCCGCCAGCTGCAGCCACTGATCGGCATCGCCCTCGGCATGCAGTTCGACAACGGTGGGCTTACCCTCGGTGAGGGTGCCGGTTTTGTCGACCACCAGCGTGGTGATGGCCTGCGCCTGCTGCAGCGCATCACCGTTGCGGATCAGCACCCCATGTTCGGCCGCGCGGCCCACACCCACCATCACCGACATGGGCGTTGCCAGCCCCAAGGCACAGGGGCAGGCCACAATCAGCACCGTCAGTGCCGCTACGATGGCGTAGGGCCAGGCCGGTGCCGGCGCCAGCCAGATCCAGAGCACGGCGGTCAGGATGGCGATCAGGATCACTACCGGCACAAACACGGCGGCGATGCGATCCGCCAATCGACCCAGTGCAGGCTTGGCATTCTGCGCCTCACGCACGGTGGCGACTATCTGCGCCAGTACGGTTTTCTGCCCCACCGCCGAGACTTCGATCAGCAGACTGCCCTGACCATTGACGGTGCCGCCGGTGACCTGATCGCCCTGCTGGCGTTTTACCGGCAAAGGCTCACCGGTCAGCATCGATTCATCCAGGTGGCTGCTGCCTTCAATGACCACGCCATCCACCGGCACCCGCTCACCGGGACGAATGCGCACCTGATCCCCCGGCAGCAACATCGCCACGGGTACCGATTTGCTTTCGCCGTCACGAATACGCAGTGCCTCGCGCGGCTGCAGATCCAGCAGCTTGCGCAGCGCATCGTTGGTATTGCCGCGGGCGCGGCTTTCCAGCGCCTGCCCCAGCAGGATAAAACCGAGGATCATTACCGCCGCTTCGTAATACAGGTGCATGGCCGCTTCGGGCAATACCCCCGGCGCCACCGCCGTCACCAGCAACAGCCCGGTGGAGTACACCCAGGCGGTACCGGTGCCGAGGGCGATCAGGGTATCCATGTTCAGATCGCCACGGAACAGGCCCTGCCAGGCGCCCTTGTAGATGTGTCCGGCGCTGTACGCCATGATCGCCAGGGTAATCACCCCCAGCGCGACGCCCTGAAGCATGCCGCCGATGGTATGCAGATCCGGCATCCAGCCAATCAGCATGGCCAGCATCAACACGCCCCCCACGGCCAGCGCCACCAGACTCTTGCGCAAAGTGGATCTGTACGCCTGACGCTCCTGCTCGGCGCGCTGATCGTAGTCATCCTGATCCTGCATCAGGGATGCGCCATAACCGGCAGCTTCCACCGCCTTGATCACCACGTCAGGATCGGCATCGGTCTGTACCGACGCCGTGCGATCGGCAAAGTTGATGGCAAAGTCCTGAATTTCAGGCGTGCTGGTGAGAGATTTTTCGACACTGCGCACACACCCGGCGCAACGCACGTTATGCAGTGCAAACTGGTAGATGGCCATCTTCAACCTCGTTTGATGGTTTTCGATGGCTTAAGCATAAACCCTGAAGTGGGGTACAGGGTCAAGTGGGCTGTATTGACTGAGCCGATTAGAACAACGTATTCGGCTCATATAAAATCATGATTCTGAGCCGAATAAGGCGTGTTAAGCCAACAGTTGCTTAAGATCTTTAAGCATAAGATACAGGTGATAAGGATCAGTCTGGCTTGGCTCAAACTCCCAGGACATGTACCACTGCTTCGCCTCATCGTCCTTTGCATGAACCAACAGGCAGCGTATGCCTGCAATCTCGGCTGCCTGAGCAGTACGCAGCAAGGCATCTTTGAGCAAGGCCTGCCCCAACCCCTGGCGTTGATGCTCTGTGTCGACAGCCAAGCGTGCCAGAATCATGACGGGTACCGGATATCGCGCCAACCCTTTCATAACGCGGGCAGGGGCTACTTCAGGATCAACACTGCCTACCGCCAGACTGTAGAAACCGACGACAACATCCCCCTTACAGCAAACATAGGTCTGCGCACTGTTTGCTTTCTGATTGACCCATGCATATCGCTGTAAAAACTGATTAAGGGCAGTCTGCCCACAATCGAACGCATCGACTTGGTCCGTTGCAGCCAGCTTGCGAACGGGCAAATAACGTTCGCTCAATCCAACACCCCCGGCTCATTCAACAGCTTTTTCAAGCGCGGCTTGGCTTGCACAGGACGATCCAGCGCTTCCTGAAACGCGGTCCATTGCTGCTCATCCAGCACGAACCGCCGACGATCTGCCAGTGTTTGTGCAGCGGCCGTCACTCCGGCATCCAATAGAAATTCACTGACGTTTTTGTGACTGGCCCTGGCAGCTTCCTGCAACAGTTGCTTAACCAGCGTACTGGCACGAACATCTATGCGCTCTGTTTTTGACTGATTTGTAGCGCCCATGACTATACCTCACGGAAAAATGTATAACTCCATTCTAGACGTACTGACAACATCCTGACAACTTGGCAATACCCGTAAAAAAA
>CAYMHL010000128.1:0-7087 GCA_964390205.1 uncultured Marinobacterium sp.
ACCCGTGCTGCCTGTTAAATGGCGACACTTATGCTCCTGTTTTTCAAAAAGCCATTAATATCAGTTAGTTAGAATGTCTCTAAAATGAGACTAGTCGAGTCGGAAACCCAAGCGGACAACGACCTGATAATGAGCAATCTTGCCATCAGTGATGTGACCTCGCATTTCTTTGACTTCGAACCAGTTCAGGTGCTGAATGGTTTCGGCAGCCTTGGCAACGGCTTGTCGAATGGCGTCGTCATGGCTTTCACTGGACGAACCGGCCACTTCGACAATTTTATAAATATGATCACTCATCGCAATTTCTCCTGCATTTGAAAGGAAAGCGCATTGAGTTTAGTTGAGAAACTGCTGTTGTGCCGCAGAGCTAATGACCAGCCAGGGGCATCGGCGCTTTGATTTAACGCCGGAGCCGGTAAAATGTTGCGCTGAAAACCGGAATTCAAAACGTGTGTTTAAAATGATGGAGTGGGGGTTGAATGCGGTTTAAATGGATTGCGGCATGGGGGGTGGTAATGCCGCTGCTCATGACGGGTTGCGGGTTGCAGTCGGTCAAACCGGGGGCGGCCGATCAGCTGGTGCGTGGCACCCTGGTCAAGGAAGGAGAGGCATACCGTTTTTCACCCTGTGGGTCAGCGGATTCAATGGATGTGGAGCTGGCCTCGAATACACTGCAACAGGAGCATGCGGCCCACAGCATCGGCGACGGCTGGCCCGTGTATGTGGAAGCCAAAGCGGCCGCCGGAGTGGATCCGTTGATCCTGAAGCAGCCACTGGTCATTGGCGGCTCGCTGGCGGCCTGTGAGTACACACTGCCGAATATTGAGCTCAGAGCGGTCTCTGATGATGGTGAAGTGGTGATCGACCTGCGTCAGCGCCACATCAGGGTGCACTACTCGGGACGCTTGCTGCAATTGGGGTTTGACCGGCCGGAGGCCGAGCGTCTGGCGCGGCAGCGCCGCTGGCAGCAGACCATGAAAGCCGGTGCGGGGCGCAAGCAGCATTCAGTGTTGCTGGAAGTGGAACCCGGTGCCTGCCGGGGCAAATCGGGAGCCTGGTACGCCCTGAGTATGACCGCTGAGGTTAATGGGACCTATTACCGCGGGTGTGCCCGCCTCGGTGATCTGGAGCACTGGCCGCTGCGTGACCTGTATGTGACCCCCGACAGTATGAACACCCGCCGCCTGGCGCTTGCATTGGCCCGCGAAGGGCGCTTTCGTTTGACTGAAGACTATCTCAACAATCAGCCGGTGAATGAGTATCAGGGGCGTTGGGAGCGCCTGTCTTCTACGCAATTGCGACTCCATGCCGAAGGTTCCGAGTTGCAGCCAATCACCTTTCAACTCAACGTGGATGGGGAGCTGCAGCTTCAGGGGTTCCATCCGGCCTATGGCCGCAGTCTGGAACTGCAGCCAGCAGGCGACATGCTGCGTATATCCAGTGGCGAACTTGACTGGTGGCGCTGAGCGTCTGACCTTTACTCTTCCAGCAGGCGGTCACGGGCTTCATTGACCCTTGCTGCCAGGTAGGCACTGCCCTGACGGTCCGGATGCAGTTTTTGCATCAGGTGGCGGTGGGCTTGAATGATCTCTTCGCGGCTGGCACCGGTTTTGAGACCCAATACCTCCAGTGCTTCGGCTTCGCTCATACCGCTTTTGCCACCGGATCGGCGCTGTTGCCGGCCGGAATGGCCCTGCTGCTGTTTTTGCTGTTGTTGTCTGCGCCACCAGCGGGCAATGGACGGGAAAAAGCGCAGCAGCAGAGGCAGCAGTTTTTTCAGGAAGGGCAGCACCAGGGCGATCATGGCGCCCAGCCAGTGCATGCGACCGGTAATGGCCAGGTAAAGCAGGCCGATGGTCGCCAGCAGCAGAATGATCTTCCAACTGGCGCTGCGCCTCTGGTCCACAGGCTGTGCCTGCCACCAGTACCAGCTGCCCAGTGCAATGATCGCGAAAAGTACCAGTCCCAGAGGGTGCATCCTGTCTCCTGCATTCGGTCAATGACGGACAGGTACTTTACTCCAGTGGGCAGAATTAGCCATGGCTGCCGATGTAGCGTTCGCGCTTGCGTGCCTTGACCTTGTGGGTATCCACCAATACCAGACCGTCGATACAGTAGTTGAAATCGGCATCAATGCCGAAGTCAAGGAAACTGACCCCGCCCGGTTCACAGAGTTCACTGTATTGCTTGTAAAGCGTCGGTACGGATACACCGAGAAAATCGAGCTGTTCGCGCAGACGACTGAAGTCTTCTCGATAGTCGTCACCGCTGAACAACTGGCGGATGGTGGCTTCCGCATCGCTGTCCAGCGGGTAGGGGCTGCGTGACCGTGCCAGCCAGGCGGTATCGGCAAAATAGTGGCGATAGAACCACACCAACAGATCGCGGGCGCGTTTCGGGTAGCTGTTGCTCAGGCTGACCGGACCAAACAGGTAGCGGACGTCGGGATGACGGCGCAGGTAGGCGCCGATACCGTACCAAAGGTAATCCAGCGAGCGCTTGCCCCAGTAACGCGGCTGAACAAAGCTGCGACCCAGCTCTATGCCCTGTTCGAAGATGCTGTCCATTTGTTCGCTGTAGCTGAACAGCGACTCGCTGTAGAGTCTGTAATCGGCTTTCTGCATGCGCAGTCTGCCCTCGCCAATGCGATAGGCCCCGGCAATTTCCAGATCGTCTTCGTCCCAAAGAATCAGGTGACGGTAGTACTGATCATAGCGGTCCAGGTCGCGCTTTTCCCCTGTGCCTTCGCCCACGGTACGAAAGGCGATCTCGCGCAGGCGGCCAATCTCCTGCATCACCACCGAGTCCGGATGGTAGTCGAACAGGTAGATTTTCTTGCCGTCCGCCGTTTCGCCCAGCAGTTCTGCCTGTTTGAGTTCCTGTTTGAGTGCCCGTCGGTCCTGTGGGTGGGCGATGGTCTTTTCGGTCAGAAACAGTGGTGCCTTGTTGCGGGCGATGCGGTAGAGGTGTTTCTTCAGCAGTTTGGCCCTGTCGCGGTTGGATACGGGCAGGGCGTCGAGCTGACTGAAGGCGATGGGTTCACCGATGCGCACAGGCAACGTCACCGAGTGTTTGTTGAACATTTCCCGCGCCAGCATCAGGGTCGACATCGACTTGTTGATATAGGACAGCCCATAGAAAAGAGTAGAGTTCTTGCCGCCAAGGTAAACCGGCAGTATGGGCGCATTGGCCTTGCGCGCAAAGTGAATGAAACCGCTGTTCCAGCGCCCGTCCTTGATGCCGGTAAAGCCTGCACGTGACACTTCGCCGGCCGGGAAGACAATGACGGCTTCATCATTCTGCAGCGCCTCGACGATGCGGGCGATATTTTCCTTGCGCGTGCTCTTGCCCAGGTTGTCCACCGGCAGGAACAGATTCTGCAGAGCATCGAAGTGCATGAGCACATCATTGGCGATGATGCGCACATCACGGCGAACCTCACCGACCAGTTTGAGCAGCGCCAGTCCATCCAGAGCGCCCAGGGGGTGGTTGGCGATGATCATCACCCGGCCGGAGGAGGGGATGTTCATGCGCTCCTTGTGGCTGATGGTGTAACTGAAATTGAAGTAATCCAGCACTTCGTCAACAAACTCGAAGCCGCGGCTGCCTTGATGCGTCTGCAGGAAACGGTTGATCTCCTGTTCTCGCACCAGGCGGCGCAGGCAGAAAAGGGTGGAGCGGCGAACCGGGGCGGGCTTGTGCGCAAACGCGGGGTATTTATTGACCAGTACCTGTTCTACATCGATCTGCATGTTCAGTCACCTCTATCAACTGAGGCATACACTATGGCGATCAGGTGACATTGGGGTGACCGAAACATGACTGCGCAGTGACAGCCGGATGTCCGTGTGCCTGGTGAATCCCTGTCAGGTCATCCAGGGGTCATGCTCGTCCTTGCGTCGGCCGCGATTCCTGCGCCGGTCGGGCTTGTCGAGCTCGAAACGAATTTCCTCGCGGCGATCGGGTGTCTGGCGTCGATCGGGTGTTTTTCGCCGCTCGCGCCCATTCCACTGCGCGGGGTCTGCAGTCTGATTTGACGTCTGCTCTGGCATCTGCTCGGACATTGGCTTGCTCCCTGACAGGTTTCATGCGTGAATATAACCAATGTATAGCAGAAGTGCCCCAATGAGACCCGAAAACCCCGCCGCCGATCCCCAGGTGTCTGCCCGTAAAATCATTCACCTGGATTGCGACTGCTTTTTTGCCGCTGTGGAAATGCTGGCGCATCCCGAGTGGCGTGACATCCCGCTGGCCGTCGGCGGTGCAGCCGAACGTCGCGGCGTGATTGCCACCTGCAACTATCCTGCGCGCAAGTATGGTATCCACTCGGCCATGTCGACGGCGCGCGCGCTGCAGCTCTGTCCGCAGTTGACGCTGGTGTCCGGCAACATGGCGCGCTACCGCGAGGTGGCGGAGCAAATCTTTGCCATCTACCGCCGCTTTACCGATCTGATCGAGCCGGTATCCATTGATGAAGCCTATCTGGATGTCACTGACAGCCGCTTGCTGGACGGCAGTGCCACCCGGATTGCTCAGGCGATTCGGCAGCAGGTGCGGGATGAAACGGGTATTACCGTTTCGGCCGGCGTGGCGCAGAACAAGTTTCTGGCCAAGGTGGCCAGTGACTGGAACAAGCCGGACGGTCTTTGTGTGATTACCCCTGACCGGCAGAGCGAATTTGTGGCACAGCTGCCGGTGAAAAAGATACCGGGTGTCGGGCCTCGTACTCAGGAAAAGTTGATGGGACTGGGGGTTGGCAATTGTGCCGAACTGCAGTCATTGTCGTTGATCGAGCTGCAGAACCACTTTGGTCGTTTCGGCGAACGTCTCTGGCAGCTGGCGCGGGGCGAGGATGCGCGCGAGGTGCGCACTCACCGTGAGCGCAAATCGGTGAGTGTTGAGCATACGTTCAGCCAGGACCTGCCTGATCTGGCCAGCTGTCTGGATCAGCTGGACGCGTTAATGCAGGATCTGGAGCGTCGTTATGAGCGTCACCGTGATTCACGGCAGATTCTGGGGCTGGTGGTGAAGGTGAAGTTTAACGATTTCAACCAGACCACGGCGGAATGTCGCTGTGAACAGCCGCACAAGGGGCTGTTTGCGTCATTGATGGAAGAGGCCTGGCATCGTGGCTCAAGGCCGGTGCGCCTCTTGGGTGTCGGCTATCGGCTGGGGCCGAAGGAGGGCGAAGCGGAAGCCGAGCAGCTTCCACTATTCTGATCAGTCGGTCTTGGTCCCCTGATCAATCAGCCTTGCGGCGCAGCGATTCGCCTTCAAACTGAATGCCGGCCCAGCCGGATTGCATGAAATTGCGAATATTGCCGTGGTCGTTACCTTCGGGCGTGGCCAGCACGTCGCGGTAGAAACGGCCAAAACAGGCCAGCGTCTGAGCTTCATCCAGTCCCATCAGCTTGCCGAAGCCGAAGATCTTGCAGGAACCCTCGTTCTGGCCCGCTTCGTTGAAGATCTCGCCGTTGTTGAAGGCGCAGGGTGCGTAGTCGAAATGTTCGCTGATCACCGCCATGGTATCTTCAAAATCGATGCTGTCGTCGCTGCCCAAACGGGCGACAAAGGCTTCAGGTGTCATCGGCATATCCTCGGTTGATGATTCAAAAGGCGGCATTATGCGGGCTGCGGCTGCCATTGCAAGGGGCGGATCTCAAGGCGCAGCAGGCGTTCGGTCATCTCGGTCCAGGGGGCGTCTTCGCCCAGCGCCTTGCAGCGACGGATCACGGCGCCACTGATCTCCTCCAGCTCCAGCGGGCGTCCCTTTTCGCGATCAACCAGCATGGAGGTCTTGATGGCGTCAAAGTTGCTGATCAGCTCGAACATCTCGTCCACATCGGCGGTGGTCAGTTCAACCTCATCGGCCCGTGCCGCAACAGCGACTTCCTGCATCATGCGATACACCGTTTTGCCTAATACAGGGTCGGCGGTCAGGCTGCGGGTGTCCAGCCCGGTCAGGGCGCTGAGCGGGTTGACGCCGTTGTTGATCAGCAGCTTCTTCCACAACTCGTAACGGATATTGGCCGTGACGCGGGTGGGGATGCCGGCGGCGTTCAGGATTTGGGCCAGAGTATCCAGCCGCGTGTCATCCTCAGTGGTGGCTGGCCAGCACCCCATTACCACCTGAGCCGGCCCCCTGGCTTCAATATGCCCCGGTGCAATGATATGCCCGCCGATCCGTACCGCCAGCCCGCCCAAGGTGCGCTCGGCACCGAGTTGGTCAGCAATTAATGGTTCATTGTCGACGCCGTTCTGCAGTGACAGCACCGGCGTGTCGGCAGCGCTCAGCCAGTCACCGCTTTGCTCAAGCCAGTCGGCGGTGGCACCGGCCTTCAATGCCAGCATGATCAGATCGTAATCGGCACAGTCGCGTTCCGCCAGCAGCTGCCCCAGTGACAATGCATCCACTTGGCCCTGAAACTGCAGTGCCTCATGCTCGACCCTCAGTCCCTGTTGCTGCATCGCCTCAAGATGCGCACCACGGGCGACAAAGGTCACCTCATGTTTCGCCTCAAGCAGCCTGGCGCCGTAATAACAGCCGATCCCGCCGGCCCCGATAATCAGACACTTCATCCTGTACCTCCATCAAGCAGGAGGGATGTTTTACCTTAAATACGAACACAGTTAAACCGTCTGTAACGGGCCTGCGTACATGCATAAATGCAACAGGAGAGTCGCTGATGAAGATTTCACTCGAAGAGGTTAAACAGCAGATCGGCCAGATCGAACAACTGATCGTGCGCGCATTTGAAAGCAGCATGTACCTGGTTCAGGTCAAACTGAAGCAGGGCGAGGAGTTGCTGAACGTATGTGATGACAAGGGCACCATCCTGCGCTTCAACAGCCAGCTCGATGCCAAGTTTCAGTTCAAGGGATTGGGGATCACCGACACCGTGCTGGTGCATGAAAGCCCCTACAACGAAATGATCGGCATGCCGGGCGGGAAGATGGAGCCGCTGCAGGTGAAGCTGGCGAATCCGGATGATGACTACTCCTAAAAGCCCCCTTGTGAGCAGTCGAGCATCGCAGCGGCAACAGGGAAAATGTTTGGATTGTCTGAGCCACGCAGTGGCGAGTTTTC
>CAYMHL010000129.1:0-7046 GCA_964390205.1 uncultured Marinobacterium sp.
GCCTGAGCGAGCGCTATGAACGAATCGGCTGTCTGGATATGCAGGGTGAGCCGCTAAGCTCGGATGCCTTCAAGGCCTGCGACTGCTATCTGTTTGGCAACGAAGCGCGGGGTGTACCGCGTGAACAGCTGCAGCAGTTGGGTGCCCAAGCGTTTACCATTCCCGGTGCCGGTCTGATCGAGTCGCTTAATCTGGGCACCGCGGTCAGCCTGAGTGTCTATGAGCGCCAGCGCTGATTTTCAACAGCTGGTCATTCGTCATCTGGCCTGGCTCTGCCAGGCACCTCAGCTGTATCGGGGGGCGTTGACGTTTGACCCCGTCGCCTGGTTGCCGGCTGACTACCGTCATAAGCTGCAGTACTGGGATATGCATCCCGAATCCATGCCTTCATTGCTGCAACAGGCTACCCAGCGCCGTCTGGGGCTCTATTTTGAACAGCTCTATGCCTGTCTGCTGCAGGATCTGCTGGGCTGGGAGCTGCTGGCGCGCAACCTGCAAATCCGCGATGAGCGGCGTACGCTGGGGGAGCTGGACTTTCTGCTGCGCAATCCGCTGACCGGCGAAGTGGAACATCATGAAATCGCCGTCAAGTTCTACCTGGGCCATACCGATGCGGTCTCGCGGCGGGTGCGTTGGTACGGGCCCAACAGTCGCGACCGGCTGGATCTGAAAACCGACCGCCTGCTGCAGCATCAAACCCGCCTGACTTCAAGCGAAGCAGCACGACCGGTGTTGCGTGCGCTGGGGGTTAAGGGGGCACCGGTGGCACGTCTGTTCATGCCGGGCTATCTGTTTTATCCGCTTGATGAGGCAGTCATGGTGCCGCAGCAGGTCGATCCCGATCATGGCCGAGGGCGCTGGTGCCATGTTGAGGACGTGTCGCGGGTGCAAACCGAGGGTTGGGTCGTGCTGCACAAGCCACACTGGCTGGCGAATTGGCAACAGCCTACAGCACCTGAGCAAGGTCGGTTGCAGCAGGCTGCTGAAGATGTAGCTCAATCCGGCCGGGCATGCCTGTTGGCTCGATTGATGCCAGGGCCAAGTGGCTGGCAGGAAGTTGAGCGCCTTTTTGTCGTACCGGACAACTGGCCCGAAGTGCCTTCAATAGGCTGAGGGCAGCGGTGTCATGGCAGGCCAGACGTGACCCAGCATGGCGATCAGTTCGGGATGGTTCTGGATATGCAGTATCGACTTGATCGCTTTGCCGTCTTCCAGCATCAGTGACTCCGGCTCATCAAGCCTGCGGCCCTGGCGGTTGGCGATCACGGCAACATGCGGTTGGTTCAGGCTGTCGCCACGACCGGTGACCAGCGCCAGCTCTCCCTGAGTCAGCTGCACCAGTGTGCCCGGCACAAAAATGCCCATTACCTCTACAAACAGGCGTGCCAGCTCTGCATCAATAGTGCTGCCGCGCTGCTGGAAAATCTCGCGCATGGCATCGCGTGACAACACCTGCTGACGGTAGGCGCGGGGGCGAATCATCGCCGAGTAGCTGTCGGCGATGGCCAGCAGGCGGGCATCGTGGCAAATCTCATCGCCTGACAGCCGCGCCGGATAGCCGCTGCCGTCAAGCCGTTCATGGTGCTGCAGCACCGGCAGCAACCAGCGTGATTCTGTGACTCCGGTGCGCTGTAGCAGATCATGCGCCTGCTGCGGGTGTTCGTCGATGACACGACGCTGAAACTCGGTCAGGGGTGTGGACTGTTCGAACAGTTCCTGCTGAATCTCGTACATGCCCAAGTCATGGGTCAGGGCTGCTGCAACCAGCGGGAAGCGATCCAGAGGTCCCCGGCCCATGCGAAAGCTGGCAACCTCGCACATCAGTGCTGCATGCAGCGGATGAACCAGCCCGTGAGGGGCTTCGAGGATCAGTTGCATGGTGCCGAGCATGGCATCGGGGTTTTCCTCACACAGCCCCTGGATGTCGAATACCAGATGCATGATGCGGCGGATAAAGGCACTGCCGGCATCTGCCTGGTGTCTGAGTTCAAAGGCCTCCTCCAGCCGCTCCAGCAGGGTATGAACGATGACGAAGGTACTGACTTTTGCCGGTTCGCTTTTCGGGTTTTCCGCAGGCGAGGCATAGACCCCCTGAGCCATGGGGCGGTAATAGTGGGCCTTTATATTGAGCAGGCTTTCGATCTGTTTCTCGCTGCGGATCAGGGTGCCTTCGGTCAGCAGCAGAGTGCCCTGTGGGCTGTAAAGCGACCAGGGCAGGCGGGTGCCGACTCTCAGTTCGAGGCCGGTCAGGGTGCGTTTGACGGAGTCAGGTTCCATGCAGGTCATTGAGCGTCCAAATTGCATTAGTGTATCTCTTTGGTGACATTTAACACCTGGCTACTCCCGGTGTCCATACCCGGTGTCCACTTGTTGCCTTTCAGTGCCGTGAATGAGATGTGCTGGCTGATAGCAGCAGAAATATATTAATAGAACAGCGGTCTAATTTACATTCATACATGCATGAATGTAAAATTCCGCTTTGCCTTTCAATCATTGGGATGTGTGTGATGATGACATTTGCTTCCAAGGGGCGTGCTCTGTTTCTGGCCGGTATGGCCCTGCTGTTGAGTGCATGCAGTGAGGAAAAGGCCGAGTCTGCTGCAGCGGCTGCACAGCCGTTGCCACCGGTTACCACCGAAGTGTCAACGATCAGTCGACAGGACATCCTGCTCGACAAAACCTATTCGTCGCTGCTGCGCAGTGACAACGAAGTGACACTGGTGGCGCGGGTGACCGGCACGCTGGAAACACGCCAGTTTGAACAGGGCGATCAGGTCAGCAAGGGGCAGGTGCTCTATACCATCGAGCCCGAGCAGTATGAAGCCCACGTCAAGGAGCGAGAAGCCGACCTGCAGAGCGCCCGCGCAGAGCTTGATCGTGCCCGTCGTGATGCCGAGCGCTATGCGTCACTGGTCGAACGCAACTCGGTCAGCCGCCAGCAGTATGATCAGGCGCTGGCAGAACAGCAGGTTGCCCGTGCACGGGTCGGTCAGGCAGAAGCCGCTTTGGCCAGTGCCCGCATCGATCTGAATTACACCCAGGTCACCGCCCCGGTGAGCGGACGTGTCGGCCTCAGTCAGGTCAATCTGGGCAACCTGGTCAGCCCGGGTACCGAGCTGGTCACCATCACCCCGCTGGACCCGCTGGAAGTGCGCTTCCAGATGCCGGTGAAGGATGCGATGGAGCTGCGTGAACAGCTGGGTCAGGACGGCGGCGCGCCGATTCAGACGGTATTGACGCTGAGTGACAGCGATACCCGCCTGCAGGGTACGCTTGAGTTTCTGGGTGTTCGGGTCGATCAGCGTACCAGTACCGTTCAGGCCTCGGCATCCTTTGCCAATCCGGAACATCGCGTCCTGCCAGGGCAGTTTGTTCGTATCAGCATCGAAGGCCTGAAGCGTTATAACGTGCTGGCTGTGCCTGAAATTGCCGTGACTCAGGGGCTGATGGGGCCGCAGGTGTTCCTGGTGGACGAAGAGGGCAACGCCCGTGCACAGACGGTTCAGCTGGGTGAGCTTGCCGGTGAGTGGCAGATCATTCTGGACGGTCTGGAAGAGGGCATGACAGTGGTCTCCGGTGACCCGTCCGGCATCAAGCCGGGAACGCCAATCACGCCTGCCGCCGCTGCCGGTGAAACCGCCGGGGAGGCGAACGCCGAATGAATTTCTCCAACTTCTTTATCAGTCGGCCGATCTTCGCCACCGTACTGGCGATCATCCTGACTCTGGTCGGGGTGGTCAGCATGCGCGTGCTGCCGATCGAGCAGTACCCCAGCGTAGTGCCGCCGACGGTATCGGTGCAGGCCCGCTTCCCCGGTGCCAACGCCGAGACCGTAGCCCAGACCGTTGCCGCGCCGCTGGCCGAAGCGATCAACGGCGTCGAGAACATGCTCTACATGACCTCGACCAGTGCCGACAACGGTATCATGAGCCTTAACGTGGCCTTTGATATCGGCACCGACGGCGATACCAACACCATCAACGTCAACAACCGGGTGCAGGGTGCCCTGTCGCAACTGCCCGAGCAGGTGCAAGCCCAGGGTGTGACGGTCAAGCTGCGCTCCAGCTCCATCCTCATGGTGATCGCGCTGATCTCGCCTCAGGGTGACTACAACAACGTCTACATGCAGAACTACGCCACCCTGAACGTGCTCGATGAGCTGCGTCAGGTCAAGGGCGTGGGTGAAGCGGACGTGCTGGGCGGCGGCAAGTTCGCCATGCGCATCTGGATGGACCCGGACAAACTGGCGCAGTATGACCTGACCCCTACCGAGGTGGCAGCCGCTATTCGTTCGCAGAACACCGAGGTGCCGGCAGGCAGCCTGGCGGCCACGCCCAATGACAGCCCGCGTGCCTACACCTATACGGTGACGGCGGGTGGTCGTCTGTCCAGTGCCGACGATTTCCGCAATATCTTCCTGCGCACCAACCCTGACGGCTCGGCGCTGCTGTTGAAAGATGTGGCGCGTATCGAGCTGGGTGCATCCTTCTATGGTATCGATGCCAAGCTGGACGGTGCCGGCATGACGCCGATCATCATCAACCAGCAGCCGGGTGCCAACGCACTGGAAACGGCGCTGGCGGTGAAGGCGAAAATGGATGAACTGGCTGGTCGTTTCCCGCCGGGGCTGGACTATGTGGTGCCCTATGACACCACCTTGTTCATCAGCTCCTCGGTGGATACGGTGGTCACCACCTTCATTGAGGCCTTCCTCATCGTCGGTGTGATCCTGTTCGTGTTCCTGCAGAACTGGCGTTTTACTGTCATCGCCATGTCGGTAGTGCCGGTGTCGGTGGTGGCGACCTTTGCCGGTTTCTACCTGTTCGGCTTCTCCATCAACCTGCTGACCCTGTTTGCTCTGGTGCTGTCGATCGGCATCGTGGTCGATGACGCCATTCTGGTGGTGGAAAACGTCGAGCGCGTGCTCAGTGAAGATGACGATATCAGCGTGCGCGATGCCACCATCCGGGCGATGAAAGAGGTCGGTGGCCCGGTTATCGCCACTTCGCTGATCATGGCGGCGGTATTCGTGCCGGTGGCGTTCCTGGGCGGTTTTACCGGCCAGATCTACCAGCAGTTTGCGCTGACCGTGGCGATCTCGGTGGGCTTCTCGGCGCTGATGGCGCTGACCTTTACCCCGGCGCTGTCGGCCATCTTCATCAAGCACAAGCCGCGTTTTGAAGGTTCGGGCCTGCTGCATGTGCTGCACGCACCCCTGCGTGGCTTTGATCGTGTCTTTGGTGCCATCACCGATGCCTATGTCTGGATTGTAAAAGTATTGGTACACAACTGGATGCTGGCACTGGGGCTGACCGCTGCGTTCAGTGCCGCATCCTGGTGGATGTTCACCACCACACCGACCTCGCTGGTGCCGGAGACGGATCAGGGGGTTGCATTGGTGGCCGTACAGCTGCCGGATGCGGCCTCACTGGATCGTACCTCGGCCTATATGGACAAACTCGGCAGCCAGATTGAAGCGATCCCCGGCGTCAAGCATGTGGTGTCGGTTGCCGGTTACGACATTCTGTCCAGTGCGGTGAACACCGCGCGTGGCATCATGTTCGTCAGCCTGGTGCCCTGGGAGGAGCGTGATCTCAAGGTCGAGCAGCTGGTCGGGCAGATCATGCAGCTGGGTGCGCAGACCGAAGGCGGCAGCGCCATGGCGTTCAACGTACCGCCGATCATGGGCCTGTCGACCACCGGCGGCTTTACCGGTTATCTGCAATCCTTCGGCGGTGCCAGCTCGGAAGAGCTGTACATGGCATCGGTGAAGGTGATGCAGGCGGCGGCTCAGCATCCGGCGCTGCAGCGGGTATTTACCACCTTCAACGTCAATGTGCCCTCGTTCCGCGCGGATATCGACCAGCAGAAGGCGCTGAGTTACGGTGTGCCGCTGACCGATCTGAACGCGACCCTGTCGAATACCCTGGGTAACGGTTTTGTGAACTACTTCAGTTACCAGAACCGCAACTTCCAGGTGTATCTGCAGAACGAAGGCGAATATCGCGACGAAGCCGAAGATATCAACAATATCTTCGTACGTGCGGCCAGTGGCGAGCGTATTCCGCTGTCGGAATTCGTGACGCTGGAGCGTCAGGTAGGCCCGGCGGTCGTATCGCGTTTCGGCGTCTATCTGGGTGCCCAGTTCCAGGGCGGTCCGGCACCGGGCTACAGCTCGGCGCAAGCGATCGCAGCCATGAACGAGATCGTTGCCACCGAGCTGGGCGGCAACTGGGGTATGGGCTGGACAGGGACCGCCTATCAGGAAACCACACTGGGCAATACGGCTTCGCTGGCGATCATCTTCGGCATCATCATGATGTTCCTGATCCTGGCGGCGCAGTATGAAAGGTGGTCACTGCCGCTGGCGGTGATGACCGCTACGCCGTTTGCCTTCTTTGGTGCCGTGGGCGGTATCGTGCTGCGCGGACTGGATGTGTCGGTCTATGTGGAGATCGGCCTGCTGGTGGTGGTGGGCCTTGCGGCCAAGAACGCCATCCTGATCGTGGAGTTCGCCGAGCTGCAGCGCAAGGAGCTGGGCAAGTCGATCCGTGAAGCGGCCATCAGCGCAGCGGAGTTGCGCTTCCGTCCCATCGTGATGACTTCCTTTGCCTTCATCCTGGGTACGCTGCCGCTGGCTCTGGCGACCGGGGCCAGTGATGTGAGCAGTCATCACATCGGTACGGCGGTATCCGTGGGCATGGCATCGGTGGCGATCATCTCCAGCTGCTTCGTGCCGAGCTTCTACGCCATGATTGCGCACATCTCCGACTGGATCAGTCGTAAGCGGGGTGTGGTGCAGGCGGACAACGCACACTGAGTCGATGACAACATAGGCCCCGCGTCCACGGGCCTTGCCTCCATACCAAAAGGCGCTTTCCTTAGGGACAGCGCCTTTTTTGCAGGTGGCGGCAGCGTGACGTCGGATACCTGAGATGCGGGCCGGCTTCAGCGAGCGGCGATCAGATTTAGCAGTTGGTCGATCAGCACTTGGCCGCGATCATGGATGGAGTAGGCATCTGGCTTGCGCAGCCAGTCATGAAACA
>CAYMHL010000130.1:0-6945 GCA_964390205.1 uncultured Marinobacterium sp.
CTGTCAATTCAAGCCGTGACAAATCGTCGCAGCCTGCCGATCAATCCCTGCCATCAGGCCGTCACCTGACGGACGGATCATGACACCGGACAATCCACCTCGGATTGCTGCTTTATCTCTGTCTCGATAGTGATACTCTAGTGCGTATTCGGCTACCTAACTCCATGGAACCGGTGTTCTATGCCAAAGGATTCATCCGCTCGGTCGTTACTGTGGACCTTCCTTGTCCTGCTGCTCTGCCTGTCGGCACTGCCGATTCAGGCCATGGACTCGGATGCCCTGGCCACGTCCGATACATCACCACGTCTGGCCTATATTGCATCCGATACCCGCATCCCGTTCTGGAGCATCATGGCCAAGGGAGTGGTCCACCAGGCCGGCGAACTGGGCTATGGCATTGATATCTACAGCGCCCACAACAACGCCCGGCGCGAGCTGGAATATGTTGCCGCCGCCATCCGCAACCGTGTCGATGGCCTGATTATCTCGCCAACCAACTCCTCAGCCGCCGCAACACTGATCAAACTGGCCCAGCGAGCCGATATCCCGGTCATTATTGCCGATATCGGTGCCGATTCCGCTGACTATGTCAGCTATATCTCCGCCGACAACTTTACCGGGGCCTATCGCATCGGCCAGGTGCTGACCCGCGAGATGAAAGCGCGCGGCTGGCAGCAGGGGCGGGTCGGCATCATTGCTATTCCGCAAAAGCGCCAGAATGGCCGCGAGCGCACCGACGGCTTCATGCTGGCATTGAAGGAGGCCGGTATCGACAGCGCAGCCATGCGCCAGCAGGTCACGTTTTCCCATGCCGAAACCTACGATTTCAGCCGTGAACTGATCAACAGCGTACCGAATCTGCGCGCCATCTGGCTGCAAGGCTCGGATCGCTACCAGGCCGCACTGGATGCGATCGCCGACAGCGGGCGCAAGGGCCGGATTCTGCTGGTCACCTTCGATGCCGAACCCGAGTTTCTACAGTTGATTCCTTCCGGTGTACTGGTCGGTGCCGCCATGCAGCAGCCGTTCCTGATGGGCGAACAGGCGGTCATCAGCATGCACCGGCACCTGCAGGGAGAAAGTGTCGAACCGCAGCAGAAACTGCCGGTACTGGCCATCTCCGCAGACAATCTGGACGAGAACCGGGCGATCATCCGCCGCAATGTACTGGGATTGGAGGAGATGCCCTGATGCAGCGCCCGGCACCTGCACCATCCATCTTCATCCTGCTGTTGGCGATCATCCTGCCGACCGTGTTCATCACGGTCGCCGGCAGTGCTGCGGTCGACTACTTCATCACCAAACAGCGTATCTCCAGCGAGATGCGAGAGCGCACCAGCCGCAGTCTGCACACACTGCAGCAGAACATTTCCGGCCTGATGGAAGCCTATGCGGTCAACGAATATGAAAAGATCCTGGCCAACGAGATTGAGCGACCGGCCAACTGCGCGATTCTGGTCCGAGACCTCAATCTGGGCAGCATTCTCGGTGAAGAGGCCTATACCACCGGCATGATCCGCACAGCAGATAACCGGCTGGTGGAGTTCGAGGCCGACAACAGCGAGCACTGGCAGCATCTGGACCGCTGCTACTACTCGGACAGCCGGGACATCCTGACAGAGGCCGGGAAGCCGATCGGTGAAGTTCGTCTCTATGCCTCGGGTGCCGAGCTGGACAGCAAGCTGGCCGCGATCGTTAAGGAATCCCTGATCAATACGCTGATCATCTGTGCCCTGATCGTGATCATCCTGTTGCTGATGACACGACGCTTCATCCTCAGGCACCTGAATGCCATCATCGCCACCATCGGCAATACCGACAAGTCCGGTATCCCGGTCCACACGGTACCCAGCGGCGGCCCCATGGAAGTCCGCACCCTGGCACACAGCATCAACACCATGATCACTTCGATTCGCGAGTCACGTCTGGATCTGCAGGCACAGAAGGATGCACTGGATCACATGGCACACCATGATGCCCTGACCGGTCTGGCCAATCGCAGCCTGTTCAATGACCGCCTCAACCACGCCATCATTCAGGCCACGCGCCAGCACAGCAAAGTGGCAGTCCTGTTCGTCGATCTGGACCGGTTCAAAACCATCAATGACTCCCTCGGCCACAATATCGGCGACAAGGTACTCAACATCGTCACCAAGCGCCTGGGGCGCAGTCTCAGAGGCGAAGATACTTTGGCACGCCAGGGTGGAGACGAGTTCACCATTCTGCTCGAGGGGCTGGAAACCGCCGAGCAGGCCGCTGCGGTGGCCCACAAGATACTGCAGACCATCCGTCGGCCGCTGAAAGTGGAACAGAACGAGCTCTACATCAGCTGCAGCATCGGTATCAGCCTGTTCCCCGATCATGGCCAGAACGCCAGCGCGCTGCTGATGCAGGCGGATGCCGCCATGTATCAAGCCAAGAGCGAAGGCCGCAATGACTATCAATTTTTCAGTCATGATCTGACCCAACAGGCCCTGGAGCGCCTGTCCCTCGAGTCACAGCTGCGTGCAGGACTGCTGAACGCCGAGCTGGTACCCTATTTTCAGCCACAGATCGATGCCGCCAGCGGCAGGCTTATCGGCTTTGAGGCACTGGCACGCTGGCACCATCCCGAACAGGGCATGATTTCACCGGCCCGCTTCATTCCGCTGGCCGAGAGCACCGGCCTGATCCATCAGCTGGATCTGGTCATCATCCGTCAGGCGATGAAGCAGTTCGCCGGCTGGTACAGTCAGGGACTCAACCCGGGTGTGCTGTCGGTCAATATGACCGTGCGCCACTTTCAACATCAGGAATTCCTCGAAACCCTGCACCGGCTGATCGAGGAAACGCATTTTCGCGCCGAATGGCTGGAGATTGAAGTCACTGAAAGCCAGTTGATGACCAAGCCGGAAGCTGCCATCGAAGTACTGCAGCAGGTGCATCAGGCCGGTATCCGCATCGCGCTGGACGACTTCGGTACCGGTTATTCATCGCTGTCCTACCTGAAGCGTCTACCGATTACCAAACTGAAGATCGACCAGTCATTTGTGCGTGATCTGCCCCACGACGAGGAAGACATCTCCATCACCCGTGCCGTCATCGCACTGGCGAAGAGTCTGGGACTGGAGATCATTGCCGAAGGCACGGAAACCGCTGAACAGATCGAATTCCTGCTCGAACAGGGCTGCAGCCAAATGCAGGGCTATTTCTACGCCCGCCCTCTGCCCGCCAAGGATGCCGAGCAGTTTGTACTGCGTTATGCCGGCATCGCCCGTGGCGCCTAGCCTCCGGCTTCCGGAGGCAGCAGCTCGGGTTGAGGCATGCCGATCGCCTCACCCTGGGCAAAATCGATGCCCAACGCCCGCACCTGCTCAAGCACCGCTTCCGAATGCACAAATTCGGCCAGGGTTTGCATCTGCAGGCTGTGGGCAAAACTGACGATGCCCTGAACCACCCGGCGGCTGCCCGGGTCGGTATGCAGATGACGGATGAGGCTGCCATCGATCTTGATCAGGTCCACATCCAACCGCAGCAGGTGCTCAAAGTTGGAGTAGCCGGTGCCGAAGTCGTCAATGGCGATACGGCAACCACGCTTTTTCACCTGCTCGATAAAATGGCGCACCTGGTCGTAATTGTCGATGCCGTCCGACTCCAGAATCTCGAAGATCAGCTGTGGACCCACGTCATGGCTGTCCAGCTGCTCGAGGATGAAGGCTATCAGCTGATCATCACGCAGGTCGCCATAGGACAGGTTGATCGAGAACTGCAGCCCGGTACCGGCAAAGCGGCGACAGCACTTTTCCACCATCAGGCGAGTAATCTGGCGATCCAGGCGCAGCTGCCGGGCAACCCCCAAAAACAGGCCCGGCGAAACCACCTGACCTTCGGTATCCAGCATCCGCACCAGACACTCGTATTTTTCCACCCGGCCGGTTGCCAACGAATAGATCGGCTGGAACCAGGGCTGCAACCGGTCCGTGCGCAGCGCCTCACGCAGGCGGTTGGCCCAGAGCAGATTATGCTCGAACTGCTGCTCCAGTGAACGCGTGCGATCGTGCAACTGGTAGCTGATCCCTTTCTGCCGCGCCTGCTTCAGCGCCTCCTGAGCTTCGCTGGTCAAATCCGGAGGTTGTTCAGGGGATGTCTCGAACGAAGAGGACGCCCCCAGAGTGACGCTGATATGAAATGCGTGACCCTGCCACTGCAATGGCAGACTCTGACCAAACTGCGCCAACTGCTGCACGCAGGCCGCCAGCGGGCCGGGCGGCAACTCCGGCCCCAGCCAGACAAACTGATCCGATCCCAGACGATAGAGCCTGCCGCTGCCGGCCGTTGAATCCGTCTGTAGCCAGTCCTTCAGCCTTGCCACCAACCGCGTAAGGATATAGTCGCCGCAGTCGTGGCCAAACAGGGCATTGAGTTCACGAAAGCGGTCGATGTCCAGAATGATCAGGGCGGCCTGCGGGTGCCGCTGCAGCACCTGCAGCAGGCGGGCGCGATTGGCCAGCCCGGTCAGCTCGTCGGTATAGGACGCCTGCAGTTCCCGCATCAGCCCGGCGACCTTGAACAGGATTCCCCCCGACAACAGCAGAATGGTCAGACCTCCCAGCCACAGAATACTGCGGTTGGTGTCACGCATGGGGGCCAGCACCGCATCGATTTCGTCACGAGGAACCCCTACGCCAAACGCCAGACCACCCCGCGTGCGGGCGTTGAAAAGTTCGAAATGACGGTTATTAACGCTGATCAATGCCTGCCCGGAGCCCGACTCTGGCAGTGTGAGCAACGCCTGTTCCACTGCGGCCATAAGCTGTTCCGCCAGCAAGGCGTCCTCGATCTGACTCAGGCTAGACAGGCGCCGCCCGGCGGCATCGATCAGCCAGGCAAAAGTACCGGGAGTCATGCGGATACGGCTGACATACTCAATGAGGGTGTCGGCATGCCAGTCCACACTGACCAAGCCGATCATCTCGCCTTCTGCCGTGATAATCGGCTGGACCAAACTGAGCACGGCGGCATCGGTCAGCGGATTGTAGTACGCCTGCGTCCAGTAGCGACGTTCGGGGTCGGCGGCAGCGGCCTGCCAGTCCTCACCCAGCGCCAGCCCAAACCAGGGCTGCCGACGAGGATTCTGCCACTGCGTTTGAGGATCGTCGTAGAGTGTCGGGCCTTCGGTGCCGCGGTAGGCAAGCACTGCCAGAGGCGCCCGGAAATCGACTGCATCCTGCCAGAGCCAGATACCGCTGCCAAAGACATCATCGTAGCGCTGCAGTCGCTGCAGCAGTTGACGTTCCAGCTCAGGGCGCGACATGCCGCCGGCCGACTGCAGGGCATGAAAAAGCGCGGCCTGCTGTGCCACATCATCGGCATAGGCTTCCAGCCGCCGGTGCTCGGTATCGATCTGCGCCAGACTGGCTGCGAAACCATCACGGATCTGTTGCTGGCGCAATTCCGCCATGGCGTGCTGGGAATACTTCAGATTCAGCGAAGACAGAATCCACAGGCCGGCCATGAACAGCGCCACCAGCAGCACCAGCCCCCACATGATCGATTGCTTGGATGACTGCAGACGCAGCCAGGCCGGCAATCGAGCACAGAGCCCGGACGCTGAAGCGTCATCGGGATGCCGTCTCAAGGATGAATACCGAGCTGTTGGCGAACCTGATCAAGCGCCCGTTCACGCTGGCCTGCACTCAAGCCCTGCGCCAGGCCGGCGGCCTGATGCTGCTCACCGGCCTGAAGCAACCAGGCCCAGGCCAGTGCCGGATCGGCATGTCCATCAGGCCCGTTCAGCGATATCTCGGCCAGACGCAGTTGAGCCTGGACATCACCCTGACGTGCAGCCTGCAACAGCCAGTTATGCGCCTCCTCATACCGCTGCAGGGCAAACAGGCTCTGCGCCAGAGAACGCTGCGCCCTCGTATCACCGGCCTGTGCCGGTGCCTGGCAGGCCGAAATGGCATCCAGGTGATTGCGAATCTGCGTCAGCAGATAACATTCGTTGGCCGCCGCGGCCCCATTCGTATCAACAGACGAAGGCCGAACGACGCTCTTATCACCCCTCTGTCCAGAGGATTGAACATCAGGCGACTGAACGGACGCGACCTGTTCAACCTGCTCGGCAAACGCCTGCACCTGTTGCGGGCAGGAATAGCCATATCCGGCGCGATACCTGGTCAGCGCGTCTGCGGTTTTGTCACCTTGTGCATAGCGCTGATCCACCTGGTTGCAGCGCCGTTCACGCTCGGTGAGCAGACGCGCCAGTACCGACGTGCGTGCAGCATCTCCCTGATGCTGTTTAATGTAGTCGGTCAACGGATCGATCCAGGGCTGAGCAAGCAGGGCCTGAAGTTCCTTCTCCGGCGAGTCGACCGACGACTGGCCAGGCATCAGCTCCTGCAATGAACATCCACTCAACGTTAACACCAGCAAGAGCCCCCATCCGTGTCGGGCGAACCAGGCATGACTCAGGCTACGCATTATCTCTCTGTACTCTCGGGTTACTTTGGCTTGATGACTTTGCCATGAGGTCATTTATTTGCAAATGCTAATTTGCCTCTCGCGGATAAACACCCTGATGTTAATGTTCCAGCAAGTGGATTTCAGTCTGATCCAGCAGCCATTCTGCTGTTCAGTCCGACGTAATCAGCCCTTCATTATTTATCAACAGGCAGCATTAGAGCACTGATGACTGTGCATAACATTATCGGTCGCCGGAGTGACCTCTTACGCCTGTTGAAAACAACCCGTGGATAATATCCACAAAGTACCTGCATGCTTCTGTGCATATCCTTTTCACAAGGTCGTAACACCTGACCAAAAGCCACGCCAATTAAAGCTTTCAGAAAACCGGTCAGTTTTCGTACAGATACCGGGATAACCCATTTTAAACACATCTTATACACAGAGCCGCTTTGGCCATCGCTGAGTCATATAATCGGGATCGTTTGCGTACAGCCTGTG
>CAYMHL010000131.1:0-4125 GCA_964390205.1 uncultured Marinobacterium sp.
CTTGGGATCATCGGCAATCAACTCGGCCAGCGCAATCGGGTCCAGCGACAGCATCTGCTGACAGACACGGTGTGCCGTCAGATAGGGCTCCGTCTGACCGTTGTTCTGCATCCGGCGAACGTACTCCTGACGTACCCGATCCATCAAATCAGCCAACTGCCGACTCATGCTTGCCTCCGCGTCCGGCCTCGGGCCGGTCAGTGAATGGTAATGCCCACCGGCTGGACATCATCTTTCATGTGATCGAACGCCGTGCGCAACTGCTGCAGCGGGATCAGGCCAAAATCGACCGGATCCTTCGGCAACTCGCACCAGTCCAGCGCCCACACCCGAGTCATCAACTCGTATTCGCCAATGAGTGCATCCAGAAAGATCATCACCGCTTCCACGCGCGGATCCATTTCCAGAATGCGCGGCGCATCCTTAAGGTAGACCGCCAACTGCATTTTGCCCTCAATGACCCTCAGTGAGCACCAAAAGTCTTCGATCTCGCACAGCTCTTCGCCCATGTTGACGCAGGACGGAATGGGATCATAGCGGTTATTGAACGCCCGAAAGCTGATGCCACTCAGTTGCGGGGCTTCACCCACCACATTCAACACGGAATGGATGGATTCGGGATAGCCATCACAGCCAAAGATCATCTCCACCGGGCCTTCATCGTGCTCGCGCTCGAAATGAAAGGTCAGGTTGCGGTCGATCTTCTGCAGGATATCGCGGTAGGTATTCAACAGACTTTCGGCATCGAACTGCATTTCCTGCTGGCTTTGCAGCAGTTCATCCAGCGTACGTTCGATTTGCTGCCAGAATGCCTGGATCCGTTTCAGATCAGATTTGGAATTCATGCACACCCAGTATCAACAGTATCAGCTTCGCGGGACTCAGGGTCGCGGGAATCAGGTTCGAGAGCATCAGGTTCGCGGCACAACCACGCCGGTCTGGCCCTGGTATTTGCCGTTACGGTCCTTGTAGGACGTCTCGCAGACATCATCGGCGCCGAGGAACAGCATCTGCGCCACACCTTCGTTGGCGTAAATACGCGCAGGCAGCGGCGTGGTATTGGAGAATTCAAGCGTCACATGACCTTCCCACTCGGGCTCCAGCGGGGTGACGTTGACGATAATGCCGCAGCGGGCGTAGGTACTTTTGCCCAGGCAGATGGTCAGCACATCACGCGGAATGCGAAAATACTCGACCGTCCGCGCCAGCGCAAAGGAGTTGGGCGGGATAATACACACATCAGATTTCACATCGACAAAACTGCCGTCGTCGAAATTTTTCGGATCGACAATGGAAGAGTTGATATTGGTGAAGATCTTGAACTCATCGGCGCAGCGCACATCGTAGCCATAGCTTGATGTACCGTAGGACACGATCGGCTGATCGTTGACCCGACGTACCTGACCGGCCTCGAACGGCTCGATCATTCCATGCTTGTCCGCCATCTGACGAATCCAGCGATCTGACTTGATACCCATAACACCCTATTACCTGAAAATACGTTCAGTAAATCAACGGAGCATTCTACCCGTTTTGCACAAAAAAAACCGCCCTGGCTCTCGCCGGGGCGGAAAATTTCATCTCGCTGTACTAATCAAGTTCGACAGCGATATTGGGTACCAGGTTCCCGACCTGAGAACATTTTTCTGCCAGCGCCGCACTCACCCGACGGGCGATGGCGCGGTAACGCTGCGCATGGGCACTTTCGGGCTCGGCAATGACCGTCGGCCTGCCGGCATCGGTCTGTTCACGGATCGCCAGCGCCAGCGGCAGCTGACCGAGCAGTTCGGTATCGTACTGCTGCGCAATGCGCTCGCCGCCGCCGGCACCAAAAAGAGCCTCCTCGTGGCCACACTGGCTGCAGATATGCACGCTCATGTTTTCGACAATGCCCAACACCGGGATATCAACCTTACGGAACATCTCGATGCCCTTGCGGGCATCCAGCAGAGCGATATCCTGGGGCGTGGTGACGATCACCGCTGCACTGACCGGCACCCGCTGCGCCAGCGTCAGCTGGATGTCACCGGTACCCGGCGGCATGTCGATCAGCAGGTAGTCCAGATCCTGCCACAGGGTCTGATTCAGCAGCTGCTGCATGGCCCCGCTGACCATGGGACCACGCCAGACCATCGGCGTGTTCTCGTCGACCAGATAACTCATCGACATCGACTGAATGCCATGGCGCAGGATCGGCTTGAAGTATTTTTCTTCTGCCGTTTCCGGTCGCTCACCCTCAGCCACGCCCAGCATCATCCCCTGACTGGGACCATAGATATCGGCATCGAGGATACCGACCCGCGCGCCTTCTGCTGCCAGCGCCAGGGCCAGGTTAACCGTGGTGGTGGATTTGCCGACCCCACCCTTGCCGGAAGCCACTGCAATGATGTTCTTGACGCCCGCCAGGCCCGGCAGTTTTTTCGGGCTCGGGTGAGCCTCGACCTGCTGTGCGATGTCGATCTCTATACGGCGATCACCGGCCAACGGCTGAACCTGCGCGCGCACAGCCTGACGCAGCTCATCATGGCGACTGGCACAGACATGATGGAGCTGTAGCCGAATGCTGATTTGATTGTCGTCAATGTCGATCTGCGGCACACAGCCTGCCGCCGGCAGGGATTGCTTCAGGTCTGGATCAACATAGGCCTTGATGGCCTCGACTACCTGCTCTGGGGTAATGGCTGTCACTGAACCTCCTCAACTGCCGACACTCCGGCAATAACCAACTTTATTACTCGGATATTATGCACCATCAGCATCAACAAGTTCCAGCGCCAGACGCCTGACCGCCGTCAGATCGGTCTTGCCACTGCCCAGTATGGGGATTCGGTCCACCTGTAACACCTGCGCCGGACGGTACAATGGCAGGATATCGGCCTTGCGCAGCCGGGCACTGACAGGCTCGGCCGCCTCCTCCACCAGCAACAGAATACGCTCGCCCTTTTTGGCATCCGGGACGGCTACCGCGGCCAGCGGCTGTTCGTCGTAACCCAGCGCCTGACGCAGCGCGGCTTCAACTGCGGTCAACGAGATCATTTCACCGCCAATCTTGGCAAAACGCGAGTAGCGATCGACAACCGTAAGGAAGCCGTCGGCATCCAGATGCCCCTTGTCGCCGGTCTTGTACCAGCGCAGGCCATCCCGTTCGATCACCGCTTCAGCTGTCTTTGCCGGATTGTTGAGATAGCCTTTCATGATCTGACTGCCGCCAAGCAGGATCAGGCCCTCTTCGCCCGTCGGCAGCGGTGCCAGGGTATCCGGATCAACGATACGGAACATGGACCCCGGCAGTGCCATACCCACCGTCCCCGCGCGTTCGCCGACCTGCAGGTTCCACCAGCGCGTATCCAGATAATCGGGCAGATTAACACTGGCTACCGGTGTAGTTTCGGTACAGCCATAGCCCTCCAGCACCGGCACCTTGAACCGCGCTTCGAAGCCGGTCTTGATGCTCGGTGACAGTTTTTCGGCGCCGGCCACCACCACCCTGAGACTGGCGAACATCAGTGGATGCAGCCGGGTGTTGCGCAGATAGATGCCAAGAAAGGTACTGGTACCACAGAGAATGGTAGCGCGATGGCGAGCCGCCGCCTTGCCGATATTGACGGCATCGGTCGGGTCGGGGTGACACACCAGCGGGATGCCTTCCACCAGCGGCAGCATGCAGGTGACCGTCAAACCAAAGGCGTGGAACAGCGGCAGGGTCGCCAGTATGCAGTCGTCATCCTGCACGTTCAGTACTGCCGCGATCTGCTTGAGGTTGGCCATCATGTTGCGATGGCTCAGCATCACACCCTTGGGCGACCCTTCACTGCCGGACGAAAACAGAATCGCAGCGGTGTCATCGAGCCTGGAGTGACGGCCGTAGAGCCACTGCAGGACGCTCCCGGGCAAGAGCACAGCCTGTGCAAGCGTCATGACCGCTTCCGGTTTGCCGATGCACGCCTTGACCGCTTCCAGTTTGATTACCGTCACACGCTGCAGCAGCCGGTCCAGGCGGATGCCGCGCTGTTCCAGTTTGTCGAGAAAGCGCTCGGACGTGACCAGCGTCTTCACCCCAGCCTGCTCAATGGCATCCAGCAGCGCATCTTCCGACGCCGTATAGTTGAGATTGACCAGCGTTTT
>CAYMHL010000131.1:4225-6920 GCA_964390205.1 uncultured Marinobacterium sp.
CGCGATCGGCTCACCAAAGGCGACAATCACATCACGCTTGATACCTCTGGATTCGGACAGCTGCAGACGCTCACTGGAACGCGAGAAGCGACTGCCCCAAAGACCACGCAGGTAGAACGGCAGGATACGCACATTCGGCAGCGGCACCGATTCAGCCTGCACGATGCGTTCAAAGCCGCGTTTAAATTCACCCAATTGACCGTTGTAACTGATCGCCCCCTCCGGAAACAGGCAGACGACCTGGCCACGGGCCAGGTGATCACGCACCTGCTCCATGGCCCCGCGACTGCGACCGGCGGAAATGGGAATGACGCCGTAAAGATCCAGAAACCAGCGCAGATACCAGCGCTCATAAATGGAACGCTCCATGACAAAGTAGATATGCCGCGGACAGGCCATCTGCAGCATGGCCCAGTCCAGCCAGCTGATATGATTGCCCAGCATCAAGGTGCCTTCGCCACTGGCCGGCAGATGCTCGAATCCCAAAACCTTGAGATTGTAGCGGCGACGCACCAGCGCCGACATCAGCAGACGGATCAGCGCCTGAGGCAGCTTCAGGATCGCATAAAGCGCCCCCAGCACGCCGATAAAAGCCAGTAACCAAAGCAGCGCAACGGAGGATATCGAAGCCCTGGCACTGACCACCGTCAGCGCGAGAAAACCGAGCATGGCCAGGTTTTGGATGAAATTGTTGCCCGCCAGCACTCGACCCAAATGGGCCTCAGGCGCGTTGAACTGAATCAGTGCATTAAGCGGGATGGTCATCAGCGAACCGGAAACGCCGATCAGCAGAAAGGCCCCGGCACTTAGCCAGATGCTGTCCAGCATCGGCAGGCACAGCAGCCCCAGCGCAATACCCACCGCGCCCAAAGGGATCAGCCCGGCGTTGATGAAGTGACGCGACAGGCGCGCCGCAACAACGGCGCCGATCATGATACCGATCCCCGCCATGGCCATTACCGACTGGATGACAAAGGTATTGTCCTGACCCAAATGGGTTTCGGCATAGGCAGGAAACACCGCTAGCATCACCTGACTGACCGACCAAAACAGCGCCAGGCCAATGATCGACAGCAGGATCACCCTCGGCTCAGCCAGTGAACGCAGGTTACGCTTGAGGCTGCGTCCGGTCAGGTAGTCCTGCAGATCGAAGGCCTGGGT
The DNA here is from genome assembly GCA_964390205.1 of uncultured Marinobacterium sp. Taxonomy (GTDB): domain Bacteria; phylum Pseudomonadota; class Gammaproteobacteria; order Pseudomonadales; family Balneatricaceae; genus Marinobacterium. Next base: position 5,387 of record CAYMHL010000131.1, read on the forward strand.
CCGATCGGTTTCGCTCAGCGCCGGCAGGCGATAGGACAACACCACTTCCAGCACTGCGCCCAGTACCAGCACCCAGCCCAGCGGCGCAATCTGCTGCAGGATGTCGGTTGCATTCATCTGCGCCAGAGCCGCCACACGCCACTCGAACAATGCGGAAAAAGCAACGATGCCACTGAGAATCGCCACCATGGTCGTGGCTTGAATCCAGCCGTTGCCCTCGCTGAGTCGCTCATTGCCCAGCAGTTCCCGAATGAAACCGTATTTGGCCGGAGAATAGAGCGCACTTTGCACCGCAAGGATGAAGGTGAGTGCAAATGCAGGTATGAACCAGCCCTGATAGTAACAAGCGGTAATGGCGAGGGTGATCGCCACCGCCGCCCAGGCCGACACCCGCATCACCCTGTGTCTGGGATATTTGTCGGACAGAAAACCGGCTGGAGTAAACAGGAGGATAAACGGCAGCAAAATAAGGCCGTTGACAATTGCCGTCAGCAGAATCTGAGTATCGCCATCATAGACCTTGAACAGGGTATTCTGAATGGTGATCTTGTGGCCCAGATCGACAAAGGCATTGATGAATGCGATGGCAACAAAAGCCGGAAAACCGCGCACCCGGATCAGCTCAAGCATATTCTCCCGCCCGCCAGTCGTTGAGAAAATGACGGATCATACCGCGTATCAACACTGTGGCAGGCTGACACCGGGCAAGGTTTCAAATCCCGGGCGAGCCAACAGGTAGCCCTGCATCAAACGCACGCCTTTTGATTTGAAATAGCGATATTCCTGTTCGGTTTCCACACCTTCCGCCAACAGCGTAATGCCCAGGCGCTGACAGATTTCCAGCAGGCCATCGACAATGATCTGCTTGACCTCGGAATGGTCGATATCCCGCACCAGCTCCATATCCAGCTTGAGAATATCGGGAATGAATCCGGCCAGCAGGTTAAGCCCCGCATGCCCGGCGCCGAAATCATCCAGCGCGGTAATAAACCCCTGCGAGTGGTAATACTGGAAAATATTGGTCAGATGGGCCTTGTCGTGGACCTGCTCTGACTCGGTGATTTCGAACATGATCTGTTGCACCGGCAAACCGAAGGTTTGCGCCGCCTTAAGAGTGCTGCGAATACAGTGCTCGGGCTGGTAAACCGCATTGGGTAAAAAGTTGATGCTCAGCTTCTGTTTCAGTCCCAGTCGCGCAGCCAATTCAATCGCCTTGACGCGGCAGGCCTGATCAAAGGCATAACGATTGTCATCATTGACCCGTGCCAATACCTCACCCGCCCCGGCACCATCAGTACCCCTGACCAGGGCTTCATAGGCGTAAATTTCACCGGATGCCACATCCACGATCGGCTGGAAGGCAAAGGTGAAATCGAAATCCAGCGGCTTTCTGCAGCCCTGACAGCCCTCGAATTCGGGCTCGGAGGCAATCAATTCCTTGATAAGGTTCTCGGGCATACGGACTCCGCTTTAAGCATATTAGGAACGCACAATGATAAAGAGTCTTCGCCATCAGTCACAACTCAATTAGACT
>CAYMHL010000132.1:0-6825 GCA_964390205.1 uncultured Marinobacterium sp.
GGACTACCTGGGCGAGAAAGTGACCGAAGCGGTCATCACCGTACCGGCCTACTTCAACGATTCTCAGCGTCAGGCCACCAAGGATGCCGGCCGCATCGCCGGCCTGGAAGTGAAGCGCATCATCAACGAGCCGACAGCGGCTGCGCTGGCCTATGGCATGGACAAGTCCAAGGGTGACAAGACCGTTGCCGTCTACGACCTGGGTGGTGGTACCTTCGATATCTCCATCATCGAAATCGCCGATGTCGACGGTGAGCACCAGTTCGAAGTGCTGGCCACCAACGGCGATACCTTCCTCGGTGGTGAAGACTTCGACCTGGCAGTGATCAACTACCTGGCGGATGAATTCAAGAAAGAAAGCGGCATCGACCTGCACAACGACCCGCTGGCGCTGCAGCGTCTGAAGGAAGCGGCCGAGAAAGCCAAGGTTGAACTGTCTTCCGCACAGGCGACTGACGTCAACCTGCCGTACATCACGGCCGATGCGACCGGTCCGAAGCACCTGAACGTGAAACTGTCTCGTGCCAAGCTGGAGTCGCTGGTTGAAGATCTGGTGATTCGCTCCATCGAGCCGTGCCGCATCGCGGTTCAGGACTCGGGTGTGTCCGTGTCCGAGATCGACGAAGTGATCCTGGTCGGTGGTCAGAGCCGCATGCCGCTGGTACAGCAGAAAGTGGCCGAGTTCTTCGGCAAGGAACCGCGCAAGGACGTGAACCCGGATGAAGCCGTCGCCATCGGTGCTGCCATTCAGGGTGCTGTTCTGTCCGGTGATGTCAAAGACGTACTGCTGCTGGACGTGACTCCGCTGACCCTGGGTATCGAAACCATGGGTGGCGTGGCGACGCCGCTGATCGAGAAGAACACCACCATCCCGACCAAGAAGTCGCAGGTGTTCTCGACCGCTGACGACAACCAGACTGCCGTAACCATCCACGTGGTACAGGGTGAGCGCAAGCAGGCGGCACAGAACAAGTCTCTGGGTCGTTTCGACCTGGCCGACATCCCGCCGGCACCGCGTGGCATGCCGCAGATCGAAGTGACCTTCGACATCGACGCCAACGGTATCCTGAATGTGTCCGCCAAGGACAAGGCCACCGGCAAGCAGCAGTCCATCGTCATCAAGGCCTCTTCCGGCCTGAGTGATGATGAAGTCGAGCAGATGGTACGTGACGCCGAAGCGCATGCCGAGGAAGACAAGAAGTTCGAAGAGCTGACTGCGGCGCGCAACCAGGGCGATGCGATGATCCACACCGCCAACAAGACGCTGAAAGACGCGGGCGACAAGGCGACTGCCGACGAGAAAGAGAAGATCGAAGCGGCGATCAAGGACCTGGAAGAAGCCCTGAAGGGTACCGACAAGGCTGCGATCGAAAGCAAGACCGAGACGCTGACCGAAGCACTGTCTGCGGTAGCGCAGAAGATGTATGCCGAAGCGGCTCAGGCCGAGCAGGCGGGTGCCGAAGGCGCCAAGGATGCGGCGGACGACGTGGTTGACGCCGAATTCGAAGAAGTTAAGGACGACGACAAGAAGTAAGCGTTCGCGCATGTCGATCGTTGCAGTGTGACAGCGCGGGCTCAGGCCCGCGTTGTCATGTCCGGCTCTTGCGGGCCAAACCTTAACCAGTCAGATTCGGATCATGTCAAAGCAGGACTACTACGAACTTTTGGGTGTGTCGCGTGACGCCTCCGATCGTGATATCAAAAAAGCCTATCGCCGCCTGGCGATGAAGTACCACCCGGACCGCAACCCGGACAACAAGGAAGCGGAAGACAAGTTCAAGGAGATCAGCGAGGCCTACGAGGTACTCTCTGATACCCAGAAGAAAGCGGCCTATGACCAGTTCGGTCATGCCGGTGTCGACGGTCAGGGCGGCGGTTTTGGCGGTGGCGGTTTCGAAGGCAACTTCTCCGACATCTTCGGCGATGTGTTCGGCGACATCTTTGGTGGCGGTGGCGGCGGTCGACGCCGCTCCGGTGTGCAGCGCGGTGCCGACCTGCGCTACAACCTGGACCTGTCACTGGAAGAAGCCGTGCGCGGCTGCGAGAAAACCCTTGAAATCCCCACGCTGGCAAGCTGTGAGGTCTGTGACGGCAGCGGCGCCAAGCCGGGCACCAGCGCCAAGACCTGCTCCACCTGTGGCGGCATGGGTCAGGTACGCATGCAGCAGGGCTTCTTCTCGGTACAGCAGACCTGCCCCACCTGCCGTGGTGAGGGCCGAGTGATCACCGATCCCTGTGATGCCTGTCACGGCCAGGGACGCGTGGAAAAAACCAAGACGCTGCAGGTCAAGATTCCGGCGGGGGTCGATACCGGTGATCGCATTCGTCTGTCCGGCGAGGGTGAAGCGGGTACGCATGGTGGTCCGGCGGGTGACCTCTACGTGCAGGTGCATGTACGCGAACACCCGATTTTCCAACGTGACGGTAAACACCTTTATTGTGAAGTGCCGATCAGCTTTGTCGATGCCGCCCTGGGTGGCGAGCTCGACGTGCCGACCCTGGATGGTCGCGTCAAGCTGAAGATTCCGGCGGAAACCCAGACCGGCAAGCTGTTCCGCCTGCGCGGCAAGGGGGTAACCCCGGTGCGCGGTGGCAGTGTCGGTGATTTGATGGTCAAGGTGATGATCGAAACGCCGGTCAACCTCAACAGCCGTCAGAAAGAACTGCTGCGCGAATTTGCCGAAGCGACCGAGGAGGGCAACAGCAAGCACAGCCCGAAAAAGCACGGCTTTTTTGACTCGGTGAAGAAGTTCTTCGAAGATATGACCTGATAGCGCGCAGTCAACGCGTGCCGGTGCAGACAGACACAGGAATACAGCATGATCAGAGTAGCGGTGACCGGCGCAGCCGGCCGTATGGGCAAAACCATTATTGAAGCACTGCAGCAGGATGATGCGGTCACATTCAGTGCCGCCATCGTCGAGCCGGACAGCTCGCTGATCGGTGCGGATGCCGGTGAGCTGGCCGGTGTCGGCAAGCTGGGTGTTGCCTTGGCTGGCAGCCTGGAAGCGGTGGTTGACGATTTCGATCTGTTGATCGACTTCACCGCACCTGAGGTGACCCTGCAGAACCTGGCGTTCTGTGCCGCTCACGGCAAAAAGATGGTGATCGGAACCACCGGCCTGAGCGACGGTCAGAAAGAGGAGCTGAAGCAGGCGGCGGAAAAAACCGCCGTTGTGTTTGCCCCCAATATGAGTGTGGGTGTCAATCTCTGCTTCAAACTGCTGGAAATTGCCGCCAAGGCGCTGGGTGATGACAGCGGCTACGATATCGAAGTGATTGAAGCACATCACCGTCACAAGGTGGATGCTCCGTCCGGTACGGCCCTGCGTATGGGTGAGGTAGTCGCCGATGCGCTGGGGCGTGACCTCAAGGAGTGCGCCGTCTATGGCCGTGAAGGCCAGACGGGTCCCCGCCCGGCGAAACAGATCGGCTTCGAGACCATTCGTGCCGGCGATGTGGTGGGTGACCACACGGTGCTCTTTGCCACTGAAGGTGAGCGTATCGAGATCACTCACAAGGCCTCCAGCCGCATGACTTTCGCCAAGGGAGCGGTACGTGCAGCCGGCTGGCTGGAGAGCCAATCAACCGGTTTGTTCGACATGCAGGATGTACTGGGTCTACACTGATTTCAACCTTGTTGTTGTTCCCTCTGCCCGCTCCCGTAGCGGGCTTTTTTTGTTCTGATGCAACCGTTCATTCATCTCGTATCTTTATTATTCCCGAATGCTTGCTGCAGATGCGTACTTGGCGGTAAGGTTCGATACAGGACAACCCGAGCGGAGGCTTAATGTACAAACTGTGCTTCTTTGTACCCGAGTCCGCCTGTGAAGCTGTCAAACAGGCGCTTTTTGCAGTTGGCGCGGGTCGCATGGGTGATTATGATCAGTGCTGTTGGCAGTCGCTGGGCACAGGGCAGTTCCGTCCGCTGGACGGCTCCACTCCTCACCTCGGACAGCACAACAGGCTGGAAAAAGTGGCGGAATGGAAGGTGGAAATGGTCTGCGCTGACGAGCTGATTGAATCAGCCGTGGCCGCCCTGAAACAGGCACACCCCTACGAGGAAGTGGCCTACGAAGTATATCCGCTGGCCGCGTTCTGAGTCGGATGGCAATGAGAGGGAAATCGGTGTGACACAGTTGTTGGTTCGTTACTCGCGCATTCTGGAAATCGTGGGCGATATCGTCAAGGTTCATGTGCCCGAGCCTGAAGAGGGCGAAGTCTCTGCCATCGGCTATGGCGATCTGGCGCTGATCGAAAATATAGTCGATCCCGATCAACCCCCCTATATGGCACAGGTGATTCAGCTGGATCGCGACAGTGTCTCGCTGCAGGTGTTTTCAGGCACCAAGGGCCTGTCCACCAAGGCCGGAGTGCGTTTTCTCGGCCACCCGATGCAGGTGACGTTCTCGCCGAATATCATGGGGCGTGCCTTTTCCGGTGCCGGGCGTGCCATCGATGGCGGTCCGAGCCTGTCCGAAGAAACCCGTATCGAAATCGATGGTCCCACGGTCAATCCTGCTCGCCGAATCCTGGCATCACGCATGATCCGCACTGATGTGCCGATGATTGACGTTTTCAACTCTCTGGTCGAAAGCCAGAAAATCCCCATTTTCTCGGTGGCGGGCGAACCCTACAACCGCCTGCTGGCACAGATCGGTGCCAACGCCGATGCGGATGTGGTGGTGTTCGGCGGTATCGGCCTGATCTTCGATGACTATCACTTTTTCCGCCGTGCCTTCGAAGAAGCCGGTGTAAGCGCACGCACCGTGATGTTCGTGCATCTGGGCTCCGATCCCACCGTGGAAGGCCTGCTGGTGCCGGATATGGCGCTGGCGGTGGCCGAGCGTTTTGCCGTGGAAGAGGGCAAGCGGGTGCTGGTGCTGCTCACCGATATGACCGCCTATGCCGACGCGTTGAAGGAAGTGGGCATCTCCATGGAGCATGTGCCCTCCAACCGGGGTTACATCGGCGACCTCTATTCCCAGCTCGCGCGCCGCTACGAAAAGGCCTGTGACTACAAGGGCGCAGGCTCGGTGACCATTCTTTCCGTGACCACCATGCCGGGTGATGATGTCACCCATCCGGTGCCCGACAACACCGGCTATATCACCGAAGGCCAGTTTTACTTGCATAACGGCGTGCTTGATCCCTTCGGTTCGCTGTCGCGTCTGAAGCAGCACGTGATCGGGAAGGTGACCCGCGAGGATCATGGTCAGATCATGAATACCATGGTGCGCTTCTATGCCGAAGCGCGTGATGCGCAGCAGAAACAGGCGATGTCCTTCGATCTGACCGAATATGACGAGCGGCTGTTGAAATTTGGTGATCTCTTCCGTGATCGTTTCATGGACATCAGTGTCTCCATGCCGCTGGAGCAGGCGCTGGACCAGTGCTGGCAGACGCTGGCCGAATGCTTCAAGCCGGAAGAACTGCTGATGAAGCAGCAGCTGATCGACAAGTATTTCCCGCAGCAGCAGGCAGGCTGAGTCGGTTATGGCAAAGCTGGCGCTCAACAAGAGCACGCTCAACCATGAAAACCAGCGGCTGAAATCCTTCCGCCAGTTCGTACCGGCGCTGGATCTCAAGCGCAAGCAGATTCTGGCGGCGCGGATGAAGTCACGGCGGGAGCTGCAGCAGTTGCAGCAGGATGAACGCGAAATTGGTGCTCAGGTGGCCGAGCAGCTGCCGATGCTGGCCAAAACCCGGCTGGATCTGAACAGCCTGATTCGCATCGAGCGGGTCGAGCGACGTGTGGATAATTTGGTGGGTATCGAACTACCCCGCGTGGAAGCGGTGCAACTTGACCGAGCCCAGTATTCACGCCTGGCCATGCCGCAGTGGGTGGACCGGGCAGTTGAACTGCTCGGGCAGATGCTGGAATTAAAAGTGCGTCAGCAGGTGGAGCTGGTCCGGCTTGATCGGCTTGAAGCGGCCCTGCAGAAGACCACCCAGCGCCTGAATCTGTTCGACAAGGTGCTGATTCCGCGCGCAGAGTCCAATATTCGCCGTATTCGCATCGCCCTGTCCGATGCCGAGCGCGCCGGTGTGGTGCGTGCCAAGATCGCCAAGGGCAAACGGGCCAGGATGGCACTGCAATGAGTATCGTCACACTGAACAAGGCCAGTCTGATCGGGCTGACCATCGACAAGGCTCAGGTGCTGGATCAACTCCAGGCACTGGGGCTGATGCACATCATTCCGCTGCGCCGTGACCGCCGGGAGCGAGAAGTCTCGCTGCTGGACGGCGTTCACCCCGAGCAGCTGCAGCAGGCGATCCGTTACCTGCTCAGTTGCCCGCAAAAGCGCAAACAAGTGACCACCGAACGTCATTTCAACCTGCGACAGGTGGTTGAAGGTGTGCTGAAAAACCGCCATCAGCGGTTGGAATTGAACGAGCAGCTGGACTTCCTGCGCAAACGCATCAAGGATCTGGAGCCCTGGGGCAGCTTTGAACTCCCGGGTGAACAGGGGCTATACGGTCACCTGCTCTGGTTCTATCTGGTGCCCAACTACCGCATGCACGAACTGGAGCACAATGAGCTGCCCTGGGCGGTCGTGCACCGCGATAACCGTAACTCTTACGTGGCGGTGATCGCCGAAGAGGAGCCGCGCAGCAATCAGATGCCGGTGCCGCGCACCCACACAGGCTCAGTACCGTTGGAACAGCTGGAAGCTCAGCTCGAAGACCTGGAGATCGAGCTGGAAGCGCTGGATGCGGAGCGTGAAGCCTTTACCCGCTGGCTCTACCTGCTGCAGCGCTCACTGGCCGGCAGTGAAGATGCCGCCGAACGGGAGGATGTGAGCGAGCAGACCCTCGACAGCG
>CAYMHL010000133.1:0-6577 GCA_964390205.1 uncultured Marinobacterium sp.
CTAATCAGTGGACCATAACAATAAAACTCCATGAGAGGTCTCACATGCTCAAGTTCAACACGCTGCGCACAGCCGTGGTCGCCAGTCTGGCAACCCTCACCCTTAGCGCTCCGGTCCTGGCCAACCAGGATCCGATCAAGGTCGGCATCATGCTGCCCTTCAGCGGGGTTTATGGTGCTCTGGGTGACGCCACCCGCAACGGCATGAAGATGGCGCTGCAGGAAAAAGCCGCTGAACTGCACGGCCGCAAGATCGAATACATCGAGATCGATACCGAAGCCCGCCCCGAGCGCGCACCGGAGATCGCCTCCTCCCTGCTCAACAACAGCAAAGCCGATTTCGTCATTGGTCCGGTCCACTCAGGTGTCGCCATGGGCATGCTGAAGGTTCTGCGCGGTCAGGATACGGTGATGATCGTACCCAACGCCGGTGCAGATCCGGTAACCGGTCCGCTGTGTTCACCGAACGTATTCCGCACCTCTTTCTCCTCCTGGCAGCCATCCTACCCCATGGGCAAGGTCGCGCTGGACAAGGGCTACAAGAAAGTGGTCACCATGAGCTGGAACTACGGCATGGGCAAGGAAAGCCTGGACGCCTTTGAAGAGTCCTTCACCGCCGGCGGTGGTGAGGTAGTCAAGAAGATCCTGGTACCCTTCCCGAAAACCGAATTCCAGGCCTACCTGTCCGAAATCGCCTCCATCAATCCTGACGCAGTATTCGTATTCTTTGCCGGCGGCGGCGCGGTCAAGTTCGTCAAGGACTACGATGCGCTGGGTCTGAAAGGCAAGATCCCGCTGCTTGGCTCCGGCTTCCTCACCGAAGGCACCCTGGAGGCTCAGGGCAGCTCCGCTGAAGGCATCCTCACCACGCTGCACTATGCGGATACGCTGGATAACGAGCTGAACAACAAGTTCCGTGCATCCTACAAGGAACAGTTTGGCAAGGCCTCCGACATCTATGCGGTTCAGGGTTACGACACCGGCCTGATGATTGCCTCTGCGGTCAACGAACTGAAGGGCGACATTTCCGATCAGAAGGCGCTGATCAAGGCGCTGGAAACCACCACTGTGAATAGCCCGCGCGGTGACTTCACCTTCTCGGCCGCCCATAACCCGGTGCAGAACATCTATCTGCGAACTGTGGAAAACGGCGAAAACAAGGTGCTCGAGATTGCCTCGCCGGCACTGGCCGATCCGGCCCGCGGCTGCAAGCTCTGATCCTCTGTCGGGCAGGCCCGGGTCTGCCCGACCGTTTCACATCAACTGATCTCACCGGGTTCTGTCATGGACACGTCTCTTTTTCTTGTGCAGCTGATCAATGGCCTGCAGTACGGCCTGCTGCTGTTTTTGATCGCTTCGGGCCTGACGCTGGTGTTTGGCGTTATGGGCATCCTCAATCTGGCGCACGGCTCCATGTATATGGTCGGTGCCTATTTAGCCTGGTATTTCGTCGAACATACCGGCAGTTTCGGCCTCAGTGCCATCATTTCGGCGGTCATCGCGCTGATCATCGGCGTCGTCGTCGAACGTACCCTTATCCGGCAGCTCTACCGGCGTAATCACCTCGACCAGGTACTGCTGACCATCGGCATGATCTTTGTGTTCAACGCGCTGCAAAGCCTGCTGTGGGGCAATGATCCCCTGGGCGTCGCCGTACCCGCCGCGCTGTCCAGCGCCGTACCGCTGACCGACGTGCTCGAATACCCGGTGTACCGCATTTTCGTCGCCCTGCTCTGCATTGCCATTGCCCTGGTGATGTACTTCATGATCAACAAAACCCGTCTGGGCATGCTCATCCGTGCCGGTGAATCCAACCGCGAGATGGTCGAGTGCCTCGGCATCGATATCCGCAAGCTCTACACCATCGTCTTTGCCATCGGTGTCATGCTGGCCGCCATCGCCGGTGTGGCCGCTGCGCCCATGTCATCGATTGTGCCGGGTATGGGGGAACACATCCTCATCACCTGCTTCGTGGTGGTGGTCATTGGTGGCATGGGTTCGATCAAGGGTGCCTTCGTGGCGGCGCTGCTGGTGGGGCTGGTGGATACCTTTGCCTCGGTGCTGGTGCCGCAGATGTCGAGCATGATGATCTACATCGTCATGGCGTTCATCCTGCTGATCAAGCCTCAGGGTTTGTTCTCTTCCTGATTCGGAGTCCGTACCATGCTGTTCAATAAACGTACCGAACGTTTCTTTATCTGGGTGTTTTTCCCCCTGGCACTGTTGATGCCGCTGTTTCTGGCCGAGAACACGTTCTTCGTCAGCAAGCTCACCAGCATCATGATCTTTGCTCTCTTTGTCATGTCGCTGGATTACCTGGTCGGCCGCTGCGGCCTGATCACCCTGGGCCATGCCATGTTCTATGGTTTGGGTGGCTATCTGTTCTGGATGATCGCGCCGGAATACGAGGCGGTGAATTTCTGGGTCTATACCTTCTACATCTGCATGATCGCGGCCGGGATCGCACTGGTGATCGGCTTTCTGGTGCTGCGCACCAGCGGCATCTACATGATCATGATCACCCTGGCCTTCGCGCAGATGGCCTTCTACTTCTTCTCCGATTCCATTCAGTTCGGTGGCAATGACGGTCTGTTCATCTATGTCAAACCGGAAACCAGCATCTTCGGGCTGAGTTTCTTCGACCTGGATAACCCGACCCATTTCTACTACCTCTGCCTGCTGTCGCTGTTCAACACCCTGGTGTTCTTCCGCCTGCTGATCCGCTCTCGCTTCGGTCGCGTGGTCGATGCCATCCATGAAAACCCCGGCCGCACCACGGCACTGGGCTACAACATCTTCATGTTCCGCCTGATGAGCTACGTCATCGCCTCGGCACTGGGGGCCTATGCCGGTTATTTGTTCACCCTGCAGTACGGTTTCGTCAACCCGTCCATGCTGGCCTGGACCACCTCCGGTTCGGCACTGGTGATGTCGATTCTCGGCGGTATGGGGTCCATCTACGGCGCCATTCTGGGCACCTTTGTCTATGAAGGCCTGCATTACCTGCTCGAGCATCTGACCGAACACTGGATGCTGTTCATGGGCATCCTGATCATCGCCATGGTGATGGTCTTCAAGAACGGCATCGCCGGTTATATGGAGAAACTGCTGGAGAAACGCACATGAACACCCAAGTATCACTGGATCTGGAGGTCATGCTGGAAACCCAGGGGCTGTGCAAGTACTGGGGCGGACTCAAGGCGCTGGACGATATCTCGCTGCAGTTCTACGACAAGCAGCTGCACGGCATTGTCGGCCCCAACGGGGCCGGCAAGAGTACCCTGCTGAACATGCTCTGCGGCCATTACAAGCCGACTCAGGGCAGCATTCTGCACAAGGGCGAGGCGATCGAGGCGATCAAGCCTTACGCCTTTGCCCGCCGCGGCATTGGCCGCAGCTTCCAGAAGACCAACATCTATCCCGGCGCCACCTGCCTGGAAAACTGCTGCGTCGCGGTTCAGCGGCGCATGGGCGGCAATTTCAATTTCCTGCGCTCGCGCTACACCCAGAAGGTGCTGGACGAGATCGCCACTGAAGCCCTGGAAAAAGTGGGCCTTGGCCACCGCCGGGACGAAGTCGCCTCACACATCAGTTACGGCGAACAGCGCCAGCTGGAGATCGCCATGGTGCTGGCCACGTCGCCGGAAGTACTGTTGCTGGATGAACCCATGGCCGGCATGGGCCATGAAGAGTCGCAGCTGATCATCGAGCTGTTGAAAAAACTCAGACGGGAGTACTGCATCGTGCTGGTAGAACACGACATGGATGCAGTATTCGAGCTGTCCGACCAGTTGACGGTGATGGTCGATGGCCAGCATCTGACCACCGGCACTGTGGATCAGGTGCGTGACGATCCACGGGTAAAAGAGGCCTATCTGGGGCAAGGCGACGAGGTATTCTGACAATGACGAAACTGCTTGAAGTAAAAGGCCTGCATACCTACTACGACGAGAGTCACATTCTGCACGGGGTCAGCTTTGCCATCGAGCCCGGCCAGGCGGTCAGCCTGATGGGACGTAACGGCATGGGCAAGACCACCACCCTGAAATCGATCCTCGGTCTGGTGCCGCCGCGCAGTGGTCATGTGATGTTTCAGGGCGAAGAGATCAGCCACCTGCCCACCTGGCAGCGCATGCGCAAGGATATCGCCTATGTGCCGGAAGGCCGCGGCATGTTCCACAACCTGACGGTGCGCGAACACCTGGAGATGGCCGCACGGCCGAACCAGAAAGGCGAACAGAACTGGACTGTCGAGCGGGTGCTGGACACCTTTCCCCGCCTGCAGGAGCGTCTGACCAACCTGGGGACTCAGCTGTCCGGCGGTGAGCAGCAGATGCTGGCCATCGGCCGGGCACTGGTGACCAATCCTGAACTGCTGATTCTGGATGAGGCCACCGAGGGTCTGGCGCCGCTGATCCGCAAGGAGATCTGGGACGTGGTGCGGACCATCAAGGAAAGCGGCATTTCCACCTTGATCGTGGACAAGAACATTCAGGTGCTCAAGGACCTGTGTGACCAGCATATCGTGCTGGTGAAGGGACAGGTGGTGTTCAGTGCCGGTTCCAGTCAGCTAATGCAGAGCCTCGACGAAGTCGAGTCCTATCTCGGCGTCTGAGGTCGTGACAGCCAGTGAACACGCCCTCTTGCACCGTTCTGGACGCAAGGCAGTTGGGGATTTCGCCATGGAATTGGTAGAATCCCCCACTTTCGGCGCCATTAACGGATACCCTCAGATGTCTGACCAGACAGAGAAAACGCCTGACAGCCAGCGTCAGGGCATAGGCTCCCTGGAAATCGGCCTGCGCATTCTCAATACCCTGGCCGAGTCACCGCGGCCGATGACCCTGAAAAACCTGTCTGACCGGCTTGAGCTGTCGCCCAGTCGGCTGCACAAGTACATGGTCAGTCTGGTCCGCATGGGCTACATCAGTCAGGACAACCACAGCTATGTGCTGGGTACGTCCAGTCTGATGCTGGGCGTCGCGGCACTCCGGCGGATTGACCCCATCCAGCTGGCATTCAAGGCCGTTGAGCAGCTCAATGCGGACAGCGACAGGACCGTATCCGTCACGGTATGGAACGGCCAGGCCCCGCTGGTGATCAAATGGCTGGATGCCAGTCAGCCGGTGGCGCTGAACGTGCGCTTGGGCATGGAGCTGTCACCCTTCTTTTCGGTCTCCGGCCGCATTTTTCTCGCCAATCTGCCAACGATACGCCGTGAAGAGGTTCTGGATCACTTCTACCGCCACCCGCCGGCACTGCCCCGTCACCAGGGCAAAACCCTGGACCGACAGGCATTCAGCGCCCATCTGGCGCAGATTCGCGAGGACAATCAGTGCAGTTTCTACGGCGACTTCCTGCCCGATATCAATGTGGTGGCCAGCGCCATCTACGATATCAACGGCAACATTTCGTCGGTGATCAGCCTGATGGGGATGAACGGCGATACGGATGTCAGCCCGGGCAGTCGCTACAGCGAGATGGTACTGGCCTGCACCCGACAGGTCACCGAAGCGATCTGCGGCAGCTCACAGAAGCCGGACCTGACCTGATACAACAGGCGGTCCGGCGGTTCGTCAATGGATACAGGTCTTTAGGCTTAACGCTTTTGACGCAGGGTTTCGGAGGGCAATTCGCCGAACATCTTGCGATAATCCGATGAGAAGCGGCCCAGATGGGTAAAGCCATAGTCCAGTGCCACTTCAGTGACATTGCGGATGCCGCTGTTGTGACGAAGCTCTTCACGCAGGCTCTTGAGTTTGGATTGCTTGATGAACAGCTTGGGGGTGACGTTGAAGTATTTGGCAAACAGGTTGTAAACGGTACGGACACTGACATTGCCGATCTGCGCCAGCTCTTCAACGCTCAGATCATCGCGCACATGGGCTTCGATATAGGCCAGCAGCTGGGTGAAGCTGCGATCGTTGATGGTGCAGTCATTGCCACTGCCCAGGTTGCTGTCGAACTGCTGCAACAACTTGCGGATCAGAATATCACGATAGGGCAACTGCAGGTGGCTCAGGTCCAGTTCGGTTTCGTTGGCCTCCAGCAGCAGAGCATCGAGCAGGCGCATGAAGCAGAGCGACTGTTCCAGTTCTATTACCTTGCGATCGAAACGGATACCGGCTCTGGGCACGCGTCCAGCCTGCTCGAGACAGGCTTCGCGCACCAGCTCCTCGGGCACCTTGACGATCACCTTTTCGCAATCGCCGGAATAGCTCAGGTCCATCTGTTCACCGGGGTTCATCATCAGCGCCTGACCCCGACGCAACAGCAATCGCTGATCGCGAAAATGCCAGCGGCATTCGCCCTGGGTGACGACCTGAAAGTGATAAATCCCCTGCAGTTCAGGGCAACGCACCTGAACATCATCACCATAGCTGATGGACGACAGGCCTATGCCGGCAAAATCGCGGTAACGCAGCCGAGAAGAGGGACGACGGCTGCGATTGAGATCATTGAATTCCAGCTTGTGCTGGCCCACATGCTGGTTGACATAGTCTGACACTTCGAGCGGATGTGCGTGATCAAAGACCACCGCGTTACTGAGCACGTTGGAGAACATCGGCTGCACCGTT
>CAYMHL010000134.1:0-6506 GCA_964390205.1 uncultured Marinobacterium sp.
ACGAAGACGTCGGCGACGCGGTGCGGCTGAGGTCGTTGCGCAGTAGATCAACAATCATCAGGTTTTCGGCGCGATCCTTGGGTGCACTGTGCAGCTCGTCGGCCAGCGCCTTGTCCGTTTCCGGGCTGTGCCCACGGGGGCGAGTGCCCTTGATCGGGCGTGTTTCAACCTGACCCTGCTGATCACTGAGCAGAAAGCGCTCGGGTGAAAGCGAGAGAATGGCACCTTCCGGCATATCCAGGAACGCGGCAAAAGGTGTGGGTGCTACTGCACGCAAGGCCTGATAGGCATGCCAGGGGTCGCCTGCAAAGCCGGCCTTGAACCGCTGGGCAAAGTTGATCTGGTAGCAATCTCCGGCATGGATGTAGTCATCGATGCGCTCCAGTGCCTGTCGATAGCCTGCGGCATCCAGGTTGCTGGCAAAGTCGGAAGTCAAGCGGAAGGCTGTGCTTTCATGATCGCCGGAGTGCTGCAGCCGTTGCTGCACCTGTGCCAATAACGTCGGGTCGGCGAGCGGGTGGCTGATCAGGCGGCTGGTGCGCAGCTTGTGATCAATGACCACTGCCCAGAGGTAGCGTCCCACCAACAGCCAGGGGTAATCGATGTCCGCATCGGCCTGCTGAGGCAGTTGTTCCAGGGCACGTCCCAGATCGTAGCCAAAGATACCGATCAGGCCGCCACAGAAGGGCAGGTCAGTATCAGTCGGACAGTGCCCCAGTTCGGCCAGGCACTGGTCGAGATAGTCGAAGGGTTGCGCTGAACCTGTCGGCAACGGTTGCTGCTTGGCGTCAATAACCTGAAGCCCCTGTGGTCCAAAGCGAATGATGCGGTCAGGGGCGGCTGAAAGAATGTCATAACGGCCGCCGTATGCCTCCGGCTGGCTGCTGTCGAGCAAAACCGCATGGCCCAGGGGGCGAATTCGCTCCATGAGCTCATGAGCGCTCAGTGCGTAGTCAAGATACTGCTGCTGAATCAACCCGAATCCTCGGTAAAAATCGGTATTTTATCCCGTTCGCTGCCATGGGTGCGAGCCTTGTCGGCTGCGGCCTATAATAGTTGCGATTGACCTGATGGAAACGGAACATGAAACACCCTTTTGAATATGATGAATCGCAGCTGTCACTGCCGGATCAGCAGTTGCACTACCGCCTCTATCGCAACCCTCAGGTGACAACCGGTCGTCGGTTGTTGCTGATTCACGGGGCCGGTGTTGCCGGAGAGGATACCTGGCATATGCTGACGGCGTTTCTAACGCAGTGGAGCGAGATTCTGGTGCCCGACCTGCGTGGTGCAGGCAACAGTCATTATCCGGACAAGCAGGAGCATGCCTTTGACGTGCATGAACTGGTCAATGACATGGGTTCGCTGGTGGACCACCTGGGCTGGTGGCGCTTCGATCTTGGCGGCTACTCGCTTGGTGGACTGGTCAGCATGCTGCTGAAGCAGCGCTATCCCGACCGTATCGGCAAGCAATACCTGTTGGAGTCCGCGGTGCTGGACCGTCCCGACTGGCAGAGTACGGTGGAGCTGCGTCGTCGCTATTCCGCAGCGGCGGTGCATCTGCGTTCGACCGACCGTGACCAGGGAATTCGCCAGTTTCTCGACACCATTTCGCCCAACCGCAAGGTATCCCCGCAAACGGAGTCGGTCGCGCTCAGCCGGTTGGCGCGTCGTCCCCTGGGTTTTGCCCATTCGCTGGATGCGGTCACGTCAGCCATCAACAGTATCGATCGAGACAGCCTCCTGGCTGCCCAAGGGGATGTCAGCAGTTTTATCGGTGGCCAGAGTGTGGAGCTGATGCATCAACTCCACCTGAGTCTGGCGGAGCGTATGGCGAACTGGCACTACTTTATGGTGCCGGGCACTGATCACTCCCTGCCGTTTCAAAAGCCGCGTCAGATCGCGCGAATCATGAATGAGGAGCTGCAACGCTTCCTCGAAACTGTCTGAGGGAATCCCCCTAGACTTTTGTCTGATGTTGACAATTTTTCGGTCTGGTTGAGTTGACGCTCGGTTTTGGCATCGGTATTGTTGCTTCTGAAAATATTGTCGACAATCTTGATCAGGGTTGTGCGGAACGTGAATGAAAAAAGCGAACAGCTGAAAGTGGTTCCTTTGGAGCCTGAAACACGAACACTGGCAGATCGCGTCTGCCGGCAGATCGTAACCGCCATCGTCAAGGGTGAAATCCCTCCGGGGCAGAAGATCAGCGAGCCGGAACTGGCGCGAACCTATGGCATCAGCCGTGGGCCATTGCGTGAGGCGATCCGTCGCCTGGAAGGCTGGCGTCTGGTTGAACGCAAGGCGCATGTTGGCGCTCGAGTGGTTCAGCTGTCGACACGTGAGCTGATCGAGATCTACCGAGTGCGTGAAGCACTGGAAGGCATGGCCTGCCGTCTGGCGGCCAAGAATATGACCGATAAAGAGATTGCCAGCCTCAAGCAACTGCTTGACGAACATGAAGCGTCCGTCGAACAGCGTGAAGGGCGCTCCTATTTTCAGAAGGAAGGTGACCTCGATTTCCATTACCGCATCGTTCAGGGCAGCAAGAACGCCAAGCTGCTGGAGCTGCTCGGTGATGATCTCTACCACCTGGTACGCATGTACCGTTATCAATTCAGTGTATCCAGCTCGCGCCCCAAACGGGCACTCAAGGAGCATCGTCAGATCATCGATGCCATCGAGTCCAGGGATGAGGAGTTGGCCGAGATGCTGATGCGCCGGCATATCAGTGCCGCACGTCGCAACATCGAAGCCAGACTGGATACCGAGACCAAACCAGAAGGGGATAAACATGGCTGAGAAACTGACTGCGGGCGCTCGCTTCCGCAAGGCACTGGCCGAGAGCCAGCCGCTGCAGATCGTAGGTACCGTCAATGCATACAATGCGATGATGGCGACCCGTGTGGGTCATCAGGCGATCTACTTGTCCGGCGGCGGCGTTGCCAACGCATCCTATGGCCTGCCGGACCTGGGCATGACCTCCATGAACGATGTGCTGGAAGACGTGCGCCGTATCACCAGTGCCGTTGATACCCCGCTGATGGTTGATATCGATACCGGCTGGGGTGGTGCCTTCAATATTGCTCGCACCATCAAGGAGATGGAAAAGGGCGGTGCTGCGGCAGTCCATATTGAAGACCAGGTTGCCCAGAAGCGTTGTGGCCACCGCCCGAACAAGGAAATCGTGTCTCTGGAAGAGATGGTTGACCGCGTCAAGGCGGCTGTCGATGCCAAAACCGATGACAACTTCTTCATCATGGCGCGTACCGATGCGTTCCAGATGGAAGGTCTGAATGCCGCCGTTGAGCGTGCCCAGGCCTGTCTGGAAGCCGGTGCCGACGGCATCTTCGCCGAAGCCGTTCACACGCTGGACGACTACAAGGCATTCTCCAACGGCATCAACGGCGCTCACCTGCTGGCGAACATCACCGAGTTCGGTGCCACGCCGCTGTTCAACAAGGCTGAACTGGCGGAAGCCGGTGCCACCATGGTGCTGTACCCGCTGTCTGCCTTCCGTGCTGCCAACAAGGCTGCGCTGAATGTATACGAGCACCTGCTGAACGATGGCGACCAGAAGGCAGTTGTCGACACCATGCAGACCCGCATGGAGCTGTACGACTTCCTCAACTACCACGACTTCGAGCAGAAGCTGGACGCCCTGTTCAAAGAAGGCAAAAACAAATAACAAATCGTCATCATCCGCACGCCGGATCGACATAACTGCTACCGGGAGGCGCGCCCTCCCGACAACAGATTAAGGAGAGACAGATGGCTGAAGCAAAGAAACTCGGTGGCGCAGGTCTGCGTGGTCAGTCCGCAGGTGAAACCGCCCTCTGCACCGTTGGCAAAACCGGTGCCGGTCTGACTTATCGCGGTTACGACATCAAGGAACTGGCCGACAAGGCTCAGTTTGAAGAAGTGGCTTACCTGCTGCTGTATGGCAAGCTGCCCAACCAGGCCGAGCTGGATGGTTACAAGGCCAAGCTGAAAGGCATGCGGGGTCTGCCGGAAGCACTGAAAACCGTGCTGGAACAGATCCCGAAGGACGCTCATCCGATGGATGTGATGCGGACCGGTTGTTCCATGCTGGGCAATCTGGAAACCGAAATGGACTTCAGCGAGCAGCACGACAAGATCGATCGCATGCTGGCCGTGTTCCCGTCGATCATCAACTACTGGTACAACTTTGCCCACCACGGCAAGCGCATCAACACCGAGACCGATGCCGACTCCATTGGCGAGCATTTCCTCTGGACCCTGCACGACAAGAAGCCCGAGCCGCTGCACGTCAAGGTGATGCATGCATCGCTGATTCTGTACGCCGAGCATGAGTTCAACGCCTCCACCTTTACCGCTCGTGTGTGTGCGTCAACCCTGTCTGACATCCACAGCTGTGTAACGGCCGCCATCGGCTCCCTGCGTGGACCGCTGCACGGTGGTGCCAACGAAGCCGCTATGGCGATGATCGAGAACTGGAAGTCTGCTGACGAAGCGGAAGAGGCGATCATGGGCATGCTGGCGCGCAAGGACAAGATCATGGGCTTCGGCCACGCGATCTATCGCGACTCCGATCCGCGCAACGCCATCATCAAGGAATGGTCGCAGAAGCTGGCTGAGCAGGTGGGTGATACCGTGCTCTATCCGGTGTCCGAGCGTGTCGAAGCGGTCATGTGGCGCGAGAAGAAACTGTTCTGTAACGCTGATTTCTTCCACGCGTCTGCCTATCACTTCATGGGTATCCCGACTGAACTGTTCACGCCGATCTTCGTTTGCTCGCGTGTGGCCGGCTGGACAGCGCATGTGATGGAGCAGCGTGCCAACAACCGCATTATCCGTCCGTCCGCGGACTACACAGGTCCTGAATCGGCCCAGTGGGTGCCGATCGAAGAACGCGCCTGATGCGCCGGGGGCTGCTCTGAGGGCACGCCCCTTCTTCAATCGACACACGGCTGGATGCCTCGGCTCCAAGGGGCTAGTGCATCCACAAGGCCAGCGTCAATGAATACTACTCGATGGACTCCCGACGCCATGAATACAGAATTTCGCAAGTCTCTCAACGGTACTGACCTCGACTACTTCGACACCCGTGCGGCGGTTGAAGCGATCGAGCCCGGTGCCTATGCCAAGCTGCCCTACACTTCGCGTGTACTGGCCGAACAGCTGGTACGCCGCTGTGAGCCCGAAGCGCTGACCGATTCGCTGAAGCAGCTGATCGAACGCAAGCGCGACCTGGATTTCCCCTGGTATCCGGCCCGTGTGGTCTGCCATGACATCCTGGGTCAGACCGCACTGGTCGACCTGGCCGGTCTGCGTGATGCCATCGCCGAGAAGGGTGGTGACCCTGCCAAGGTGAACCCGGTGGTGCCGACTCAGCTGATCGTCGACCACTCGCTGGCCGTTGAGGCCGCCGGTTTCGATCCGGACGCGTTCGAAAAGAACCGTGCCATTGAAGATCGCCGCAACGAAGACCGCTTCCACTTCATCGACTGGACCAAGACTGCGTTCAAGAACGTGGACGTGATTCCGGCCGGTAACGGCATCATGCACCAGATCAACCTGGAGAAGATGTCGCCGGTGATTCAGGCCCGCGATGGCGTTGCCTTCCCGGATACCTGTGTCGGCACCGATTCCCACACCCCGCACGTGGATGCACTGGGCGTCATCGCCATCGGCGTTGGCGGTCTGGAAGCCGAAACCGTGATGCTGGGCCATCCGTCCATGATGCGTCTGCCGGATATCGTCGGCGTTGAGCTGACCGGCAAGCGCAAGCCGGGCATCACCGCCACCGATATCGTGCTGGCGATCACCGAGTTCCTGCGTAAGGAGCGTGTGGTGGGTGCCTACCTGGAGTTCTTCGGTGAAGGTGCCGACAGCCTGACCATCGGCGACCGTGCCACCATCTCCAACATGACGCCGGAATACGGTGCCACTGCGGCGATGTTCTACATCGACGATCAGACCAT
This sequence comes from uncultured Marinobacterium sp., assembly GCA_964390205.1. Taxonomy (GTDB): domain Bacteria; phylum Pseudomonadota; class Gammaproteobacteria; order Pseudomonadales; family Balneatricaceae; genus Marinobacterium. Next base: position 5,967 of record CAYMHL010000134.1, read on the forward strand.
CGACTACCTGAAGCTGACCGGTCGTGAACCGGAGCAGGTCGAGCTGGTTGAAAACTACGCCAAGACCACCGGCCTCTGGGCGGATGATCTGAAAACTGCTCAGTACGAGCGTGTACTGACGTTTGATCTGTCTACCGTTGAGCGCAACCTGGCCGGTCCGTCCAACCCGCACCGTCGTCTGCCGACTGCCGCTCTGCACGAGCGTGGCATTGCCGATGAAGACAAGCTGGCGGCTGCCCGTGCCGAAGAAGCCGAAGGCAAGTTGCCGGATGGCGCGGTGATCATCGCTGCAATTACGTCCTGCACCAACACGTCCAACCCGCGCAACGTGGTGGCGGCAGGCCTGTTGGCGAAGAAAGCCAACGAGCTGGGCCTGATCCGCAAGCCTTGGGTGAAGTCTTCCTTCGCACCGGGCTCCAAGGTCGCCCGTCTGTACCTGGAAGAGGCTGGCCTGCTGTCGGAACTGGAAAAGCTGGGCTTCGGTATCGTCGCCTATGCCTGCACCACCTGTAACGGCATGTCCGGTGCGCTGGATCCGAA
>CAYMHL010000135.1:0-4383 GCA_964390205.1 uncultured Marinobacterium sp.
CTGGCCACCCAGGCGATCCGCTGCGGCGATGCCGAGGTGATCATCGCCGGCGGTCAGGAAAGCATGTCCCAGTCACCGCACCTGCTGCCGAACTCCCGCAACGGCGCACGCATGGGCGACTGGAAAATGGTCGACTCCATGATCAACGACGGTCTCTGGGATGCCTTCAACAATTACCACATGGGCATCACCACCGAGAATATCGTCGACAAGTACGGCTTCAGCCGTGAAGAGCAGGACGCTTTCGCTTCTGCGTCTCAGAACAAGGCAGAAGCCGCTGTTACGTCCGGTCGCTTCAAGGACGAAATCATCCCGGTGAGCATCCCGCAGCGCAAGGGTGATCCGGTGGTATTTGACACCGATGAACAGCCCCGTTTCGGCTGCACCCCGGAAGCACTGAGCAAACTGCGCCCGGCGTTCAAGAAGGACGGCACCGTGACGGCCGGCAACAGCTCCACCATCAACGACGGTGCAGCAGCGGTGATCCTGTGCTCCGCCGAAAAAGCCGAGGCTCTGGGCCTCAAGCCGCTGGCCCGCATCAAGGCCTACGCGTCTGCCGGTGTCGATCCCGCCATCATGGGTACGGGCCCGATCTGCGCCACCACCAAGGCGCTGGAAAAGGCCGGCTGGGGCATCGACGATCTGGAACTGGTCGAAGCCAACGAAGCCTTCGCCGCTCAGGCCATGTCCGTTAACAAGGACCTGGGCTGGAACACCGACATCGTCAACGTCAACGGCGGTGCCATCGCTCTGGGTCACCCGATCGGTGCTTCCGGCTGCCGCATTCTGGTGTCACTGGTACACGAAATGATCAAGCGCGACGCCAAGAAGGGGCTTGCCACCCTGTGTATCGGCGGCGGCATGGGTACCGCACTGGCGATCGAACGCGACTGATTCAGTTCGCGCGCACAACGAAACAGCCGCCCTCGGGCGGCTGTTTGCGTTACGCAGGATCCGCTTTTCAGTCAGGCACTGGCGATGGCGCCCTTGCCGATACCCTCGAAAGCCCGCACCACAACCTCGTCGTGGGGATAATCCGCCTTGATCATCTTCGCCAGATGCATGGCGATCTGTTCAACCGTGGTTTCGGTATCGATCAGGTAACAGCAGTCAGCCGGCAGAATCAGCTCAAAATCCCCCTGAGGGGCCGTATAGACATAGCGGTGTTCGCCCTGGTTTTCACTGACCAGATGCCCTTGGGTACCGATATAGATGTCACGGAAACGCTCAGCCCAGAGCCCTTCCAAAGCCTCATCGCGATGGCCGTTGCGATAGATCTCGATCTTCGAGCGGTGGCCGTGAGCGATGCGCTGGCAGTTGCCCGCGTGCTGCTGCAGACCATGGCTGTAGTGATAGAAGTGACCGGGAATCGCTTCAGGCACGAAAGCCAGCTCCAGACCGCTGACCTGATCCGGGAACAGCGCCAGCAGCTGATCGCGACACCAGTGCGCCAGGCTGCGCTCGTCGATGGCCGCGACCGGCACCCCGGCAATGGCCTGCTCCGGCGCACGACACAGAAAACGTCGCCCATCCGGGTACTGCCAGTTCACTTCGGCCATGCCATCAGCGGTGCTCAGTTCCAGGCGTTCCATCTTTGTCGGCACCACCAGCTGGTGATCCACGTTGGCATCCAGCCACTGCTTGACCCGACGCTTGACCACACCGAAGTCGCAGATCATCCCCTGGGCGTCCAGACTGCCGTCCAGCACCAGCTGCACCGCCCAGGATTCACCCAGTAAACCACGCTCGGGGTGCAGGTAGGAAAAGTCCACATGGGTCAGGTTATCGACAAAAAGCTTCACAGCCACCTCAACAATCAGATTAAGAGCGCCATTCTAGCGGATTCGGCCCGGGCTTTCACAACGCCCTGTGGTCCATCTGGCCGCTACTATATACTAGACGTTTTCACTGATTTGCAGGTTCCCATGCGACTCGATAAATATATTGCCCAGGTCACCGATTTCTCGCGCAAGGAGGTCAAGCGTCTGCTTCACGCCGACGAAGTCACCGTCAACGGCGAATTTGAACGCGATCCCGGGCGCAAGGTCGATGAAGAGGACGATATCTGCCTGCAGGGGATGCCGCTGGATGTGCCGAAGGTTCGCTACCTGATGCTCAACAAGCCCGAAGGTGTAGTCTGTTCAACCGACGACCCTACCCATCCGACGGTATTGACACTGCTGGAGATGCCCCGCGTGGAGCGGCTGAATATCTGTGGTCGCCTGGACATTGATACCACCGGACTGGTGCTGCTGACCGATGATGGTCAGTGGGCACACCGCGTGGCCTCCCCCAACCACAAAACCGGCAAGGTCTATCATGTGACCACCGCCGACCCCATCCCGGCAGATGCAGTACGCAGGTTTGCCGAGGGCCTGATGCTCAACGGCGAGAAACAGCGTACCAAACCGGCCGAGCTGGACATCCTGTCCGAACATGAAGCCCGTGTCTGCCTGCACGAGGGCCGTTACCATCAGGTCAAGCGCATGTTCGCGGCGATCGGCAACCGGGTCGAGGCTCTGCATCGCGAGCGGATCGGCGACATCGTGCTTGACGAGATGCTGGAACCGGGCGAATACCGAGAACTGACCGAAGACGAAATTGCCAGTATCTGACATGGACCTGCTGACCATCGAACTCAACGCCAGGCTGCGTACGACAGCGGGCAACACGCTTTGGCTGGTGGACGAGAACATCCAGCTGGATGTCCCGGCCAATCCGGCCATTGAAGTTGTCGGCAACCGCCTGGATGTAATTGAACGCCTGCAGCAACGCGGCTGGCAGGCCCACTTCAGTGATTTTGATCTGTCGATGTATGCCGATGCCGGCTTTGATCACATTGTCTACCGTGTCTCCAAGGAGAAACCGGTGGTGCATTACCTGATCGACGAAGCCAGCCGCCTGCTGCGTATCGGCGGCAGCCTGACCCTGCTCGGTGACAAGGGTGAAGGCATACGCACCTACGCACGCAAGGCGCAAAGCTGTCTGGGCGGCGACCGTCAGGAACGGAAACTGGGCAAGGACAGCTGGAGTGCCGACATTACCCGCGCAGCCGAGGACGGCGAATGCCCCGACCACCAGCAGTACACCGAACTGCGCCCGGTATGTGAAGATGAGCACCGGCACTACTGGTCCAAACCGGGGCTGTTCGGCTGGAACAAGATTGATCGCGGCAGCGCACTGCTGATCGAACACCTGCCCGCCATGCTCGATACCCCCTTGCCGCTGCAGGGTAAGGTGCTGGACCTGGGCTGTGGCTTCGGCTATCTGGCCTTGAATGTGGCCGGCACCGCAACACGGCTGGTGTGCAGCGACAACAATGCGGCAGCCCTGCGCGCCTGCCGCTACAATCTGGACAGGGCAGGTCTTGAGCAGGCCGAAGTGATTGCGGCCAATGCCGGTGATCGTCTACAACCCGGATTCGATGTTCTGGTCTGCAACCCGCCGTTTCACAGCGGTTTTTCCGTCGACGGCGATCTGACCGACCGCTTTCTGGAGGCTGCCCGACGTCTGCTCGCCGTGAACGGAACCGCCTGTTTCGTGGTCAACCAGCACATTCCGCTGGAGCGCAAGGCCGCCGGTCTGTTCAGAGATATCCACACCTCTCTGGACAGTGGCCAGTTCAAACTGGTGCGACTGCGCAAACCGATTAACCCTCAGTCTCAGGGACGCCCATGAGCTTCGATTACCTTCGCCAAAGTCTGTTTTTCTTCCGTAACCATCTCCATCGACTGGCCCTGATCCAGCTGCCCTTCCTGGCGATCCTGGCGTTCGTGCAGTTTCAGCTGATCCAGCAACTGCCCGACACCGCCGAAGACCTGCCCATGGAGCTGGTACAGCGCAACCTGTTCATCAGCTCGGCACTGGACCTGACACTGATGCCGATCTACTGGGGCGCCACCCTGCTCTACCTGCAGTCGGTCCTGCAGGGCACACCACTGGCGGCAGGCCGCGCGTTGGGCCTGAGCCTGGCCTGCTGGGGGCGTCTGTTGGTCACCTATATTCTCTCCGTACTGGCGATCTCGTTCGGCCTGGTACTGCTGATCATACCGGGCATCTATATCGGCGTTCGTTTGGCCTTTGCCGAGTTTTACTGTGTGATGGAAGGGATGGGACCGGTAGACGCCATTAAAGCCAGCTGGAACAAAACCAGCGATTTCTTCTGGCCCCTGCTGCAGGGACTGGCACTGATTTTCGGTGTTTTGCTGCTGGCAGAAACCCTCATCGGGCAGATGCTGCAGGGACAGCAGGGCGCGATGATGCTGGTATCTCTGGTCATTCAGTTCCTCGGCGTCCTGCCGACCATTTACGCCTATCGCATCTACTGCGTGATGAAAGCCGACGACAAGCCGGCCTGACTTCCACTAAGCGCCGCTCCTGCGC
>CAYMHL010000135.1:4483-6404 GCA_964390205.1 uncultured Marinobacterium sp.
GCCTCCATGCGCCCGCGGAAGGCCGCCCCGCGGCATACCGTTGATCCTGAACATAAAACAGCCCCTGGCGGCGGACCGGCAGGGGCTGGGTGTTAAGGCACAGTGATCAGCGGGATCAGGAAACGGCGTCGTCCGCCTCCATGTCCTTCATGGACAGTTTGATACGGCCGCGAACGTCTACGTCCAGCACCTTCACTTTCACCACATCGTCCATGTTGATAAAGTCGGTCACCTTGTTGACGCGCTCTTTGGCGATCTGGGAGATGTGGACCAGACCGTCCTTGCCCGGCAGGATGTTAACGAACGCACCGAATTCTTCGATACGCACAACCTTGCCTTCGTAGATCTTGCCAATCTCGGCTTCAGCCGTGATCGCGTTGACGCGATCCAGCGCAGCCTTGCCCTTGGCCTTGTCGTCGGCGTAGATGCGGACGGTACCGTCATCTTCGATGTCGATCATGGCGCCGGTTTCTTCGGTCAGCGCACGGATGGTCGCGCCGCCCTTGCCGATCAGATCACGGATCTTCTCCGGGTTGATCTTGATCAGCTGCATGGCCGGTGCATTGTCCGGCAGTTCAGGACGCGCGTAGCCGATGACCTTGGCCATCTCTTTGAGGATGTGCTTGCGCGCTTCGTGTGCCTGCTCCAGCGCGATTTCCATGATCTCTTCGGTGATACCGGTGATCTTGATATCCATCTGCAGCGCGGTCACGCCTGCTTCGGTACCGGCAACCTTGAAGTCCATGTCGCCCAGGTGGTCTTCGTCACCCAGGATATCGGTCAGTACGGCAAAGCGGTCGTTTTCCTTTACCAGGCCCATGGCGATACCGGCCACCGGCGCTTTCAGCGGTACACCCGCGTCCATCATGGACAGGGAGGCACCACAGACAGACGCCATGGAGCTGGAGCCGTTGGATTCGGTGATCTCGGACACGATACGGATGGTGTACGGGAACTCTTCCTGGGTCGGCAGTACCGCCGCCACACCGCGGCGAGCCAGGCGGCCATGGCCGATTTCACGACGACCGGTGGCACCCATGCGGCCTGCTTCACCGACGGAGTACGGCGGGAAGTTGTAGTGCAGCATGAACGGGTCCTTGCGCTCGCCTTCCAGCGCATCGATGATCTGCTGGTCGCGGCTGGTACCCAGGGTACAGGTGGCAATCGCCTGCGTTTCACCACGGGTGAACAGCGCTGAACCGTGTACGCCCTTCAGGATGTCGATCTCGACGTCGATGGCACGCACGGTCTTGTTGTCACGGCCGTCGATACGCGGCTGGCCATCGATGATGCGGTTACGCACAATCTCTTTTTCCAGCGAATTGAAGATGCCGGCCACTTCCTTGTCGGAGGGCTGACCTTCTTCCTTGCCGGACAGGGCCTCAACAGCCTTGCTGCGCAGCTCTGCCAGAGCACCCTGACGCTGCATCTTGTCAGCTACCTGATAAGCGGCGGCGATGCCCTCACCCACCAGCTCACGCACCTGAGCAATCAGGGCTTCGTTCTTGGCGGCAGGCTGCCAGTCCCACTTCGGCTTGCCGGCTTCGGCAACCAGTTCGTTGATGGCATTGATCGCCACCTGCATCTCCTGGTGCGCGAACAGTACGGCGCCCAGCATTTCGTCTTCGGTCAGTTCCTGAGCTTCGGACTCTACCATCAGCACAGCATCGCTGGTACCGGCCACGACCATGTCCAGCTCGGACTTGGCCAGCTCTTCATAGGTCGGGTTGAGGATGTAACCCTGGTCTTCGGTGAAGCCGACACGTGCACCACCGATAGGGCCCATGAACGGAATACCGGAGATGGCCAGCGCCGCAGAGGTACCGATCATGGCAGCGATATCCGGATCATTCACCTTGTCGGCGGACATGACGGTACAGATCACCTGCACTTCGTTCATGAAGCCTTTCGGGAACAGCGG